>JANWKU010000047.1 GCA_025451215.1 Terriglobales bacterium
GATGGAGAAGATGCTATAGATCGTAATCTTGCCTTTACGTTCGGTGCGCACCTCCCGGACTCTCTGAACGCTGGCAACATCATCTTCATCTGTCCCAATCGTTACGTAGTCTCTTTCCAGCTTCAAGAACCGGTCTTTGTAACGAGCCGCATCCGTTCGCCAGTAACCAACCAATTCATGCGGAATATAGTTTTGCGTTTGTGTTTGAGTGCGTGTGCAGCCGCAAAGTGGCAAAAGAAGAATAAAAACTGTGATCTGGAAGCTCCGTGGTGAAAAATGGAATCTCAAAAGCGCACCGCCTGTTCCACCAATTTATCTTCCAACTCCGAATCGATTTCCAGGCCTTCGGTGCCGCGGAGTTCCAGAAATGCTGCAACTACTTGCGGGTCGAACTGCGCTCCCGACTGGGAGGCGATGAGCCTTATTGCTTCGTCAGTGGGCACGCCCGAACGATACGGGCGGTCTGATGTCATAGCGTCGAAACTATCGGCGATGGCAAAGATACGCGCCAACAGATTGATCTCGTCACCTTTGAGTCCGTTGGGATAGCCGGTCCCATCGAATCTTTCGTGATGCTGGGCGACGATGGGAAGCGCCTGATTGAGGCCGGGAATGGGCTCGAGAATCCTCATTCCAATATTGACGTGCTCCCGCATAATTTTCATTTCGCAATCGTCGAGTTTTCCAGGTTTATCGAGGATCTCGCGCGGTGTGCCGATTTTTCCGACGTCATGCAGGAGGCCGCCGCGCTCCATGGTCTTCAAGTCTTCAGGACCCAACCCCACCGCCTTGCCAATTCTCAGAGCGAGGCGGGTGACGCGCTCGGAGTGTCCAGCGGTCCAATTGGATTTGGCATCAATGGCGCGAGCCAGGGCTTTCAGAGTTCCCCAATGCAACTGTTCGAGAGCTGCAATCAGCCGTGTGTTTGAAAACGCGACGGCGAGTTGATCGGCAACCTGCCGCGCGTGTTGCACGTCTGCGCTCTCCGGATGAACCAGGCGGGAGTGCCCGTAAATCAATGCTCCGAATGGTTCGCGGTCAAGGAAAATGGGGAAAATCGAAAAGCACGTTACGTCTTCTGCGAGAAGTGGATGGAGAAAATCGGGCACGCTTTCGGCCACCTCAGTTTGGAAAAAGCGTGGATTCATTTGCAAGAGATGTAAATCGGCAGAGCAGAAATGTGTTGGAACTAGTTCCCGTTGTGGCCGGCGAACGTGGGCCAGCGAAAGGCTTGAGCAGCCTTGCAGGCGGGAATCTTCGAGGAGCGCAATCGCAAAGCAAGCGGAAGTGTGTAAGTCGGGCACACGATCCAGCACAGCGTTCAGGATCGTGTTCTGGTCCAGCGAGCCAAGAATCGCGTTGGCGATCTCGCCGATGGTCTTGAGCGCTTGAAACTGATCACCCAACTGTGAGGCCATCGCATTAAAGGAATCAGCCAACTGCTCGAATTCATCGCCGCTTGAGACATCCACGCGGCTCTCGAAGCGTTGCGCCGCTATTTGCTTGGTAGCGTCATGGAGACGTTCCAGTGGCACCATGGTACGGCGGATTTGCACCAAACTGGCCAGCAAAACCAACCAGAGGGTCACCAAAATTATGAGGGGGAATGAATGACGAAAGCCGTTAATAGCAATCGCAGCGGATTCACGAGGGCGGCTTGCAACTACGATCCAAGGCTCGGTCTGATAGCCGGGCGTAAGAAAAATTTTCCAATAGGCAGCGTCATATGTTTTGCCGTCGTGTTTCCATTCGAAATAGCGGAATGGGTCGGCGGGAGAATGCAACGCGGTACGCCCAGTAGGCGGCTGGCTTGCCACGATGCCCTCTAATAGAGCTGGGCCCTGAGGAGTGTCCTTAAATATGGATAAGTCGAACTCGGGCGGGAGGTTTTCTGTATCCCAAAGATATGCGGTTCGGATTTCGCCGACTATCATGCCATCGGCAGGCTGCTGCGGATGAACCGCGACAACCATTTGCAGGCAGGTCTCTGAAAGATCCTTGCAGGGATGAGTTGCTAGCCAAGGCTTATCGGATCGCAGCCTGTTCCAGTTGTCGGGCGGGAGTGGGGATGGAGAGCCAAGTATTGAAGTTGTGATATGTCCTTGCTGGTAAATAGCGACAGTGGCGAAGTGGTCCTGGAACTGTGAAAAGGAAATTGTGGATTTTCCATGCTGGGCTTGCAGCGAAAGAATCCGCAATTCAGTCTTCATGTTGTCGAGGCGTTCCAGAATTTGCATGCCCTGCGTTTTGCTCGCCTGTTGCAGCGCTAACCGACGTTGCTCAAAAGATTGTTTGGCAACCTGTTGGTAAGAGAAGACACCCAAAAAGATGATGGGCACCAGTGAGCAAGAGGCGAAAAGAAAAAATATCCGCCGGGCCACTTTACTGCGCAAGAATGTGGTTTCCAGTTTCATACGTCAATATTGGGAAGCGAGCCCAACGAAGCTTCCGTCATTTGCCCAGATCACGTCGTCCTGGCTGGCCTGGGCGGTTAGGGGTGAAACACTCTTGCCATCTTTTCCCATGCTGTAGAGGTCGAAGGAGGTGTTGATGGGGACCAGGAACCGGTCCTTTCGCATCTTTCCTTTTCCCTTCGTGTCGTTAAAGTTCAAATACTGGTACGGGTTTCCCCACGGATCACGGTAAGCTGCATCGCCTACATCGTCCAGAGTGTCGGGAAACTTACCCTCAGTGGCGTCATATCCCATTACGTCCGTGCCGATGGCATGAATATCGCCGACCGCTCTCGCAATCTTGGCAGCGTCCAGCGCGGACATCACATTCGGTATCGCGATAGCGGCAATGGTTAAAATCAGCGAGCAGGTGATAAGCAGTTCAATCACGGTAAAACCCAACGAGTCCACGGCAAATTGGACGGGGGGGAGAGGAAACCGACTTGGGCTGCTAAGCGGCACTTGGTTGTACGATCTTCGGCGCGAACGCGGGCACGTTTAGGGGTAAATCGCCCTTATCAGGCTACGAGCTTAAGAACGCGGGGACAAAACACCAAGGTAACCCGGGAAATGTGCCCTTTGTGTGGCTGTTCGTCCGGAATCGCGCGCAAATAGTGCATTGGGATGAGAAGAACCGTTGTTTTTTGCCCAAACGGATTGTTGCAAATGAGAAGGTTTTGGTTGCGCTTCGCGTCCGCTGATCGCACGAAACTGAATTTCTGAATTAGGGTTCTGGAGACGCGTCAGGCGATTACTTTCTTATTACGGGCAAAGCGGAAGTCGCGATAGAGAACTAATCGTCGTCCAAAAACAAGTCAGCCGGGCTGGTTTGCCCGGCTCATGCTTGCTCTACCATCTTCGGGGTTCGGTTTGGTTCTAAGGCCCCCGCAGAATATCTTCTCAATTTCGAAATCAAATTCTCAATTATGAGACTAAAACAAATGCCTCAACTAACGGTCTCAATTACATAACGAGCGCAAGGTTCTCGAGCTCGTGCTGCAATACGGGCATCGAACAGCCTGCCATTTCAACCCGGCCGGCCGCATCAAACGCCGCTTGTGGCGAGACGCCATAGCCCCGCCCCATCAGGAAGACCTGCAGTAGCTCGGCGGCCTCGCGCGAATCGGCCAGCCCTCCCTGCAACAGATCGTTTCGCAGGGCTGCAAGTTCGGTTGTAGTAAATCTTTCTTTGTCTTTCATGGTCGTTATCACCTCCGACCTCATCTCTCCAACCTATTAGACTCCGCGATACCCACGTACGTTGCATGCAATTTCATTGCCGCAAAACAGCCGCACTTGCCTATACGTGGAAATCTTCGTCATAGTTCCTTCAACCCCTTATCTTGCGTGAAGTTGCAAATAAAGCCTCCTGCCCGGCAAAGGAGGTTTGCGAGGGCCTTTTGCCACCACTTGATTGACAAATTGTGTCGTTCTGGAACATGCGTTCTCGAAAAGCACACAAAACGGCTGGTCACCCCATAACTCTGATTACCCAGGACGAAACACGAACTGGTCGCTGATGACAAAATTAAGCAACGAGCAGGAGCCGATGGCCAGGCAGTTCGCAACCAAATATTGGAGATGCAAATCCCCCACCAGGACCCTCATCAGCAACAAGTTCGCGATGAGGGAAACCGCTCCGGTCGTAAGATTGAATTTCAGCAACCGCGGCGCAGACAAGCCGCTCCTTCTTTCCGCCCAGGTAAAGCGTTCATGCCAAAAAAAGTTGTGCAGGATCGCCGCCTCCACAGCCCCGGCCGTTGCCACCAAATAATCCACGTGCAGAACGCTTTTTAGAATGGCCAGCATCGCCAACTGCACGCCGATCCCAATAGCGCCCACAGCGTTGAACTTCAGCCAACGGGAAATGGCGCGTCGCCGATCCGCTTCCGCCGCAACCATTAGCGCAATTCCTCGTGATACAAGCGCCGCGTGTTGCAGGCGGTGAAGAAGACCACTACCGCCGCCATGCCGGCTATACCGATGAGCCCTCCGATATCGAAAAGCCGGTATTGACGTTCCAATACACGGGGCCAGCGCATCAGCGCCAGGTTTCCCAGCGCCAGCAGGACCCTTAATTCCGTTGGCCCGAAACTCCAAAACGAGAGGCGGAATTCTCCCAGCGCGTAAGCCGCGAGATAAGACTGGATGGAGAGCAAAAGAAATCCAATCAGCAAGCCAAAAGCAATGTACGGATCCATGTAGCCAGAAAGCGCCAGCCCGCCCATGATGCAGAGAGCGCCAAAGCTGTCTATCATGTGGTCCACATAAAAGCCGTAGCGCGGACGCTCCCGGCGGCGCACCCGGGCGAGCGTGCCATCCAGGCTGTCGCCGAACCAGTTCACCGCAAGAAAGCCAATTCCCGCGATCAGCCATAAATGGTTTTGAGCTGCCAGAGCGTAGCTGACTCCGGCCATGATTTGCCCGGCCAATCCCAGCGACGTAAGGTGATCAGAGTTGATCCATTGAGGAAGGCGTTCCGCCAGCCAGAGTAACGCCTTTTTTTCAAGAGACGACAAAAAGCTGGTCTGTAGGCGATTGGCGTGCTTGAAGCGCGCCTGCCGCGATCTTTTCAATATCTCTTTTAATAAATCTGGATTCACCTGCTCAGAAAATTCTGTGAATGTGTCTGCCATTTCGTTCCTCCTGCGGGCAAATCTGCGGGCAAGCGCAGCAGTTCGCAATGCACGGCGGGTAAATTTCCGGTCAACTCCAGATCATCTAAATAAAAGCTGAGTTTCCAAAGACTTGCGGAACAATTTTCGGCGAGGTCAATTTTCGCGAAAGGCGATTTTGGGATACGCCCGGTCAAAAACAATCCAAACGGCAAGCAGCACGACGAGCAAAAGTACGCTGGCTTCGGGGCCGGTGGCGCCTCCAGTGAGCCATTTGGGACCGTGGAGGGAAGAACGGATAAGGTGCCTGGGCGCGATTTGCCCGCTGTCAGGAACGGAATACAGGTAAGACTCAGCCCAGTCCCACGCGGCATGAAAGCCGACAGCGAACCACAAATTCCCCGTGCGGTGCAGCGTGAGGCAAAAGAACAAGCCGATGCAAACGGCCCCACAAATACCCGGCAAGCTCTCACCCGGATTGTCCAGATGTAATGCTCCAAAAATAAATGAGAGAACTATTGCCGCCGGCCAGAAGCCAGTCTCCTGCGCCAGCATGAACTGGGTGTAGCCGCGAACCAAAAATTCTTCATAAAATCCAACGAGAAGAAACATCACCCCCCAGAACACCGCGAATTTAGCAATACGGAAACCGTGTAAAGCTAGCGTCCCAAAATGAAAAACTCCAGTCACCCGTAACGTCAGCATGAGTGCCGTAATGGTGGCCAGGCCCCAAATCGCTCCCACGGCACAGTTTTTGCCCCAGCCTTTGCGGATAGGAAACCCATAAGTCCCGAAGGGCCGTTCTTCCATTCTCGACAGTAGCAATGCAGGCACGAGGGCAGCCACCAGGAGTCCGCCCTCGGCAATCATCGTGAGCCACAATTGCAAGATCGGCTCCTGCACCAGACCCGACAAAACGACCTTCACCATGAATTTCAACACTTCGTACATGCAGACATAGAGAAGAAGGCGCCAAATCGGGCGCAAACCATCGGGAGTTAACAGAATCCGCGATACTATGGAGGGGCGTCCTTCTGAACCAGGATTCGAGGAGGCGGGATGCGGGATGTGATTGGGAGTGCCAGCCGCGCTTATTTCATCCATGAGACGCTTTCGTAAGGCACGCTTTCGTAGGACACGCTAGACACGCTTTCCCAAACAATTTTGAACATAGTAAAACACTCACTCCGCCCAATGAGTAAATTCTTTACACGCGAACGTTTTGGCCAACCGCAAATACTTGCCGGGCTTTTGCTGCTACTCTTTTTGGCGCAGTGCCTGTGGCTCGCGAGCCGCCCAAATCGCTACCGCGACGGCAATGAGGCAGAGGTCGCGCGCGTGGAGACAGGGCTGGTTTTCTGGGGCAAAGCGCCAGCCAAAGGCGTCCCGGCTATTATCGCAAGTCCGGAATTTTTCCAGCAATCGGCATCAGCGCCAGCCGTCGGTACTCTGACTCTGAACAGAGACCATTCCGCTCTTTGGTATTTGATCTCTGCCGCACCATTCTTGTTCTGCCGGACCGCGGACCTGCCCGGCTGCATCACTTCGCATCTGTGGCTCGCAATTGTTCCCAATTTGATTTTCGCCGTTTTGCTGGGAGCTTCGCTTTGGTACGTTGCGCGGCGGCTCTACGGGAACAGCGGCGGCTACATCGCCCTCATCTTCTACTGCTTTTCCCCGGGCATCATTGTTTCCAGCACTATGTGGTTCGCGCAACCGGAAATGGGAGCCGCGTGGGGTGCCTTCGGAGCGATCTTCACGGCGATTGCCGTGTCTCACACGCTCTACGCGCCGCGCGAGGTCGTGCTCTGGAATTGGCGGCGCATCCTGTTGCTGGGCCTTTCATTCGCTCTCGCCGTCGGTTCGCAATTCTCGCTCATCATCCTCGTACCGGTGGCTCTGCTGTTCATGCTTTATCTCGCCCCAGGAAGACGTCGCGCCGCATTGACCATCTGGCTGTCCGCCTGCGTCATCGCTTTCGGTTTGCTCTTCGCCGCCTATGGATTTCATCCCGCGAAGCTGCTCGCCGCGCTGCGCAACGCGAACTTCCTCGGACTGGTCTGGCAGGCCTTCACCGTGGTCGAAGCCTATCTCGCTTTGTTCCGGCATCTCGGGCGCATCGGGCCAGGCGTCGTCGCCATCCTGCCCGTTGCGCTGATCGCATACGCCTATTGGCGGCGCGCCCGCTATTTCGGCAATACCGCGCCTTTGATCGTAGCTGCGCTTCTGCTCATCCTGAGCCTGGCTTCACCGCACTATCCAGGATATGGTTTCGCGCTGATGGCCGTTCCTTTCCTGTTTGTATTTATTTCTGGCGTCATCGCCGATTTGCTTGAAACCAACCATCGCGCGATTGTATTGCTCTCGGTGAGTGGCGTACTGTTGGCGAACGCCTGCGTGAACCTCTGGCTAGTGATCCACGCAATGTGAATGTCTCGTTCGACAGGCGTCAATATTTTGACGTTCAGTCGGAAATTTTGCTGCTCTACCAATTCCTAATTGCGTCTTCGTGCGCGAGTTGGCTCATGCGTAGAATTTCGCGACAAAATCATTGTCAAAAAAAGGCTTTGTGCTAGTTTTTGTCGATGAATTCGGCGATTGCGAGATCGGCGGAAATATTACTCCGACAGCAACTAGCCGCTTCGATCAGACGTAAGATCCTCGCAAAAGCAGTTCGGGATGACATGATTTTACAGTTCTAAATGTCGGTTGTGGTGCGCAGTTTGTTCAAGCTGCACTACTCTCACAAAAATGACCCGGGTCCTGTTCGAGCGCAACAATGATTTATACTAATTAATGCGCTCGGGATTTTTCTTTCATGAATTTTATCCTCCCTAAATTCAGGACTACTCCCCGGCTTCTAGCGAAAACGGCCGTGTACCTTACCCTCTTCGGAACCGTGGCGAGCGCGCCCGCGCAACAATCCTCTCCACCGCAAAATGCTCCCTCGACCGCCGCCGTCGGTTCGCAGGAAATCCTCCAGTTGCTTACACGGACCATCAGTTGGTATCAGCAGTTGGCGATCGAACCTCATCTAGCCACCGAGTCAGAGGACATCACCTTCTCGGATGAAACCCA
>JANWKU010000048.1 GCA_025451215.1 Terriglobales bacterium
AGTCAAGAATAGACCAATCTTCGCTCACTTGTCCTACAATGGCTGCGCTCTCTTGAAATTATTTTCAAAAGGAAGCAATCAAATTCCATGAAACCATTATTGATGGCTGTTGCAATTATCGTGGCATCTTTGTCATGTCCGCAGGCGGCATTCGCGCAAAATACAGGAGCGGCCAATCCTACGCCAGTCAAACAGTGGTGGAATGCTCGTTATCCGCGTCCCGCCGGGCCCAATCCGAATGCAAAAAAGATGCCGCTCATTTCAGTGCGCGGCAATCATTTCGTTGACCCGCAAGAGAACACCGTTCTTTTCCGTGGTCTTTCCATTGCCGACCCTGACAAGATTGACGGCGAAGGACATTGGAACCGGGATTTCTTTGTTCATGTGCAGCAGACCGGCGCGCGCCTGGTCCGCATTCCCGTTCATCCAATCGCTTGGCGCACGCGCACTCCGCAGGGCTACTTGATATTGCTGGACCAAGCCGTGGACTGGTGTACTGAACTGGGTATGTACGTTGATATTGACTGGCACTCCATCGGCAACCTTCATACCGGATTGTTTCAGGACCCGATGTACCAGACTTCCTTGCAGGAGACTTTCGAATTCTGGCGCACCATCGCCAGTCACTTTGCGGGAAACAATACTGTCGCCTTTTACGAACTCTTTAATGAGCCAACAATGTTCTCCAACAAGTTGGGGCCAATTTCCTGGAGCGACTGGAAGCAGATTAATGAAGAACTCATCGCTACCATTCGCGCTTATGATCGCGACAGAATTCCACTCGTCGCAGGCTTTGACTGGGCCTATGACCTCACTCCACTCCATCTAGCTCCGATCAACGCCGAGGGCATCGGCTATGTTACGCATCCTTATCCAAATAAGCGGCCTAAGCCCTGGGAGCCCAAGTGGGAAGAAGATTTCGGTTTTGCCGCCAGCCAATATCCCATCATCGCAACGGAAATTGGATTCTGGAGGCGTCCCGGCACTCCTGATGATGGGTACGGCCCGGCCATCATTAATTATCTGGAGGGCCGCGGCATCAGTTGGTTGGCCTGGGTCTATGATCCGGAGTGGGGTCCCCGGATGATCAGCTCATGGGATACGTTCGCACTCACCGATGAAGGAGAATTTTTCTCGCATGCAATGAAGTCGCAAGCGCTACCGGCTCCCCCGGCGCAAACTCCAGTGACCCATTAGGAAACTCTGGATAGACAGTCCTGTAAAAAGCCGAGATTTAATTTGGCATACCAAGCAAAAAACAAGCCCGCCCTTCCGAGATTAAGGAAGCGGCGGGCTTTGCAAAATTAAATCCTCTACCGAATTAGAAGTGAATTCTGGTGGTAAGCGTCAGCGACTGCATGGTGACGTTCACCTTGCTGTTGTCGTATTCGCCCGACAACAGTGAACTGGTGCCAACGCTGGCGGAGGCAGGCAGTTGCACCTGATAGGCCAGGTCGAAGTTGTAGCGGCCGTGGCTGTATCCGGCGCCGGTGCCAATGGTGTTCTGCAGAATGGCTGCGGTCATTGGAGTCAACGTCGCTGACGGCACCGGATTGGTCGCGTATGAGTAACCGCCGCGAAAGGCGAAGTGTTCGCCCACCGGAGATTCCACGCCCACGCCGAACACTCCCTGATTACGCCAGCGAACCGGCACGACATCCTGCATGTCATTCGATCCCACCAGCCCATTGATGGTGGTGTTGGTGCCGTTGGTCAGGTTGACTGGGAGGTTGTTGAATGAATTGTTCCAGTTAATCCAGTTTCCTTGCAGGTTCAGACGCGCACGGCGCAAGGCCTGCCAGGAAACTCCGCCGGAAAGGGCCTGCGGAAATTTCGTGATGACTCCCGCGTCATAGTGGAAATCCGTGGGGACGCCCGTAACGCCAAGCGTGGCAAACTGCGCGCCCACGTCGCCTGAGGCATCTCCGCTGGAATGCACGGTGGTTTTAGTTTTGTAGGAGAGCCCCACGGTCAAATTGCGATTAGCCGTGTAAAGAGCGCCGAACGTTCCATTCCATCCCGTGCCGGATGTGTGCAGGTCAAGCAAAGTCTTCGCACCAGCGAGCACCGCCTGCTGCTGGAAGATGAAAGGAGCGTCGAGCGTGTTGCGGTTGTAAAGCAATCCGACGGTACCGCCGACAGAGAGTTTTTATTCACGACTACGCCAAGGCCAGCCGCATAACGCAATCCCAGGATCGCGGATTTGTTCTGCTGCAATCCATAGCTGGTGCCACCGAGGCCTCCGGGAGGATCCATATACTTCCAGTCCGCGCTCATGGCAACATCTGGCGCGGCGGAGAGTCCCAGAACAAAGCGCCGCGAGTGCAAAGGCATGGCGAAGGCGCCGTAGGGAAGCACGCCGGAAAAAGTGCTGATGGTGCCATCGTTCGACACCGAATTGGTAAAGCTGCCGGTGGCAAACAAGCTGGAGACGCTGAGGTCAAGTTCATGACCGTTCAAAGCAGTCAGCCCTGCTGGGTTTCCCTGCATAGCTTCGAGTGGACTCGAGACGGAGGCGACATCCGCGCCGCCCAGCGAAGTTGCCCTGCTGCTCATTCCATTGCCTAATGCGCCGCCAATCTGGGCCACGGCTGCGGTCCCGCTGCAGAACAAGGCAAGCATTATCAACTTATAAATACTAGATTTCATTTTGAATGACCCCTCAAGGATTGTTTGGGGAGGAAATTTAAAATTGCTTTCGAAAAAAGTATTCCATTTCTTCTGCGCTGCTGCCAGTTACGGAAGGGGTAGAAAGTAACCATCCCGATAGTGGTGGATGGGGCCAGAATCCGGCCTTGGGAACCATCCACGAGTTACCAGCGTAACTTGAGGCAGTTTGCTGCCAAGCTCACCATAGATTTGAGCCCACCCCTACGGCACACTCGACCGTCATCCATATTCATTGCTCATGCTTACCGCGCCGGACACCACAATTCGCCTTTCGGACGTAGTCTCCGCGCTCTCGGCCGCGCTTGATCTTACCGAGGGACAGCCCATGGGGCACGCGATCCGCAGTTGCCTGGTGGGGATGCGGATTGCTGAAGAGATGCAACTCTCGCAGCAGGAATCTTCCGACCTCTATTATGCGTTGTTGCTGAAGGACGCGGGCTGCAGCACCAATTCCGCGCGCATGCACCAGATTTTAGGTTCCGATGACATTCGAGCCAAACGGGAAGTTAAATTTGAGGACTGGACGCGTCCGTCTCTTTCCGGGCTACGCTACCTTTTGCGCAATGTGCTGCCGGGAAAATCATTGCTGCGCCGCTTTGTGAAATCGGTGGTGCTGGGCGCGGAACAAAAAAGAAACAATGCTGAAGTGATTGGAGCACGCTGCGAACGTGGCGCTGAAATCGCACGCAAGATCGGCCTGAGCGAGAACACCGCGCAAGCCATTCGCAGCCTCGACGAGCATTGGAGCGGAGCGGGATATCCTGACCACCGCCAGAAGGAAGAAATCCCTCTGCTGTCGCGCATTATGAATGTGAGCCAGACGCTCGAAGTATTCGCCAACGGACGCTCGCCCGCCGAGGCCGTGCAGGTGATTTCCGAACGTAGCGGCCGCTGGTTCGATCCTGAAATCGCACGCATCGTGCGCACCTTCCATGATGACGATCCGTTGTGGGAAAAATTCTTTTCCAGCGAGGCGCGCGAACACGTTTTGCGCATGGAACCTGGCGCAGCCGTAACCGCATCACAAGAACGTGTTGATAACATCTGCGACGCCTTCGCCGGAATTATTGACGCCAAATCACCTTACACCTACAACCACTCGCTCGGCGTCGCCGCCGCCGCGGTCGAAATCGCCGGCGGTCTCGGGCTTTCCGAACAGACGGTCACTTTCGTCCGCAGGGCCGCGTTGCTGCACGATATCGGAAAACTCAGCGTCTCCAATGCCATTCTGGAAAAGCCCGGGAAGTTGGACGAAGAAGAATGGGACAAGATGAAGATGCACCCCGTCTATACCAAGGTGATCGTGCAGAAGATTTCCGGATTCGAAAACATGGCATTCGTCGCCGGCGCGCACCATGAACGACTGGACGGCAAAGGTTATCCCGAAGGGCTGTCGGCGGAAAAACTGCCACTAACCGCGCGCATTCTCTGCGTGGCTGATGTGTACCAGGCGCTTACGGAAAAGCGCCCTTATCGTGAGAGTTTGCCTAAGAATGTTGTACTCGGGATGATGGCAAAAGATTCTTCGACGCGGTTGGATTCTCAATGCCTCGACGTGCTGAAGCAAACCAATTCCAGCACTGATGTGGCTGCCAGGCAAAAAGCGCACGCTGCGGGCAAGTAGTTCAATCTCAGGCTGGCGTTTGGATTGCAGACCACCACTACCACTTTTTCAATTAAAACATGTTATCCCGAGATGCTTTTGCGGGGGCTTTACCTTGGACCCAAGTGCGTATTCCGGCGGCGGGGACAATATCCCGCCGATTGCTGAGAAGGCTTTCGCCGTCGTAAGGTCCCTCCGTCTTCGCTTCGCTCAACGTCGGGATGACATGATTTTTTGGGGTGACATGATTTTTGCTGACAGTGCGGATTTTGTTCACACTGCCCACTAATGGGCTTTCGAACGGGTGGTAATTTCCCTGTTCACAGCGTACTATCTTTTGCATTTCGCAGGAGGTCGCGATGATCCTTGGCATGTCACTTGCTACTTACACAACTATCCATGTTGCTATCAGTCTCGCCGGAATTTTCTCTGGATTCGTTGTGCTGTTCGGACTGCTCGCCGGGAAGCGATTGAATGGATGGACCGCTGTTTTTCTGACCATAACGGTGCTCACCAGCGTAACCGGATTCGGCTTTCCTTTCACGCACCTTCTGCCGTCGCATAAAGTGGCCATCATTTCTCTTGTGGTGCTCGCAATCGCCATTCTTGCGCGCTACGCTTTTCATATGGCGGGCGTATGGCGCAGCACCTATGTCGTTACGGCGATGATCGCGCTGTATTTGAACGTCTTTGTGTTGGTGGTGCAATCGTTCGAAAAGGTGCCCGCCTTAAAGGCGCTGGCGCCAACGCAATCAGAGCGGCCCTTCGTGGTCGCGCAGTTGGTTGTGCTCACGGCCTTCGTACTGCTCATTATTCTGGCGGTGAGGAAATTCAGCCACGGACAACAGCGGGTGGCGTGAGAATTCCGCTAAAGAAGTACAAATGGGACACCGTTAGAAGTTGTCGGACTCTCCGGGCTCCATTTCAAACAAGGCATCCTGGCTTTCGGCGATTTCGAATGAGCCGCCGTTGTCTTCTCCAACCTGCCCCTGTTTGTCGATCTTTCGCTGGCTGCGGCGTTCGGTTTTTTCGCGCTGCTTTTCCTTGCGGCGCTGCTCTTTTTGTCGTTTATTGAAAGTCGCGCTACCCCGACCAGGCATGAGGCCCCCTTGAATATTCATGAACTACAACTTCCGCGCTCGGGTCCCGGCGCGGCGTTTGATCATGATTATAAATTTAGAAAACTACCAGCGGGGCTCGCGAGGGCCACGCGCATGGCCTCCGTCGTCGCGCCCGCGTCCACCGCGGCCACCACCGCCGCCGCTTCCTCCACGGCCGCCGCCACCACCGCCAAAACCACCACGACCGCCACCGCCTCCTCCGCCACCGAAGCGCTTACCGCCGCCACCACCACCGAAGCCTCCGGGGCGTTCGGTTTTTGGTTTTGCTTCGTTGATCTTGAGAGTGCGTCCGCCAAGGTCCGTTCCATTTAACGCCGCGATCGCTTTTTCCGCTTCTCCGGCGTCAGTCATCTCGACGAAGGCAAAGCCGCGCGAACGTCCGGTATCGCGGTCGGTGACCATGCTCACTTTTTCCACGGCTCCGTGGGCTTCAAATACACTCCGCAACTCGGCTTCGGTTGTGGCATGGGGTAGGTTGCCGACGTAAAGATTTTTCATAAGCTCTCTTTTCTTTTTCGTTCACTACTTTTTCGTTCAGATCTTTTCCGCTCAGAACATTTTTGCTTAGGCACTGAAAACAGTCTCATCCTTGGTAAAGCAAACTGCCTCTTACCTCAGGGGCTAAAGCCCTTATTGTGCGGACTCGAGCGGCACGACTGAAGTCTTGCCCTACCCAAAACCGATTTTTTGCGATAACTTCCGGCAACTACTTCGCCGTCTTAGCCGCAGACTTCGTACCCTTCCCCGCCAATGACTCGAACATCTTCCGATAGCGCTCCCGGCGCTCGATCTTTTCCTTCCGGGCCTTGTGGAACCGGGCCTTATCGCCGTTAATTTTGGACATTCTGTCTCCTTAGGCCTTCCGGGGCGCTAAATATGATTTTCTGTGAGTTCACTGCCGTTAGATGATAAATGCTTCCGCTGGATTTGTGGGAAAAACTAACGGTTGCGGGAAAGCGGTCAAATCGGTCCCCGTCAAAAACTTCATTTGTGACGTTAGCGGCTATGATAATGCAGTGCCCGGACTCCCAACTTTTTCCCACCATACAACGCCTTCTTTAGGAAGATTCCGCATATTAGAGAGCTCTTTCTTGATTTGCTGAAGGCGATTGGTGCGCAATTCGTAGGCCGACTGGTCTATTGCGCTGTGTTCGCTTCTCTCTGAATAGCGCGTGTTCATGCTGCGAAGATCGGTAATTTCCTGACGAAGATCACTGAGACGTTGCGAAATGTAATCCATACCCCATCATACGCCTATAAGCGGGCTGACGCCGATCTGCCGGGCGTTTGGATGGGGTGGTGCAGGTTGGCGAGCTGATTCGTATCAGGGCAGCGCCTGCCGCACGACGGGTCCAATGACCGCCTTCAGGCGCCGAGTGCTAAAGCCCGTCCCATTTTTGTGCTGCTCCGGCGATATGCTAAAGCCATATCCTGATACGAACTACTTCATGCAAACTGCACTACTACCTGCCTTTGTCTCATTCCCGTGGAATATGCGCAATCGCGGATTAAGATGTTCCCTGAGGCATCCTAGACAGCCCGCCAATCCTTTGTTTTTCGCGTTTTCCAAGGCGATATCGAGTGCTCGTTCTTTGGTAACTTTGACCTCGAAATTGCGGGTGCCATACTGCTTGCATATGTCGCAGTCTCCTGCTTTAGCCAGGCCGGAAGTGGCTTCCGGCAAGTCAGCGAAAGATCAACGCGCTCCGCGCATTCGATTGAGCGGATCGGTCTTAGCGCTGGTGCGCTTGCCCAACCGCAAGCACATTCGCGCCCGCTTGCACATTCTTTCCATCAGCGGCGGAATGCTGAATCTGGAAAGTCCGCTGGATGAAAAGCTGGTGGTGGAACTGACGTTTCATTTGGTTTCGGCGACGGTGCGGGTTGAGGCTGAAATGCTTTTTCCCATGTGGGCGACGCGTGGCTGGCTGCAACCCTTCCGCTTTACTGACCTCTCGGAAGACGACCGCAAGATGCTGGAGTTGAATCTTCAGCCGTTCATGAACCAGATTGAACGAGGGTGAACCGCAGCGGCTAAAGCCACTTGTTTCTGCTTCTTTCGGCACGGCTAAAGCCGTGCCCTTCCCGTTCGTGATAGTGTCGAAGTTTTTCGCAACTCTCATCTCTCGCAAACGGAGTTTTCGTAACGCTTACCGAAATCTCTGCTACACGGACTGAAGTCTTAATCTTACGGTTGGGTTTGTGATGCCGGAATCCGGCACTACACGCAACTTAAACGACCACGGTTTCCTTGTACTCTCCAAAAACGCGCCGCAGCGTATCCGAAATTTCACCGACCGTCGCATAGGCTTCGACAGCGCTGAGAATATGCGGCATCAGGTTCGCTCCGGAGCGTGCCGCATCTTCAATCTGCTTGAGAGATGCCTCCCATGATTGGCGGTCTCTGCGACTTCGCAGCGCGCGCAGACGTTCCACCTGTTTGCGCTCGAGCGTTTCGTCCATGCGTTGAAGGGGCACCGGCTTTTCTTCTTTCATGGTGAACCGGTTCAATCCGACAACGACGGCTTCTTCTTTTTCCACCTGCTTCTGATACTCGTAAGCGGCGTTCTGGATTTCCTGCTGCACGTATCCGCGTTCGATGGCGACGAGCATTCCGCCGAGCGCATCAATTTTCTCCAGATAGTCCAGAGCGCACTTCTCCATTTCATTGGTCAGGCTCTCGATGTAATACGATCCCGCTACCGGATCCACCGTGTTCGGCACTCCCGACTCGTAGGCAACAATCTGCTGGGTACGCAAAGCAATGCGCGCGGCCTGCTCGGTTGGAAGCGCGAGAGCTTCATCGTAGGAGTTGGTGTGCAAGGACTGTGTTCCGCCGAGGACTGCCGCCAATGCCTGCAATGCCGTGCGGACAATGTTGTTTTCCGGCTGCTGCGCGGTCAACGTGGAGCCTGCGGTCTGCGTGTGAAAGCGCAACATCCACGAGCGCGGATTCTTCGCGTGAAAACGTTCGCGCATGATTTTCGCCCACATGCGGCGCGCGGCGCGGAACTTGGCGACCTCTTCCAGAAAATTATTGTGAGCGTTGAAGAAGAATGACAACCGCGGCCCGAATTTGTCCACGTCAAGACCGGCATTGATGGCAGCCTGCACGTAAGCGATGCCATTGCCCAGAGTGAAAGCGATCTCCTGCACCGCGGTCGAGCCGGCTTCGCGCATGTGGTATCCGGAGATGGAGATCGTGTTCCACTCGGGAACGTTGCCGTTCGCCCAGGCAAAAAGATCCGTAACGATCCGTATGGCCTGCTGCGGCGGATAAATGTAGGTGCCTCTGGCGATGTACTCCTTCAAAACATCGTTCTGTACGGTACCGGAAAGGCGGCGAGCGTCCACACTACGCCGTCGCGCGACCGCGACATACAATGCCAGCAAAATGGAAGCCGTGGCATTGATGGTCATCGACGTGGAAATCTTCGTCAGGTCTATGCCGTCGAACAAGCGCTCCATGTCTTTTATGGAATCAATCGCAACGCCGACCTTGCCCACTTCGCCGAGCGCCAGCGGACTGTCGGAGTCGAGGCCGATTTGTGTGGGAAGATCGAAGGCGACTGAGAGTCCAGTGGTGCCCTGGGAGAGAAGATATTTGTATCTTTTATTGGACTCTTCGGCGTCGCCCATACCCGCGTACTGCCGCATGGTCCATAGGCGGCCGCGATATCCGGTGGGCTGAATGCCGCGCGTGAAGGGATACTCGCCGGGAAATCCGATTTGCGCGTCGTAGTCAAAAGCTGCGAGGTCCGCTTCCGTGTAAACAGGTTGAATTGGAATATGGGAGGAAGTTTCGGGTTGAGCAGGGGACGGTTTGGATTTATCAGCCATGCCAGTCAACGTCTAACCCACAACGCTTGATGCGCAGTGACGGTCGCCGGGTCAAAGACCCGGCGCTACACGGACAGCTACTTCATTGCCGCTAACTTTCTTCGCAAGCGCCAGAACGAAGTGACCCCAAACCAAATGAATAACAGCGTGAAGCAAACCGCGAGTACGACCCGGCCGTAACTGGATTTGCCAGCTTCATATTTAGAGTACTCACGCGCGATTCCAAGCGCGCCGATTCCGGCAATCGCCAGAAAAACGAATCCTATAACTTCCAGCCAGAGCTGGTGCATCACGTGCGCAAAGTGCGTGGCCCACGCTCGAACGCCCTGCCAGAGAGCATTCAGTCCGCGCGAGCGCTTCGCCTGGTCGGTGGCCACGCGCGTGGCGATGCCCAAATTTCTGAAAGTGAAGACTTTCCCCATCGCGAATGATTTTATCAATGTTTTCGCCCGCCTTAAGGGATAGAATACGGGCACGGTAAACTGCACCGGCCACGCATCATAGGCATGCGTTTATACATCTAAAGAACTGGAGCTGCCCTTGCGGCAGCGACCGGGATGCAGGGGGGCATGTGGACCAGCAACTTAAGCAACTTATGAAGGAACTTGGCGAGGCGATCAATGAATCCCTGGCCGACTCCGATTCCATTGCCGAAGTCGTCTCCAGAATCAAAGACGGCGGCTACGACATTTTCCTGGTGCTCGAAGCTACCATTGGCATCAGCAAGCCGGGTGAGAGCAACGCGGAGAAAACGACGCTTGTCACTTCCTCTTCGAGCAATTTCGAGTTCAAAGTCAGCGATCAGGATCTGAAGTTTCTGAAATCGCTGCGCATTAAAGTAGAAGAAGAGCAGACGTAAGTAGCGCTTTTCCTGCCTCAGTTGTGCAGCGCATCGCGGTAGCGCCAGATTTCATTCGGCAACCCTACCTCAGCAGTCCCCTCCAGGAAAACTGATTCTCCTCGTACGGTGGTTCCATGCGGCTGTGCTAGTATCTTCTTTCATTTGTGCGCGTTTTCATTTTGTGCGCGATCACGCCAGAGTGAAGCAAAAATCACCCCGGCGCGTTTCCCATAACTAGCTGTCTGCATCCAAGCGCAAGGGCATGCCAGCACTATGAAAGATACGCTCGGAGTTCTGCTCGCTGGAGGGGCCGGAGAACGGCTTTATCCTCTCACGCGCGACCGCGCCAAGCCGGCCGTGACCTTCGGCGGCATTTACCGCATCATTGACGTAACGCTTTCCAACTGCGTGAACTCCGACCTGCGCAAGGTTTACATTCTCACGCAATACAAAGCGCTCTCGCTCAACCGCCACATTCGCGAAGGATGGAACTTCGTAGCGCGCGAAATGGGGGAATTTGTCGAGGTACTGCCTCCCATGAAGCGCGTGAGCGAAAGCTGGTACCAGGGGACGGCGGATGCGGTCTACCAGAACATTTATTCCATTGGATCAGAGCAGCCCAAACGGGTGCTGATTCTCTCCGGCGATCATATTTATAAGATGAACTACCGCCGCATGCTCAAGCAGCATGAAGACTGCGGCGCGGACGTAACGCTGGCGACCATCCAGATTGAGCCGGATGAAGTTTCCCGCTTCGGCGTGGTCGATGTAGACCACGATAACCGGGTGGTGGGATTTGAGGAGAAGCCCAAGGAAACCAAGCTGCGCGCTCCACACAATCCCAATAAGGTCGCGGCGTCCATGGGAATTTATCTTTTCAACACTGACGTGCTCATTCCGGTATTGCTGAAGGACGCGGAAGACCCCGATTCCAGCCACGATTTCGGCAAAGACATTCTGCCCAAGATGGTGGACGACTACCGGGTTTACGCTTACGACTTTGTGGATGAGAACAAGAAAGAGGCCCAGTACTGGCGCGACGTGGGAACGCTCGAAGCCTACTACGAAGCCAACATGGACATCGTTTCGGTCTCGCCAGTGTTTAACTTGTATGACTCCGACTGGCCGATTCGGACCTATCAGCGCCAGTATCCGCCGGCGAAGTTCGTATTCGCGGAGCAAGGCCGCACCGGGCAGGCGCATGATTCAATTGTTTCCGCGGGATGCATTGTTTCAGGAAGCAGTGTGCGCGGCAGCATTCTTTCGCCGGATGTGCGCGTCAATTCCTACAGCGAAGTCGAGTCCAGCATTCTTTTCTCGCACGTGAATATTGGCCGCCACTGCCGCATCCGGCGCGCGATTATTGACCGCGACGTTCACATCCCGGAAGGCACGACGATTGGGTATGATCCGGAAGCGGACCGCCAGCGGTACTTCGTGACTGACTCGGGAATCACGGTGGTGACGCGGGATTATTCGCTGTTTGAAAATCCCGTGACCGTGGACTACTTTACGAGCGAGTAGTTTTTTCTTACCTCAGGGGCTGAAGCCCCAAGTGTTAGTCTTCTTGCGGCATGGCTAAAGTCAGGCCCTTCCCGTCCGTGCCCCTTCTCAGCCATGCCTTTACATCGTGAGCTTCCCAACCTTATGCGGGCAGAGACTGGCACGCTCCGGCAGCTTTGCGCGATCCAATTGGCACGGCAAATTCAGATTTCGAAATCTTTCTTAAGACTCGCGCTCTCACCTTGATGAGGGTTCGGCGGCGTCAGCTCTTGATTGACTCAACCAGGACAGCGGTACCATAAGCCAGCACTTCCGTGACGCCTTGCATAATTTCTGTTGCGTCGTAGCGAAAAGAGAGCACGGCATTCCCGCCGAGCTGGGCTGCGTGCTGCAGCATTAGATCGAAAGCCTCTTCGCGCGTTTTTTCGCAGAGATTGGTAAGAAGGGTAATGTTGCCGCCGATCAATGTCTGCAGGCTGGCGCCTATCGTGCCGATGACGGAACGCGAGCGCACCACGATTCCTCGGACAACTCCCAGCGTGCGGACAACTTTGAATCCATCCAACTCGAATTGCGTGGTGACCATGTTGTGCGCGACCATACTTCCTCCCGCGTAGTGAGAAACGCTCATGTGCTTCTCCTTCCGTTAGATTTTTACTCCCGCGCAGCCGCGAAGACAATTTGATTCGGAGGAAGCGTCCCTAACTTTGCAACTTCTCCATAAGCCATGTCATCCAGACGTTGAGCGCAGCGAAGACGGAGGGAGCTTACGACGGCTGAATACTGGGATGCTGACAATGGGGCCAAAATTCCCGTCAGCAGCAACGGTAGTTCATACCGTCGTAAGATCCCTCACAGCTAAAGCTGTTCGGGATGACATGGGGTTGGTAGCTGGAGTATTGGTAGCTGGGGCATCGGTAGCTGAGATATTGCATGGAACGTTTATGGAATTGACGCGCTTTTCGCCCCCGCTTCATCGCGCTTGAAATCGCGCAGGGTCAATTCGAGACCGCCGAATTCTGGATGGTCGTTCTGCTCCAGAGTGAAGGCAACGTCAAAGCTGTCACCCGCGAGCAGGCCCTCTTGCTGGAAGCGCTCTGCCATGCGCCAGCCGAGGGCATTGTAGGAAATAAAGTTTTTCCAGCTGGCGCGATTGTCGCCGCCGTTTTGCCCGCCGCCATTTTTTGCAGCATCATTTTTTGCGGCAAGCGGAGGCGCGATGCGCAGCCGCACATGCTTGTCTTTTATCACTTTGGCAGGGGCCATCAATCGCACCGCACGCGCTACGAAGACGGGCGCATGGTTGGCCGCGCCAAAGGGTTCAAGCTGTTCAATCGCGGAAAACAGCTCGGGCGTGATCTCGGTCAGCGACAATTCCGCGTCAGCTTCCAGCACGGGATCGAAATCGTCGAGTGAAAGGCAGCGCCGCGCATAAGCGTCAAGTCGTGTTCGCAGGGTTTCAACATTTGCCGAGGGCAAGGAAAATCCAACGGCATGCGAGTGGCCACCGAAGCGCGTGAACAGTTCGGGGCAGGATTCGAGCGCGTTCAGGAGGTGAAAAGGTTTAATGGAACGGCCCGAGCCGTGCGCCTCTTCGCCATTTTTAGAAATCACGAGCGCCGGCCGTCCATAGCGCTCCACCACGCGAGTGGCGGTGATTCCGATCACACCCCGATGCCAGCCTTCGCCATCCACCACAACACAGAAGGCCTCGCCGAGCGCTGGAGTTTCCTCGAATCGTTTGTTGATAAAGTCAAGAATGCGGCGTTCTTCTTCCTGCCGTTCAGAATTCAACTGGTCGAGCTTGTTGGCAATCTCCACCGCGCGCAGTGGATCTTTCACACTGAATAATTCGATTACGTCGCGGGCCACGTCCATACGCCCGGCAGCGTTAATGCGCGGTGCAATGCGGAAGGCAACTTCGCCCGAGGTCAGCGGATGGCCGCCGAGTTTTGCGACTTCCAAAAGCGCCTTTAATCCGGGATTGACGGCTTTGCGCAATGCGTCCAATCCAATTTTGGTGAAGACGCGGTTTTCTCCGGCAAGCGGGACGGAATCCGCGACGGTGGCAATGGCCACCATTTTCATAAATGACTTCAACAAGCTCGTTTGATCTTTGTCCGCAAGCCTTCTTGCCATGAGTCCCTGCGCGAGTTTGAATGCAACTCCAGCCCCGCAAATTGACTTGCAGGGATACTCGCATCCCGCCTGGTTGGGATTCACGACGGCGAGGGCGCGGGGAACGCCGTCCGTACCCGGCAGATGGTGGTCGGTAACGATGAGGTCAACGCCCAAGCGATGCGCGGTTTCAGCCGGAGCAAAGGCGCGAATGCCCATGTCCACGCTGATGATGAGGCGAATGCCGGCAGCGGCGGCGCGTTCGATCACGTCATCACGCATATCGTAGCCATCGCGGATGCGGTGCGGAACGTGAAAATCGGTTGTCCCCCCACACAACTCAATCGCGGTTTTCAGGATGACGATGGCCGTGGTTCCGTCCACGTCGTAGTCGCCGTAGATCAGGATGGTATCTTTGCGCTCAATCGCCGCTTCAATGCGGTCGAGCGTTGCTTTCATTCCCATCAACAAATACGGCGAATGGAGATCGGAGAGCGCTGGAGAAAGAAAATGATGGGCGGTCTCGCCTGTGGTGATCCCGCGCATCACAAGAAGGCGGGCGAGGGTGGCCGCAACCGCGGGATTGAATTTTTGCGGGAAGGCGCTCGATTGCAACTCAGCGGAAAGGGATTCCGCTTGCGACTGGTCTGCGTTACGAATGCTCCAGCGCATGGCTAAGGCTCGTCATCGAATTCGGAGCCATCCATGGGAATGCCGCCAAAATCCTCGGAAAGCTCCATCAGGCGCTTGTAACGGTCGTACCATTCGGTGGAAGCCTCGTAGAGCATCATCACGCCCTGGTGGGCAAAACCTAGTTGAACGAATCCAGTCTTGCCGATGTAAGTGCGGAGCCAGCGGGCCTCTTCCACATCTTCATCATTGGTGAACTCGGCACTGCCTACCTGCTTAAGAAGATCATCCACTTCTTCGCTGCGCATGTGCCAGGAATTCATGGTCAGGAAAGGAGCGTTCGCGGCCTTTGCCAGCTCCACGAAATCCTTCCAGCTATCGGGATTCTCTTCATTCCCCCAGGCGACGCAGGGAACTTCGTCAGAATCCACGTAGCCCTGAAAACGGCGCATACCGTGGCCTTCGATGAAGGCAATCATGTCGTCTTTCAGGGTAGCGAAATCTTCGGCGAGCGGTGACATGGTTATGGCTTTGGATATTGTAAGGCAAATGGTTCTTTGTTGCTGACTACTTGGC
>JANWKU010000049.1 GCA_025451215.1 Terriglobales bacterium
CCGCCGAGAAAGCAGCGGAGCAATCCCATGGCGGCAGGGGCGCGTGCGGGAACTTTCTGATGGACGTAGGTGACAGCCATTATGGTTTTGTTTGCGCTGCGAGGGACAAGAAAACCGAAGCCATCCGGCAGGGACGCCAGGCGTGTTTGATCGAATCCCATGGCTACGGTTACGGATGAACTGTAGGGGATTTCGCGGAGTTTGTCTGTCAGGTCGGAGGAGAATGTTTGCACCAAGGAGGCAGCCGCATGGGCGGGGAGTGCAAGGATGACTGCATCAAAGTGTTCCGATTCGCCGCCTGTAGAGGTAATCCATTGGCCGCTCTCGTAATCAAGGGAATCGATCCGGGTGTTGGTGCGTAGGGAAGATGGTGGGATTTTTTCGGCGACGGCATCGGCCATCTGTTGCATCCCGCCGCGCAGAGAGGTAAAAAGCGGACGAGAAGAACTGTTTAGCGGTTTTATTCGGGCCGCGACCATTCCCTTGCCCAAGCTTCCAAATTTTGCTTCCATCTCCACGAAACGGGGCAGCACGGCCTGTACGCTTAATTGGGAGGCGCTGCCTCCGTATATGCCGGAGAGCAAGGGATCGGCGAGGCGGTCTACCATTTCACGCCCGTAGTGGCGGGTTATGAAAGCGGCGACGCTCTCTTCGTTTGGTTCGCGAGCAGGGTCGCCGTTTCGCGCGGATGGGGCGTGGGAAAACCACTCCCGTGCCATTCGCATTTTTGTGTTCAGCGAAAAAAGCGGAGAAAGAGCGATGGGCCAGATTTTAGTCGGCACCATGAAGGCGAGGCCGTCGGGCATGGGGATGAGCCGGCTTTTTAAATAAATGTAGGTTTTTCTTTTCGAATCATTGGAGGTGATGAGTTGATCTCCCAATCCAATTTCGCGGCAGAAATCAACGGCCCAGCTCTTTTCGGTGAGGAATGAATCCGGGCCGGCCTCCACCACGCAGCCGGCAATATGCTCGGTGAGAAGCACGCCGCCGAGGCGAGGGCTTGCTTCGAAAAGGCGATACTCCAACGGCGAACCGGCAAGGCGGGCCTTTTCCAGCGTATAGGCCGCTGAAAGGCCGGAGATCCCGCCGCCGATGATCGCGATCTTCTTCATGAAGTTCTTTCTATGAAAACATCTTCTTTATGACGCCGGCTCCCGGAGCCAGTCGTGCGAGTTTAATCCATCTACTTTACAAGGATTACCCAACGAGCATTCGCGTGCCTCAAGCCCCGTGAAAACCTTCTACGGATAAAAAACACGCCGAAGCCCCCATTGCGGTGTCTAAGTCTATAAAATTGTAAGTGTCGGCATCGAATGAGAATTTGGTCCATACCCGCGGGGCGTTTATTTGGAACGGACATTCGTATTCACGTCACGTTTCTGTTTCTCCTCTTTTTTGTTTGGCTCACTGAGTCCGGGCCGCATGGGCCGATTTATCCCGCGCGCGGCGTGGCCCTGGTGGGCATTGTTCTGGCGTCGGTCATGGCGCATGAGTTCACTCATCTTTTCACGGCGCTGAAATTCGGCGTGATTCCTAAGTCCGTGGTGCTCTTGCCGCTGGGCGGCGTCAGCATGGTCGATGAAACGCAGCAGGCGTTTGCGTCCACGACCGAGAGCTGGAAGAAGGACATTCGCATCGCGGCTGTGGGCCCGATCGCAAACCTTGCGATTGCGTTGGTGGTGGGCGCCATTGTTCTAAACGTCGCTCCGCAAATCAATCTATGGGCGCATCCATATCTTAGTTCCGCACACCTGGTGCGCAGTTTTGTGTGGTGCAACCTGGGACTCGGCCTGCTCAATCTGATTCCCGCCTATCCGCTTGATGGCGGCCGGGTACTCCGCGCGGTATTCAGCATGAAGACCAATCCCATCCATGCCACGCGGCGCGCGGTTTCCATCGGACAAAGTATTGCCATGGTGTTCATGCTGGCGGGCATGGTGCAGTATTTTGAGCGGGCAGGTATGGAGAGCGCGTGGGTGGCGCTGATTGGCTTCTTCCTTTTACTGGCGGCGCAGCTTGAAGAGCGCTCGGCGGTGTTCCATTCCGTGTTGGAGACGGTGCGCCTGGAAGATATTATGCTTACCGATTTCGCTTCGCTCTCGCCGGCGGACACGCTGGAAGACGCTCTGAACAAAGCGGTGCATTGCCTTCAGGATGACTTTCCGGTGATTCGCGGTGGAGACATGGTGGGAATTATTTCGCGGCAGAAGATTGTGCACTCCCTGCGCGCCGAGGGAAATGGATACGTCCAGTCAGCCATGAACAGGATTTTTGATGTGGCCCAGAAGAAGGAGTCGCTGGCTTCGGCCTTCCGCAAACTGAGCTCGCGCAACCTAAGCCTGATTCCGATTGTCGAAGACGAGAGGCTGGTGGGAATCGTGACTCTGCAAAACCTGATGCACTCGATGGCGCTGCTGGCGGAAAGCCGCAGGTTGCGTAGCGCGACCGATTAGATCGCTTCCGATCGGCAAAAATCAGTCACCGCGAGATCGGCCAAATAGATCCGCAAATTTAAAAATTGAATACGAAGCCAATGGTGGGTTCGGCGGTGTGCGCCAACCCGCCGCTGAACAGGTTGCGAACTTTGAAGTCTGGCGGCTGATAAAGCAGCCCTCGATATTGCAGCCGCAAGGCGAGGTGCGGGACTATCCGATAATCAGTCCCCGCTCCATATAACACAGTTGGAAGTTTCTGGCGCACCGCTCCCGTCGGCGTACTCACGCCGTCAATGATCGTGTCGGCGGGGCCAAAAGCGATAACGCCTCCGCCACCCAGCAGGAACGGTTCCCATCGTCCATGCCGGAAGGGATGAAATAAGATGGCGCCGCTAAATTCGCGCATGTCTCCGGGAATCTGATAGAAAAGACCGCCCGCCTGGTATTTTTGTGTGTTGTAGGTGCTTTCAAAGTTGAACTCGGCAGAGACTTTGGAAGCAATTCGAAAACCCAGCGTGCCGAGAAAGCCGCCGGAGCTTGTAGGGCTTTGGACCACTCCGTTGCCGGTAGTTTGCCGGGGAAGTTTTCCGGCGAAGTTCAGGCTTACGTCAAAACGGCCATCCTGAGCGAGCAGCAGAGGACATAAAAGGAAAAATGTCCCGATAAGAATAATCAAGCGCTTCGTTTTATTCATTCTTGTCCTTGGCAGATCTCGCAGAGATTGCCACCTATTTCATGCGCCCGCTACAGCCGAATGGACCGGGCCTGCTGCACTGCGGGAATCTTGCGCAATTCCGCGAGAACCGCTTCGGGAACCGCACTGTCAACGTGCACCACGGCAACGGCTTCGAGCGGCTGCTCGGCCTTTGCCTCGCCCTGCCTGCGGCCGAGCGAAAAATTGGCGATGTTGATTTTATATTCCCCGAGAATTGAGCCAATTTTACCGACCACACCTGGCACATCGCGATTGCGCATGTACACCAGGTTTTGCTCGAGCGGAGCTTCGACGTCAATGCCGTCCACGTGCAACAAGCGCGGGAATTCCTGGCGCAACACCGCGCCCTTGACCACGTGTTCGCCTTTACCCGTCTTCAAAATAATGCTAAGGACGCTGCCCGCGCCGCCGCTGGAACTTTTGGAGTTCTTTTCTTCTTCTACTTTTAATCCCCGAGAAGCTGCGAGGGTGGCGGCGTTCACCAGGTTGGCTTTTTCTTCCACAATCTGGTTCAGGATGCCCTTGATGGCCGCATTGCGAATCAGTTCTGTTTTGCCTTCCGCGATGTGGCCGGTATAGCGGATGGAAATTCCTTCAAAGGGGCCTTCGCTGGTTTGCCCGAGAAAGCCGCCCAGCCTTTCGGCCAGCACGATGTAGGGCAGCATCTCGGTGTATTCCTCGTGCGTGACCGAAGGAACGTTCACGGCATTCTGAATGACTCCATGCTTCAGATATTCCTTGACCTGCATGGCGATCTGGACGCCGACTGCTTCCTGAGCTTCGTGCGTGGAGCCGCCGATGTGGGGCGTGAGAATCACATTGTCCATGGATTGCAGAGGTGAGTCTTTGAGCGGCTCTTTTGTGAAGACATCAAGAGCGGCGCCCGCGACATGGCCGGACTTGAGGGCTTCGACCAGTGCCTGTTCGTTCACCAGCTCGCCGCGCGCGATGTTCACGATGCGCACGCCCTTTTTCATCTTCTTGAGCGATTCAGTGTTGATCATGCCGGTGGTTTGCGGCGTGAGCCCTACGTGCAGGGTGAGGTAATCGGCGGCGGCGTAAATTTCATCCATGGAAGCGAGCTTGATGCCTGCGTCCTTGGCGACTGCGGCGGAGACAAAGGGATCGTGCCCGACGACTTCCATGGAAAAAGCGCGAGCGCGCTTGGCGACTTCCATTCCGATTTTACCCAGGCCGACGATGCCGAGCGTTTTTCCGCGCAGCTCGGTGCCTTGCAGGGATTTCTTGTCCCACTTTCCAGCGTGCATGCCGGCGTCGGCTTTGCATAGGAAACGGGCCATGGCCAGCATGACGGCAATCGTCTGCTCGGCGACGGCGACGGCATTTCCGCCGGGCGTGTTCATTACGGCGATGCCCTTGCGGGTGGCAGCGTCCAGGTCAACATTGTCCACGCCTACTCCGGCGCGGCCAATGACGCGCAGCTTGGGCGCGTGTTCCAGCAATGCCGCGTCCACTTGCACGGCGGAACGGACAATGAGAGCATCAGCTGTTTCGAGCGCCTGCGCCAGGTTGCCGTTCAGTTGTTCTGAGGTAGTTACATTCCAGGTAGGCTCGCGAAGTAGATTGACGGCGGATGAGGACACCTTTTCAGCGACGATTACATTCATGACAAATTCTTTGGACCTTTCTTCCTGATAAAAATAAAAATGGGTGGCCCCGCTAGGAAGCTACCATACCCGGAACTGATGCGGTCACGCCGGGCAACTGTTGACCAAAAACTGACAGATTTCTGACATTTCCCGCCATGCTTCTTCCTAGACTATCTCCAAGAAGAGACTCGATGGGGAGAAAAGTCATGAAGAATTCCATTCTACTGCTCGCGCTGGCAGCCGTGTTTTTACAACTTGGCTGCGGCTACTCGACACCAGGTAATACACAAGCCGTAGCTGGGACAGTTCCTGTCGTCAGCCAACTGGTGCCCGCCAGTGTCGCGCACGGAGCGGCCGCGTTCACGTTAACGATTAACGGTTCCAGCTTCAACAGCAATGCAGTCGTCAACTGGAACGGCACTGCGCTGACCACTACGTTTGTGACTGGGAACCAACTGACGGCTGCGGTTCCCGCTGCCTCAGTTGCTACGGCCGGTAGTGTGTCAGTCACGGTCACCAACCCCGGCATGTCGGGAAATCCATACGGCGGCACTCTCAACGAGAGTTCCACCGCGATGACCTTCACGATCAACTGACGCGATCGGCTAACACCGCGGAGCCGTTCTAGCAAACCTCTAGACGCCTACAGGCTGCGGCTTTCCAGCCGCCGCCTGCGCGTACACCTGCTGCGCAGCCTTCACTGCCGCGCCGTATTCCACTGGTTTGCCGGTGACTTTGGCCAGCACATGCTCAAGCGCGCCAAGAATTCCGACGGTGTCCAGATAATCGTAGTAGCCGATATGCGCCACGCGGATCATCTTGCCCTTCATATCGCCTTGTCCGTTGGCGACAACCGCGGAGAAGCGATCGCGGAAGTCTTTTACCAGCGCGCTGGAATCAAGACCTGCCGGCGCATTGATTGCGGTCAACGCTGCTGCAGGGGCGGTCGGAGCGAACAAGGTGAGACCTAGAGCTTTCGCTCCCGCACGAGTCATCTCCGCGGCGAGTTCGGCGTTATCCACCAATGCTTTTCTTCCGGCTGCCAGATCGCCGGCGCCCATTTGGCGGACGAAATCTAAAGCCGCGCCGAGGGCTGCAAACAATGAAGTCGCAGGCGTGTAAGCGGATTCGCCTTTGGCGGCGTTCTTGCGTTCTTTGCGGAAGTCAAAGTAATAGCGCGGAGACTTCGTCGTATCCATGCGCTTCCAGGCGCGCTCACTGAAGGCCGCGTATGCCAGTCCCGGAGGAATCATGAGGGCTTTTTGTGAGCCGCCGATTATAACGTCAATACCCCAGCCGTCCACATCGAAGTGAGTGGTGCCGAGTCCGGTGATGGCGTCCACAACAAACAGAGTGTCGTCACCATTGGCGCGAACCAGCTTCGCGATTCCCTGCACGTCGTGACGAACGCCGGTGGAGCTTTCCGTGGCCTGCACATAGACGGCTTTGATATCGGGCGTCAGCTTCTGCTTAATCTCGTCGAGCGAAAAGGTTTCGCCGTAGGGA
>JANWKU010000050.1 GCA_025451215.1 Terriglobales bacterium
CATCACCACCATTCTCGGCCAAAAAAAGACGTTTTTGACAATTCCTCCGATCAAACCGGGCACGCCACCCGAATCAATGATGCTAGCCGAAGGCCAGGCGCAGAATGAGGTGGAAGTTAAGCGCATTGATGAGAAGGCGGGAGTCGTTGAAGTCGTTAATCACGGTCGTCCGCAGACTCTGGATTTTGACCACGACGGAGTGAAGCCCTCGGGAGCGCCACCGGGAGGCGCTCCTCAAACCATGGCGATGCCAACTCCGTCTCCCGCGCAAAACATGACGCCGATGCCTCCGCCGGCTAACGTGATTCGGCCGCTGCGTTCGCTGGCGCCGCGCCCCGGTTCGAGTCCGGTCTCCGATAACAATGGCAATGCCGGTTTCGGAGGGGTGAACGGGTCCGTCAACGCCAGTGCCCAGCCTCAGCAGAGTCCCCTGACTCCGGAGGAGCAAGTGGCGCTCATCGAGATTCAGCGCATTAAATATCGCCAGGAAAACAATCCGATCAGCAAAATTTTCCCCACGACGGAGTTGACGCCTGAAGTGAACGGCGATCCAGCGCCGCAGTAAGAATTCACTCGTTGAAAGCTTCAGTTTTTCGCGGCGCAAAAGCCGCGCTTTTCAAATCATCCAGGTTGCAGTAGGATTGGCGAAACCCTTGGTCAATCTATGAAAAGCATTCTTCTTTCATTTGCCACAATTGTACTCACGTTCAGCGTCCATGCCCAGGATTGGGCGAAGGCGCGTCTTGAGAGGTCACCTCGTCATCATGAGTGGGTCGAACTCAAATACGGCGATCGCAAAGTGAATTGTTATATCACGTATCCCGAGGTGAAGGACAAAGCGACGGCGGTGATTGTGATTCACGAAATTTTCGGGCTCAGCGATTGGGCGCGCAGTGTGACGGATGAATTGGCGGAGGCAGGCTACATCGCGATTGAACCGGATTTGCTTTCCGGCATGGCGCCGGGCGGGGGCGGCACGGCGGAATTGGGCGGCTCCGATAATGTCACCAAAGCTATCGGCAAGCTGCCGCCGGACCAGGTCACGGCTGATCTGGATGCGGTGGCGGAATATGTTTCCAAGTTGCCTTCGTGCAATGGAAAAATTGCGGTGGCGGGATTTTGCTGGGGCGGCGGACAATCATTCCGCTATGCGACGCACAATAAGGATTTGAAGGCGGCCTTTGTTTTTTATGGCACCCCGCCTTCCGCAGCGGACATGGCAAAGATCAGTTGCCCGGTTTACGGGTTTTATGGCGGCAAGGACGGGCGGGTGACGCAGACCGTGACGAACACCATCGAATTAATGAAGCAGGCGAAAAAAATCTACGAACCGGTGATTTACGAGGGCGCTGGCCACGCTTTCATGCGCCTGGGTGAACAGCCCGATGCCGGCGCCGACAACAAGAAGGCCCACGATGAATCGTGGACGCGGTGGAAGGAGTTGTTGGGGAAGATTTAAGTGGCACGGGCGACCGCCCGCGAGCTTTAGTTTGAAACGCACGGGCGAGACGCCCGTGCCACTATGTTTACTTGGTTTGGGCGAAGAGCATGAAGACGCGGGGGCCGCGGTCGGTCTGAATCGTGTATTGCTCTTCTTCCGGGCCGCGTGGAATGGCCATGCCGTCGCATGTTTTGTCCTGCGCGGGTTTTCCATCCACGAGCAGCATGTAATGATGGGTCTGGTGCGCGGGGATGTTGTGCAGAGTCACGTGCCAGGCATCGAGGGCGCCATCGCGTGTGAGTGGAACTTTTTGCCAGCCGGTGAAGGAGCCGACGACTTCCACGGTTTTGGGCGCATCGGTCCGGCCGTCCGGCAGTCGCCAGCGGAAAACGCGCGCGTAGCTGGCGGCGCGTTGGTGCGAATTATTCTGCGAAAGTGGCGAACGAGGTTCCCAGGCCAACGGACTACCTTTTTGCGGCGGCTTCTTGCCAAATACACTGTCAAACATATTAAAATTCCAAACTACCTGACTCTAATTTTCCAAATCAAACAAAAACAACGTAATTGCTTCCGATTCGTCGGCGTAATGTAGTGGCACCTCACAACGTTAGCAAATTAGACCGGGCTGAAGTTGGAACGTCACCCGGATTTTGATTTTCATGGAGTTCTCCGCGGTTTCCAGTGGAATGGGTTTTGTGATTTGGGAAAGGCGAAGGAATGAGCGGCAGGGGAATTGAAAGGCCAATCTGAATGATTGGACATTCGGCGTGGTGGATGTATTTTCCTCGCGGCGAAAAGGCTCGCCACCGGGGTACTGAATTACAATGATGCACCAGATGAAAGGCCAGACACATTCCGCCGCCAGACGATTCCGCAGGGCATTTGCTTTTTTAACGGCGATAGTTTTTGCGGGCGTTGCGACGGTTTTTGCGCAGACGAATTATTCGGCTGCGCCCGTTTCCACGAATGTGCCGGGTTGGATCACCCAGCCGTTGTCGATGGTGGACGCGCTGAATTTGACGCTGAAGCAAAACAGCGGGTTGCAGAAGGCGCGCGCGGATTTGGAAGCGGCGCGGGGATTGGTGATTGTGACGCGGGCAGTGGCGTTGCCGACAATCTCGGCTTCGGGCAATGCCCAGCGTGAGAGTCAGAGTTTGATCCAGAAGTTTACCGGCACTGGTCCCGGATTTCTCAGTCCCCGTGACAACTGGAATACCAGCATTCAAATCGTGCAAAATATCTATCAGGGTGGTCGCACGCTGTCGGCGATCCGCGCGGCGCGGCTTGAAAAGGAACAGGCAATGTTCAATTACCAGAGCGCGGTTGCCGATGCGTTGCTGGCGACCCGCGTGGCTTATTACGATGTGCTGGTCGCGGAGCAGCAAATTACGGTGAATGAAGCGTCAGTCACTTTGCTCAACGAGGAATTGCAGGATCAGCAGCGCCGCTATGAGGCCGGCACGGTTCCCCGGTTCAATGTGCTGCAAGCGGAAGTCGCGGTGGCGAATGCGCGTCCGCCGCTGATCAACGCGCGGAACGCCTATCGCATCGCCAAAAATAATTTATCCAATTTGCTTGGTTACAATTTGCCGAGAAATGTTTGGGAGGACATCCCGCTAAACCTGACGGAGAAGCTCGATGCACAGCCTTATAACACCGAACTGCCCGCGGCAATCGCCCAAGCGCTGCAGAGGCGGACCGAACTGGCCGCGTTGGAGCGAACAGAGGGTTTGCAGCGTGAAAATGTGATCAACGCGCGGGCGGGATATAAACCGACCATCCAGGCGACGGCTGGTTACGACTGGCGCAGTTCCCAATTCAGCGGCGCCGGCACGCAAAGCGAATACGATGGCTGGGTGATCGGCGGGCAACTGAACTGGAATATTTTCGATGGCATGGCGACGTACGGCAAGGTTGTCCAAGCCAAGGCGCAACTGGCGCATGCGAAAGCGGATGTGGAAGACCGGTCGCGCCAGATTGAATTGGAAGTGCGCACGGATTATTCGAGTCTGATTGAAGCGCGCGAAGTGCTCGAGTCGCAACAGAAAGTACAGGAGCAAGCGGATGAAGCGCTGCGGTTGGCCCGCGCGCGCGCGGAAGCAGGCACGGGAACGCGATTGGATGTTTTGAATGCGGAAACGCAGTTGACGCAAGCGCGGACGACGCAGGTGCAGGCATTGCATGACTATGATGTGGCGCGAGCGAGGTTCGAACGTGCGATCGGGCAAGATATGGCGCCGGGCTCTTCCGAGGGAACATCGAACATCCAACTCCAACGTTGAAACTCTGAAATCGAGGAAGCGGATAGGGCCGATTCGTTGTTAAATGAGGTAATAGTTGGGCGCAACCGAAGCAGGGCCAGTTACCTCCCTCCTTTGTTTTCTTTGGAATTTCATTAAAATCGCTTACGCGTCACTTAGCTTGCCTAATGCGTTGCGGTGGTAAGGGTTAAACCCCATTTCCTATTTCCCCATACCGTATTGAAATTCAATCCATAAGCAGGCCCAGTTGGCTATGTTAGAACCAAACTGTCCATTTACGAAGTATTATGAGCGCAAGTGAAAAGGCTCCGATGGCGAATTCTGAGAAACGATTGCTCCGCGTGCTGTTTGTGGAAGATTCGCTGGCTGATGCGTTTCTGCTGGAACGCGCATTGACGCGCGGCGGCTTCCGCGTAATTTCCGACCGCGTCGATACGGCCGACACTATGCATCGGGCATTGGACGAGCGGGAATGGGATTTGATTTTGTGCGATCATTCCATGCCGCAATTCAGCTCGCCGGAGGCCTTGCAGATTTTACAGGGAAAGAGACTCGATCTTCCTTTCATCATCGTGTCCGGACATATCGAAGAGGAAATGGCCATCTCGGCCATGGATTCCGGCGCGCACGATTACGTCATGAAAGATCGGCTGGCGCGGTTGGTGCCGGCAGTGGAGCGCGAGTTGCGCGAGGCGGAGGTGCGCCGGGCCCGGGCGAAATCGGAGGAGGAGTTGCGGCGCGCGCAGGAGGAATTGGAATTGCGCGTGGAGCAGCGCACAGCGGCGCTCAAGGAAGCGAACCAGAAATTGCGCGACGGGCTCGAGGAACGCAAGCGGCTGGAAACTGAATTGCTGGAAATCGCCGAGAACGAACGCCGCCGCATTGGTTTTGATTTGCACGATGACCTGGGCCAGAAGTTGACCGGCATGTTGCTGATTGCCCGGGCGCTGGAGCAGCGGCTCACAAGGGAAGGGCACAAGGAAGTCGAAGACGTCCAGAAGATTTGCGAATTAATCGAGCAGTCGGTTCATCATACCCATAACCTGGCGCATCATTTCAGTTCTATCGATGCGACGGGCGGGGACCTGGCGGAAGTGATGAATGGCCTGGCGGCCACGGTGGAAAAGATGTTTGGCATCCCGTGCGAGTGCACGATTAAAGGAGAAATCCCGCCGCTCCCGGAAGACGCGAGCGCACAGTTTTACAAGATTGCGCAGGAAGCGGTGAGCAATGCGATTAAACACGGCAAGGCGTCGTGCGTGTGGATTGCCGTCAGTTCCAATTCACAGAAACTGGTCGTCGTGATTAAGAATGATGGAATTCCGTTTTCGCCGCCGCTGAATCCGAAAGCGCGCATGGGATTGCGCACCATGAATTATCGGGCCAATACCATCGGAGCGACGTTTGAAATCAAGCCGAACCAGAAGAATGGCACGATCGTGACGTGTGTCATGCCATTGAATAATGGTGCCAAGCCGCATCGCAACGGCTCGAATGGGCACGGAAAACCCGGGAGCAATGGGGCGGCGCACACTGCAACGAGTGCTGGAACGGAAGCAGTTCGTTCGCACGTGCTGGCATAGGGGATTAAAAATCCAAAGCCGCAAATCCGAGATCGGAAGAAGTCCGAATCTCGAATTCGGAATTTCAACAAGGGGTGGCATACCACAAGCGGCAGAGGGCCGCGGAGTCTCGCGCCGTGGC
>JANWKU010000051.1 GCA_025451215.1 Terriglobales bacterium
GCCGCCCTTTTTCTCGATGACGTCGCCAAACACCAGCACTTTGCCGGGACCAAAAAAATCAGCCGGCGCCCAATAGAAGGCGGACCAGTCAATTGCCAGGCGCAGGTCGCTTTCGCGTTGCGCGGTAAAGCCGCGAATGGAGGAACCGTCGAAGGTGAGGTTGTCCCAACTCTTGATGAGAAACTTTTTGTCGTAGTCGAGCATGTGCAGGCGACCTTCAAGATCGCTGAACATGACGGTGACGGCCTTGATCCGGCTTTCGTCGGTCAGATATCTGAGCCGCTCTTCCTGGATCTTGTGGGCGGGGACGCGGTTCTTGCGCTGCTCTTTCGCTTCGAGGTTGAGATCTTCCAACTCTTCGTAGGAAAGGGTCAGGAAATTTCTTAGTTCGGTGGACATGGATCTCCTTGGATGTGAGATGAAACCAGCCGAACTTTTTTCTCGACTGGCAAATGACTCGCTAGGATACAGGGCAGCTTTTTCTTCCGGCCAATTAAAAGTGTTGATGGGCGGTATTCGCTGAATTTATGGAGTCGGTGGCATGGTAAAGGCAAAGCCGCGCCAGCGCAAGATATTGTTTTGGCTTGGCTTATGCGGCTCCGAGGTAGCACGCACAGGTTGGCGTGGTGCTAGACTTTTGAGTTGAGGTTTGGGTGGGGGAGCAAGGTACCAGAATTTCGGTTGGATAGTAGAGTTTGGGTTGGATAAATAAGCGAGTTCAGCCAATGGCAATTGAAATTGTTGGAGTGGTCGGCGCGGGAACCATGGGAAACGGGATCGCGCATGTGTTCGCGCGGAGCGGCTTTCGTGTGCTTTTGTGCGATGTGGAGCAGAAGTTTCTGGAGCGGGGGCTTGCGACCATTGGTAAAAACCTGGAGCGCGAAGCCAGCAAGGGAAAAATTACCGCGGCGGACAAGAATGCGACTCTCGGCAGAATTGAAGCGGTGTTGAAACGCGAACTGCTGGCGAAGTGTGATTTTGTGATTGAGGCCGCGACGGAGAAGCTGGCGGTAAAGTCAGAAATTTTTCGCGAGCTGGACAGGATATGCCGGCCTGATGTAATTCTTGCTTCGAACACGTCTTCTATTTCGATTACGAAGCTGGCGGGACTCACCAAGCGCCCGGATAAAGTGATTGGGATGCATTTCTTTAATCCCGTTCCGATGATGAAGCTGGTGGAAGTGGTGCGCGGCCTGGCGACATCGGACGAAACGTTTCAGGCGGTGCGCGATCTGGCCTTCAAGCTCGAAAAGACGCCAGTGGAAGTGAACGATTCGCCGGGATTTGTTTCCAACCGAGTGCTCATGCCGCTGCTGAACGAGGCCATGTTCGCGGTGATGGAAGGCGTGGCTACTCCGGAGGCCGTGGACGAAGTTTTCAAGCTGGGCATGGCGCATCCCATGGGACCCTTAACGCTGGCGGATTTTATTGGATTGGATGTTTGCCTGGATATCATGCGGGTGTTGCACGAGGGATTAGGAGATCCGAAGTATCGGCCATGTCCGCTGCTGGTGAAGATGGTGGATGCGGGGCGGACGGGGCGGAAGAGTGGGCAGGGATTTTATAAGTATTGATGGTGCGATATTGCGGCTGGACTGAGGCTGCGCCCGTTTTCTGACGGTGATTGAAATTGTTGAGATCCTTCGCTGCGCTCAGGATGACAAGGCTTATGAATAAGGGGAATAAAAATAGCATTGTGAATTACGTTTTAGGGACGATCCTTGGCTTGGCGGCGGGAGTGATTGACGTACGGCTTGGCGATTTGCTGGTGACTGCGGTTTTCGTGATGCTTGCGACCATGCTGTTGGGTTTGTTGCGGCCGGAGCGGGCGTGGCGGTGGACGGTACTGGTAGCAGCATGTGTTCCGCTGGTGCAGATTCTGGCTCATGTATTTTTGAAGGAACACATCGCGCTCTCACACATTCAGCTATCGTTTTCCGGCTTCCTGACCGGCACGGTGGGAGCTTATGCGGGAGCGTTCGCGCGGATGGGGATTGATCTGCTGGTGCTTCCGGAAAAGCACGAACCCGCCGCAAAGGCGGATGTTACGAAATAGGCTTAGTCGAAAAGTTACTTTCGCTTCCACAACGGAAAAAGGTATGCTGCCGGAGATGGGTGTTTCCGTCTCAGTGTTGGCGAGTGGAAGCCGCGGCAACTGCGCGGTGGTGGCGAGCGCCAAAACGCGCATTCTAGTGGACGCCGGCATTTCCTGCCGGGAGACTTTCAAACGAATGAAGTCGCTGGGCGATGATCCGCACAAGCTTTCCGCCATCCTCATTACCCACGAACACTCGGACCACATTTATGGCCTAGCGACGCTGGCGAAAAAATTGAGCATTCCAATCTTCATGACCGGAGCCACACACAATGCGTGGAAGCGGTCATTGCGTGACCAGACAGGCGAAGCGCCGCAGTTAAATTGTCTGGAGGTATTTTCCTCGGGCCGCGATTTTCATATTGGAGACATCGCCGTGACGCCCTTCACCATTCCTCACGACGCCGCTGATCCTGTCGGCTTCACGTTTCGGGCGGAAGGGACCAAGATCGCTTTCGCGACTGACCTGGGATATGTGCCGCAGAACATCTGCCATCATCTTCGCGGCTGCGATGTGTTGGTGATGGAGTCCAACCATGACCTGGAAATGCTGCGCGGCGGCCCGTATCCGTGGTCGGTGAAGCAAAGGGTGATGAGCCGCGTGGGGCACCTTTCGAACGACGCCCTCGCGGATTTTTTCGGCAGCGAATATGATGGGGCGGCGGCATACGTGGTGCTGGCGCATCTCTCTGAATCGAACAATCATCCTGAGATCGCGCGCAGCGCGGCGGAGAAGGCCCTGGCAACGCGGCAGACGCTGCTTTCCAGCCATGTGGTGCTGGCGTCACAGACGGAACCTATACAACCTATTTGCCTTTAGGTTGATCATTTATTGCATATGAGCCCATGTATTGATCCCGTGGTAGGGAAAATATTGGCGGGTTGGCGCTACGATATTTCCGGCATTGCGCCGGAGATGCGTGGCGACTACGAAGAGCACTTCGTTCTATGCGAGCACTGCCGCAAGCGGCAGCGTCTGCACCGCACGATTGACCTGGGATTGATTGGGCTGGCATCGGTTTCCGGCGCGGTATTTTTGCTGGCCTTCGGATTGATCCTATACTTCGGGCCGCACCATTCGCTGGTTCTTGAGGTTGCCGCGCTGACGGGCTTCGCGCTTTCCGCGCTTATCTGGGTAGTGGTTGCGGTGGCGACTCCCGCGCCTATCACGATGGTGCAGGTAGCGAAGCTGGGAGCACGCCAGGTACATAATCGTTTGCCGGAGGAGATCCGGCAGAGACTGCCGGAAGAACTTCGCGTTAAGATCATGCGCTAGTCTATTTCGATTGATCCCCTACCAATTCTTGCAAGCCTACAAACCATGTCATCCCGGGCGACTTTGCAAGAAACCACGCGCAGTTTAAGCGTGTACGGTGCCATCGGACTATGCATTCTCGTCGATCGCTGAAAAGCTGGCGGCCGTCGTAAGGTCCCTCCGTCTTCGCTGCGCTCAACGTCGGGATGACATGAAGCGAGCGTAACCCAATCAAAAGCGGCCAACCGACTCCAGGGTATGTGCGCCGTCCGGTTATTAGTCAATTCGATACCGGCGCGCGATTTCATTTTCGAGAAAATTCAAAACGGGACACACTTAACACATGAATTCCTCTGTGAAGTATGTACGAACCATTCACACGCTGTTGTTGTGCAGCATTGCGCTTTATGTGCTCGTGGGGGAGGAAGTAATCCGAACGCATCCGAGGGTGGCCCCGGGGGCGTCCATGTATTACATCTTCACGATTGCGGGCGTCGCCATGGTATTGAGCACGTTTGCAGTGCGAATGCTCCTGGTGAAAAAGGCGGAGAGCGGCCTGGCGCAAGACCCGGCCGACCCGGTGTTATTGCACCGCTGGCGCGGAGCTTACATTGTGAGTTACGCATTCAGCGAGATCGTGGCTGTTTTCGGATTCGCGCTTCGCTTGCTCGGCTTTACGCTCTCACAAGTAGCGTCGTTTTACGTAGCGGGACTGCTACTGCTGTTGTTCATGCGGCCACGCAGGCAAGTGGGCAGTGTTATAGCGCTTGACGGAAGCGCGGCTCCCGCGGCCGATATGCAGTAGGCGGGCGCTTTCCGCGAACATTTTCCACGAACGACGTTTCCAAAGCGAAAACCAGGAGCGAATTTCCATGTCCATTCAAACGCCAGAGGAGTTGGCGCGTCTGCGCGCTGCGGGCAGGATTGTCCGCGAAATGCTTGGGGCCATGCGGCAGCAGGCGCGAGCGGGCGTGACGACCGCAGAGTTAGACAACATTGGTATTGAAGTGATGCGGCGAAACGGAGCGCGCTCGGCGCCAGCAATGGTGTATGGGTTTCCCGGCGCGAGTTGCATCAGCGTGAATGAAGAGGCAGTGCATGGAATTCCTTCAAAAAGAACTCTGCGCGAGGGAGATCTTGTAAAGCTCGACGTCACGATCGAAAAAGATGGTTTCATGGCGGATGCAGCTGTGACAGTTCCTATAGGAAAAGTTTCTCCGCGTAAGCAAGAGCTGATGCACTGCGCGAAACGGGCATTTGACCAAGCCATGCTAGTGGCGCGCGCGGGAGTTCGAGTTTCAGAGATTGGACGAGCGGTGGAGTATGAAGTGAAGCGGAGCGGGTTTTCAGTGATCCGTGAATTGGGCGGACACGGGATTGGGCGCACCATTCACGAAGCCCCGTCCATCCCCAACTATCCTGATCCCGCAGCCAATGAAATTTTGACCGAGGGATTGGTCATCACAGTGGAACCGATTATTGCGGCGGGCAGCGGGCGTTCGGTCCTTGCGCGGGATGGATGGACAATACGCACGGCTGACCGGCAACCCTCAGCCCACTACGAGCACACGATTGTAATTACCACCGGCGAACCGATCCTGCTGACCACCGCATGAGCTTATGCCTTAATGTGGCAGCTCGCGAGGCCGCGCTTTTCCAGATATTGCTGGTGGTAGTCCTCAGCTTCAAAAAAAGTGGCTTCGGGAACAATTTGGGTGGCGATGGGCTTGCTGAAGCGCCCGGATTTTTCCAGCCTTGCTTTAGAAGCCTCAGCGGCGGCTTTCTGCTCTGGCGAGTAGTAAAAGATCGCGGAGCGGTATTGGGTGCCGTAGTCCGGCCCTTGCCGGTTCACCTGCGTGGGATCGTGGTTCTCCCAGAACACGTCGAGCAATTGTTCATAGGTAATTTTAGTGGGATCAAACTCAACTTCCACGGCCTCGGCATGGCCGGTGCCGTCGGTGCAAACGTCTTTGTATGTGGGATTGGCGAAGTTGCCGCCCGTGTAACCGACCCGAGAGGAGGTAACTCCCGGCAACTGCCGGAAGGTCACTTCGACTCCCCAGAAACATCCCGCGGCAAACGTAGCTTTGGACATAAATGCTCCTCAAAATATGGTGCTCTTATTCGATGCCTGAGTCCAGAGAAAGTAACATATTGCGGCGAACCAGATTGACTGCCCCTGTGTGCCACGATACCTTTTATTCATAGTTTGTTCGCGGCTCTCCCCGCGAGTAGAGGTTCTGTGGCTTTTGAGTTTTACCGCGATTGGTCTTGCGGCAACGCGAGACTGCGTTTTCTGTTCCTGATGGTACTGGCATTCGTGTTTGCATCAGGATGCACGGCTTATGCCGCGGGGCCACCCTCTCCTCCCGAAGGCAGTTCTGCTGACCAGAATCTGTCCAATCCAAATTTGTCAGCTCCAAACTCGTCAGATCAGTGGGAAGTGGCCATCGCTAAAGATGGATTCCATCACGTTTATTTTCTTTACTCCCAAAAGGAAGCGCAGTGTCTTGGTTGCGCTTCCCTGCCCCGGTTGCGGCTAGCGATAGGAAGCGATGAGGACGCAAAGTGGGAAGCGCCGCGGGAGCTAACGCCGCCAAGCTTTGACCAGGTAAATCCGGCGCTTGCCGTGGACGCTGGCGACCAGCGCACCATTTATGCTGCATGGCTGGAACGCAGCCGGAAGGATTTACTGCTGGCGAAGTCCTCGGATTTCGGACATAGCTGGTCTTTGGTGGTGGTAGCGCGGGCTGATGGCGCAGCAAACCGTCCGGTGCTTTTTGCCCGGGGGGAAAATGTGACCATTGCATTCAGCCGCGATCACCAGATGTGGACAGCGTCTTCTCATGACGGCGGAATCACATTCGATGTTGTGAATGTGAGCGCGCCAGCGCCGGTGCGCGATGTTCTTGCGGGAGGGGCGACGATTGATCCCAACGGGAATAGCTACATTGCGTGGGAAGGCTACACGGAGGGAACAGCATCCGAAATCGAGCTTTACATCAGCAAGTCAGCCGACCAGGGTAGAAGCTGGACAACGACGCTGATGGACCGTTCGCGGGGCACAGCGAATTGCAAGGATTCGCAGTGCGAATGGGGATATCTGGGCGGGCAGATCACGATCGCCTCGGATGCGGCCGGGACTCTTTACTCGCTGTGGAATTCAAATCATCCAGGAAAGCAGGATGCGGAGCGGGTTTATTTTTCCTCGTCCACCACGGCGGGGGAAACGTGGTCTCCGAAGGCGGAAGTTTCAAACGCGCCTGCTGGCGCCAAGCACGTTTTGCCGGCGATTGTGGCGGGAGCGACCGGGGAAGTGCGCATTGCGTGGATGGATTCACGCAACAGCCCGCGATGGAGCGCTTATTCGCGCAGCTCGACCAATGGCGGCGCGACGTGGGGTCCGGAAGAATTACTTTCTATGTATGCGCCGAATAGCGGATATATTCCGGCGCAGGATTCTGATCCACCGTTCGCGCCTTCGCCGGAGGACGCGCGCCTATATGGCGAGAGCCTATCCGGCCCTGGGCTGTAGCCAGACGAACCGCCGTTTGATTCAGCGATTACTTCCCGATTTAGCGATTATTCCGTGACCAGTGCGCCGGTGAGATCGGCGATGCGCTCTACGTTGTGATTGGCGCACCAGGCGCGCAAATCAGCGATCAGGTGTTGCGTGGCGCGCGGGTCCCAATAACTGGCGGTTCCAATTTGCACGGCGGTTGCACCGGCGAGCATGAATTCGACAACATCTTCGGCGGTGGAAATTCCGCCGATGCCAATCACCGGAATGGTGACGGCCTTGGCGGCGTCATACACCATGCGGAGGGCAATCGGCTTGATGGCCGGACCGGACAGGCCTGCGGTGATATTCGCGATCCGTGGCTTGCGGGTCACGGCATCAATGGCCATGGCGACGAATGTGTTGATGAGGGAAATTGCGTCGGCGCCGGCGTCCTGCGCGATGCGGGCCATTTGCGCGATGCTGGTGACGTTGGGCGACAGCTTTACGATCAGCGGGCGCTTGGAGATGCGCTTGACCGTAGCCACAACTTCATCCAAAGAGCGTGGGTCGCTGCCGAATTGGATTCCCCCGTGCGCGGTATTGGGGCAGGAAACATTCAGCTCGTAGGCGGCGATGCCTTCGGCTTCATTCAGAATTTCGACCGTCATCTCGTAGTCTTCGCGGGTGTAGCCGAAGACGTTAGCGAAGACCACCGCGCCGGGAACCTGCTTGAGTTTGGGAAGCTTTTCATCCACGAAGGCGCGAGCGCCGATGTTCTGCAAGCCAATCGCGTTCAGCATTCCGGCGGTGGTTTCATACAATCGAGGCGGAGGGTTTCCGGCCATGGGCTCGCGAGAAAGGCCCTTGACCACGAAGCCTCCGAGAGCGTGAAGGCTGACGATATCTTCGAATTCAACCCCATAACCGAAAGTGCCGCTGGCGGCAATAATGGGATTTTGCAGCGGGATGCCGGCAAAACTGACGCTCAGGTCAGGGCCAGCCTTTTTCTCGGGGGAGGAATTCATTGCGAGTTAGTTTACAGCTTCGCGGAATGGTTCCCCAACTGTCTTGTTGAGTACACGGCATAGAGATGCACGGGAGTGCATTTTTCCGATACGATATTGACTCCATGCTTGATTTGAATTTTGTCCGAGACAATTTGCCGCTGGTGGAAGAAAAGCTGCGTCTGCGCGGGATGAATCCTGCGGAGGTGCTGAAAGATTTTGGCGAGGTGGATTCGCAACGCCGCCAGGCCATTACCGCGACGGAGACGTTGAAGGCGCAGCGCAATCGCGCTTCGGAAGAGATCGCCAAGCTGAAGAAGAGCGGTCAGGACGCGAGCGCGCAAATCGCAGAGACCAAGGACTTGCGGGAACAGATTCAGGAGAAGGAAAAAACTTCCATTGAACTTGAAGCCCGGCTGCAGGAAATTCTGGCAGGCATTCCCAACCTGCCACACTCCAGCGTGCCCGCGGGTAAAAGCGCGGAGGACAACGTGGAGGTGCGGCGCTGGGGCACTCCGCCGAAATTTGATTTCGCCCCCAAGCCTCATTGGGAGCTTGGCGAACAGCTTGGCATTCTGGATTTGGAGCGGGCGGTCAAGCTGACTGGCGGCCGCTTTGCGGTTTATTGGGACTTGGGCGCGAAGCTGGAGCGGGCATTGGCCAATTTCATGCTCGACGTGCATACGCGCGAGCATGGCTATACGGAGGTGCTGCCGCCGTATCTGGTGAATTCCGCTTCCATGTACGGGACCGGGCAGCTTCCAAAATTTGCTTCTGATTTATTCCGCGTTCTTCATGGGGAAACTGACTTGTGGCTGGTGCCGACGGCTGAAGTACCCGTCACGAACCTCTACCGGGATGAAGTTCTGGATGCGGAGCGGCTTCCAGTTTCCCTGACCGCCTATACGCCCTGTTTTCGCAGTGAGGCCGGATCCTACGGAAAAGATGTGCGTGGGATCATCCGGCAACACCAGTTCCAAAAAGTCGAGCTGGTGAAATTTTCGCGACCGGAAGATTCGTATGATCAACTGGAGAAATTAACGCAGGCAGCGGAAGAGATTTTGCAGAAGCTCGGATTGCCCTATCGCACGATGGCGCTTTGCTCGGCGGACATGGGATTCTCGTCGGCCAAAACTTACGATTTGGAAGTGTGGCTGCCAGGGCAGCAGGTATTTCGCGAGATTTCTTCGTGCTCGAACTTCGAATCCTTCCAGGCGCGGCGGGCAAACATCCGCTACCGGCCCGAGGGGAAGAACAAGACCGAGTTCGTGCATACTTTGAACGGAAGCGGGCTTGCCGTTGGGCGCACTTGGCTGGCGATCATTGAGAATTATCAGCAGTCCGATGGAAGCGTATTGATTCCGGAGGCGCTAAAGCCTTATATGGGTGTGGATCGGATTACGGCCAAAAAGTTTTGAGCTAGCGGGTGCGGAGTTTGCCACTAGAAAACATGCTTAATAGCAGCATGATTGCCAGAAGAAAGAACGGTAACTAGACTTGAACAGTGCAGAAGCAAGACCCATCACGGATGCGCCCGGCCCGCCAATGAGCAAAGTTTGGAGCACAATCCGCGGCTACATTCTTTGGTCTTACGAACGCGGCACCCTCCAGTATGACGTGATGGTGACGCTTATTCTCATCTTTGTCTTCTTTTCGCCCTACTGGATCAACTTCAAGGACAAACCAGCCCAGCACGTTGCGCATCAGACCGGAGTCATTGTTTCCCCGGACGGGCAGGGAGGCTTCATTTTCCAGATTGAGGCGCAGGCCGTGCATGCAAAAGACGAGGCCGGCATTCGGGGAGAACTGTCGAATATCATCGAGCCAATTTCCGGTGAAGTCAGCATCAAAAAAGTGGATGTCGTGAACGACCGCCCCGGCCATGTGCAGTACTACAAGGTTTGGGCCGAAAGAGAGTAGGATTTTTGGGAACTCCACAATTTGTTCTCTCCATGGTCGTAGCATTTGTCTTTACTGGGGTAATCCAACCAGAGCTAAAAGCCGCACAATCTTCTCCGGTATCCGCAACAGCGCCCAGTTGGAATAGCAGTCTGGAATCCGTGCTAAATCTCATGGATCGTACGGAAAAGGAATTTCGAGGGGCGGAGGCCAGTTTCGTGTGGGACCAGTACCAGAAAGTCGTGGACGAAACCGACACGCAGAAGGGGAAAATCTATTTTCGCCGCGCGGGGAAAGAAGTACAGATGGCGGCAAACATCACAGACCCGGCGAACGATGCGAAAGATGTGTTGTTTTCTGGCGGGAAGATTCAACTGTACCAGCCGCGCAGCAATCAACTTGACGTTTATTCCACGGAAAAGAACCAGGAAGAGTTTGAAAGCTTTCTGCTTCTAGGTTTTGGCGGCGGCGGGCATGAAATGCTGAAGTCATTTGATATCAAGTATTTAGGGCAAGAAAAGTTACCGGGCGGTACGATAACGGCGAAGCTTGCGCTGGTCCCAAAATCAGACAGAATCCGGAACAACTTCGACCACTTTGTGCTGTGGATTGATGCGCGAGGAATTTCCGTGCAGCAACAGATTTTCTCCGCCAGCGACTACAAACTCGCCCGGTATTCCAACATCAAATTGAACGAGAAGCTGCCGAATAACGCGTTCACATTAAAAACCAATTCCAGTACCACGACTGTTAAACATTGATGAAATTGGTAATATTCCCAGCTGAAAATTGTGGACTTGCGGGTTATACTGCAACCTGATCGTTGCAAACGGTCATCTTTAGGAATTGAAAGTAGAAGTGCATGGCTAAGGTATTCACAATTCCCGTTCTGCCAGCGGCCTTACGCAGACGCCGCGAACGGAGTTCTGATCCACGCTATGTGGCTGGTCAGCGCCTGCTGGTTGAGGCGATGCGGTACTTGGCGCAGTCTGACCCGGTTACTAACCGTGGGGCCATTGAGTTGCTTTCCGAGCATGTGCGAACGCGCTTTCGCATGACGGACTCTCCGCTGACGTAATCCATACAATTTTTGAACATACGAAAAGGGGCGGGAGATCATCTCGCCCCTTTTCTATTTTTTGAATCTTTCCTAGAACGCGTAGCGAAGGGCGAATTCCATGACCCGTTCGTTGGTCAAGGTCCCGCCATATTCGCCAAACGTAGCTGAGTTTTGAATGTTCGTGCTGAGAGTTTCAACGTCAAATTTGGCGCTATTGGTGACGTTGAAAGACTCGGCCGAGAATTGCAGGGTTTGCCGCTCGTTGATTCTGAATACCTTGCTCAAGCTCAGATCAATATCAAAATATCCGTCGCCGCGGAAGTTATTGCGTTGACCTGACTCGCCCGGGAAAGCGAAGCGAAAATCCTGCACGATCCCGGGGGTAAGACCTTGCGGGAAAACTGAAGGCACAATTCCGCTTCCTAACGGATCCGGCAGGAACGTCTTTTTGGTTTTCGGTACTGTGCCGTTCGTAAACACGGTGCCCGTCAACTGGAAGTTCGTAGGAAATACTCCACCGTTGCCGATGCTGAAGGGCAGGCCGCTGGTCCACCGGCCAAGGCCTGCAATTTGCCATCCTCCCAAAACAGCGTCTGTGGCGCCATGCCAATTGCCGCCAAAGTATTTGCCTTTGCCGACAGGAAGTTCGTAAACCCAGTTGGTATTGATCGAGTTGCGAACGTCGAAGTCGGAATCAGCCCTCAACTGTTGTGGTGCCCAGGTGTTGATGATGGCGCTCAACCCGCCGAAGGTGGGAGAACGCTCGGCATCTGAGCCTTCATCAATGGAGTGTGACCACGTGTAGTTGAAGTCGAAGGTCAAGCCCTTCTTCTGGCGGCTGCGAAGTATGAACTGCCCGGCGTTGTAGCTGCTGTTGCCAATGCTGGACCAGGCGTAAAGGGCGGTGTACTGCGGAGAGAAATATGTAAACGGTGTCTGCTGACCGTTAATTTGAGCGCATGCGGGGAAGCAGAAGGTGTCGAGAATATTTAGTGCGTTCGTTTCGCCAAATGTCGCGGCACCAATATTGCAGGAATACAGCTCATACATTGATTGTGTAGCGGTGGGATTGGCTGGCGAGGTTCCCGGCGGATCAATACAGGATCCGGCATCAACTCCCGCAGCCCCTGGGAACAGATTTTCCCAATAGGGAACGGGCTTAACATTTGAAGTTGGGGTACCTGCGTAAAACGCCTTTGAAAGAGCGGTTTCCGCTGAGAAAAGGTCTGTGTGGGATTTAGGATCAACCAAGTCAACTGGCATCTCCACATCGCGTTGTTGTAGCAGCCGCCTGCCGAGGCGTCCCACGTAGTTTACTTCTACAACGAAGCCCTTCGGCAGCTCACGCGTAAACGAAAGATCAATCAGTTCTGAATATGGAGTCTTCAGGTTATCGTCAAGTCCAAATGCAATTTGTTGGAAGGAATTTCCAGGCGTGCTAACTGGTGGTGTAGCTGGGAACCCTCCAGGAGGCGCCGGTGCAAGGAGCTGTCCATCCAGGCTCGACGCTGGAATTGTATTGATATTGCTAAAACGCGCGCCGCCGTCCACGGTCTGTGTATTGGCCGGATTGCTAATGGCAGTGCTGAGTCCGACGGTGCCAAATTGATCGAATGTATTGGTGACTCCTTGTCCGAAGTGGTCATACACGATTCCAAAACCACCGCGGAGCGATGACTGTCCGGAACTGCCAAAGAATTTATGGAAAAATCCGCTATCTGCTGTAGGGGAATAAGCGAAGGCAAATCGCGGCGCAAAATCTTTGTAGTCATAGGGCCAATAGGGTTTGCCACCATTGGCTTGACCAGAAAGATTGAAACTGATGGGTGGAGCATTGAATACCTGACCCTGCAGAGCAGCGAGCCCACGCTGAGTGAGGAGGTTGTGTATATTCGTGTCGGGGGCAGCCTGCACCCCATTGACTTCGTAAGGGGGCTCGAGCAGCGAGTAGCGCAACCCGACGGTCAGAGTGAGATTAGGCTTCACGCGCCAAGCATCCTGCGCGTACCACTCAGATTCCCATCCTCTGAAGTGACGGTCCACAAGCGCCCCTTGATCAAGCAGCGTTCCGGTTTTTGTGTAGTTGTAGTTGCCAGTGACCTGACTGATGATCCCCACTAAATTGATAATCGCATTGTTGTAAACACTCGCATTGCCCGGATCCACGGCGGGGAAGCTGAAAGCGCCTGGATCTAGACTGCCTTTACTTCCGGCGGGTGCGCCCGCCAATGTTTCGGGATTGACCAATGCACTGTTGAATGAAGTGAAATCCGATGAGCGAATGTTGTTGATGATTCTTATGTTGGTGCCGAATTGAAACGTGTGTGCGCCGTGGGTCCAGGTAACGTCGTCAATGAAATTGTGAACTGGCACATGGGAGCTAATCGTAGGATCGGACGATTCCGTGGTGGCGATATTTCCTGCCAATGCCGTCAGGTTGTCAATTCCGCGGAATTGAATCACAGGTTGCGTTTGAGTGCCAAGATCACGCTGGGAGAACTGGGAATATCCATAGTGGAAGCTGTTTACCAGATTGTTGTTGATGGTCGCCGTGTAGCCAAGAGCAAGCGACCTTCCAAAACTGCGGCGAACCAACGCCGGCGGGTCTCCGGGAAATTGTGGAGGAAAATCCTCAGTGTCATCCTGATAATTCGCGCGGGCAAACAATTGCTGGGTTCCGCTCTGATTAAGGTTGTAATCAAGCCGGGCGATGCCGGTATTCTCATGCAAAGGATGAGGCCCGGCGAAAGTGAAGCATGCAATGTTAAAGCCGTCCGCATCCGGACAATGACTGGAGTTTGCACGCGGATATTGGTTGAATAGCGCTATCACAGCAGGATTTGCTCCGGGGCCAAGCGGGCAGGTCCCCAAAGAAGCACAATTTGTATCCATGCTCGCGATGTCTGCCATGCTGAGTGTGGTGGTTGTGCCGTTCACGTTGGGATATGCGATGGTGCCTGCCCGCAAGGTATCTCCGGGAACGCTACGTGTTACCGTGTCGGTTTCCGCTGTTCTTTGTCCTTCATAAGTTCCGAAGAAAAAGAGTCGATCCTTCAGAATCGGCCCGCCGAGTGAAGCACCAAATGTATTGCGGACTAGAGGGGTAGGTTTGTTGGCAAGACCATCGTCGAGTTCCGTTTTCTTGTTGAACCAGTCATTGGCGTGACCAATGCTGCTGCGGTTGTACTCGTAGAGCGATCCGTGGAAGGTATTGGTGCCGCTCTTCGTGACCATCGAGATCTGGCCGCCGGAGGAACGGCCGGCATCGGCGTTGGCGCCAGCTGTAGTGACGTGGAACTCCTGAATCGAATCGAGCGTAGAACGTACGGCCGGATTAAACTGAACGCCGTTGATCTGGTCGTTGTCATCTACTCCATCGAGCACGATGTTGGATTGGTCGCTGCGCCCGCCGTTTATGGACCCACTACGCGTATCGAGGGGATTGCTCACTACATTGCGCCCCAAGTAGACCGCTCCCGGCTGCAATGAAAGAATCTCCGTTGGATTGCGTCCTTCGAAAGGCAGATTGGTCACTTGCTGCGTGTCAAATGTGTTCCCGATGGCAGCGTCCACAGTATTGACCATCGGGGCCTCGCTGGTGACGTTGACTTCCACGGATTGTCCAGCAACCTGCATGGTAAACATCAGAGTGACGGGTGTATTCACCATCAACTGCACATTTTCCTGCTTGACGGTCGCAAAGCCCGGCACCGCGACGGAGATGTTGTAAGCGGCGGGCGGAATCTGGAGGAACTGATAATCTCCCTGCGGGTTTGAAGTGGCTGTCCGCGTAAAGCCTGTCTGCGGATCCGTTATGGTGACCGTAGCAGCGGCAATGACCGCGCCTTTGGCGTCGAACACGGTGCCATGCAACGAAGTAGTGGCAGACTGCGCCCACATCATAAGAGGAAGACTGAGAATAATGACAGCTAAAGCTACACACCGCGCAGGGGATCGCATTGTTTCTCCTTGTGAAGTTCGGGGTGGGTAATCCGAGCCATGACGTGCTGAAAGGAAATATTGAAATCTTGCAATTAATTGTCCACGAGAATCAAGCGAAAACATTGCTTATAAGTGGATTTTTGCCTTCAACAATAAACAGATGTTTTGTTATGCAGCGTCTGGAACATCCCTGATGTTTTTCTCACATTTGGAATTATTGTGGAACGCTGTCTGGTGTTTTGTTACGCAAGGCGAAAAAAATTGCCGCGAACACAATTATCATTGGATAACATTCGATGGTGTATCGGGGTTCGGGGCTTTCGATCGTCCCTAGAAAAAGCGAGCGCAGTACGATGAATTCAAGCAGCAGGCTTATGTAGGCGAGTTTTCGAGCGCGCAAGGCGCCCAGGAAGGCAGCCACGACGTAAGCAAGGTTCAGCACTCCGAAGGCAAGCGCAACCGCCAACCATCGCTTGTCGTCGTTGAATTCCCACCAGCGAGGATCCGGGGGGAGAAGTTCGGTTCGGGGGCGCATCCACATGTCCGTAATTCGAGCTAATGGCAGCACAACGTAATAACGCAATGGATTATGGTGGATGCGCGCGGCTGCCAGCGCGGCGAATTGCTGATCGAGTCGCGTGTCAATATCCAATGCGGCGTTGTAAGCGTCCACGACTTGCGCGGTTTGAAGTCGCTGGGATGAAGAATCGAACGCCCGCCCGGGCAATTTATTCAAATCAATTTTGTCGCCGGGAACGTTCCAATAGATTTCTTCAACGGAGTCATACTCCACCATCCAGGTTTTTACCCAACGGTTGAAGCCTAGGGGAGCGAATTCATCCTGCTCGTTTGCATAGCGCGGCGCGAGCGGTTGAAAGGCGTGGAAGGTGTTCCAGTTGCGTATCGTCCAGGGGATTAGTAGCGATAGAGAGACCACTGCGACGATAAGGCCGGCGCGTAGAAGGTTCGTAGATCCCGAAGAAGCGTTTTGCGTTAGAGAACGAAGGGATTTGAAGAACGCGGCGAATAGATACAGGCCGATGGAGATGAGTAAAATTCCGCCGTCGGGACGTATCAAAATAGCGGCACCGACTGCCAGACCGCAACATATCCAACGTCCATTGTCGTGAGAGGCGGTCAGGGCGGAAATTGCGAAATCCAAGGCGAGAACGGTAAAAAATATTTCCAAGGTCTCGCTAAGAGCAGCCGCCGTGTAATTTGCCAAAAACGGGCAGATGGCCGCGAACAGGAAAGCCAATTTTGCGGCGCGCGCTGAACAAACGCGACGAGCAAGATCGGCGATGAGAAAACAGGTGCCGATATCCACAAACATCTGTATAAAGAGAACCGCCCGGTAGTGCTCCACGCCAAAGACGGCGAAGACCGCCGCGAGAAACGCGGGATAGCCCGGCAGGCGGATGTATGTGGGATAGATTCTGTGATCCCCGGTAAGACCATACATTCCGTGCTGGAGCCAATTTTTCGCGATATCGCCGTAGACAAAAGAATCATCTGAAATATGCGGGAATCGGAGAATGAAGAAGATGCGCAAGGCGACGGCGGCGCAGACCGCGAGCAAGAAGAACCGGGGAGACTTCCTGACGAGTTGAAGCACGCATGGAAATATATCCTGTTTGGAGGGGGTCGCAGGTTGACGAAAATCATTCCTGCACCAGAAACGTGCGTGGCCGCAGTTTGACCTTGATTTTTGATCAGCTTACGATGGATGTAACCCTGCCCTCATGAAGCAACAAGTCTTTTATGATCCCGAACAGGTTCGCTGGAGGCTACTCAGGCGGCTACTGGATGTCGCCGGAGTCAGCCTCATGTTGCTGGTCATTTTTTTTGTGTATTCCGCTCTGAAAGGCGAGCACCTTCCGGAACTCCTATTACCTTCACCAAAACACACCTATCGGGCGTTACGAGAAACTGAAAAGCAGAAGGCCAAAGAACGACGCCGTTTGCTGGCCCATCGCGGCCATCGCAAGACCCAATCCGCCGCCTCGAGCGTGGAATTGAACAGCCAGGAAGGCATCCGCGCGGCTTTCTATGTGCAATGGGACGCTTCCAGCTTTTCTTCCTTGCGCGAGTATGCGCGGCAGATTGATCTGCTATTTCCGGAATGGCTGTCTGTCCTCACCCCCGATGGCCACCTGCAAAGCGTGGACCCACAGACCAATCAGTTTTTTGACGTAATCCACGGAGCGACCATTCATCCCGTGGATGACAAAGTGATGCCATTTCTGAAGTCCGAGGATACGGGAACGGAAGTGTTCCCGCTGGTAAACAATTTCGACGGAACGAACTGGATCAACATTGCCGCATTCCTGAACAATCCTTATGCGCGTTTGCAGTTCCGGCGGCAAATGGACATGTTCCTGGCCACGGACAAGTATCGCGGGCTGATGGTGGATTTTGAGGACTTTCCCGAAAAGGCGCAGCCCGCCTATGTCCAATTGCTGCATGAATTGTCGGATGATCTGCATGCAAAAGGGATGAAGTTGTATGTCAGCGTTTACGCGCATAATCCGGATTGGAATTACCGTGGAATTGCCGCCGCCGCCGATGGCGTTGTGGTCATGAATTATGACGAACATTCTCCGGGCGGCGAACCTGGGCCGGTGGCTTCGCAGGACTGGTTCGTCAATAACCTCAAATATCTGCAAACCATGGTGCCGAAGGACAAATTGATTTGTTCCATCGGGAACTTCGGATATGACTGGCCCACCAAACCGAAGCGTGGAAAACTACCCGCCGACGAAAAAGATAAACCACAGACGGTTCAAGACGCATGGCTGGCCGCCCGCGATTCCGAGGCGGACGTGGATTTTGACGGGGACAGCCTGAATCCGCACATCAGCTACATTGACGAAAAAAACATCCAGCACGATATTTGGTTTTTGGACGCCGTGACCGCGCTGAACCAGATGCGTGCGGCGCAGGCGCTGGGGATTAAGACTTTCGCATTATGGCGGCTGGGATCGGAAGACCGTTCCTTATGGCAGGTATGGGATCTGCCAGGAGAGACTGCGGCACCACAGAAGTTGAAAGATGTTCCTCCTGGGCAGGAAGTGGACATGGAAGGCGCGGGAGAGATTTTGCGGATTGAGGCCCGGCCCTCCCATGGTGAACGTGATTTAACGTTGGACCCCTCCACTCATCTGGTGACCGACGAGAGTTTCGATTCCCTGCCGGAGCCTTACCGCGTGGGGCGCTACGGTTCAAGTAAAGACTCCGTGGCCATCACTTTTGATGATGGGCCTGACCCGACCTGGACGCCGAAGATACTGGACGTTCTCAAAAACGAACATGCGACAGCGAACTTTTTTCTGATTGGGTTGCAGGCAGACAAGTTTTCCGATGTTGCTGAACGGGTGTACCGCGAAGGAAACACCATCGGCAACCATACGTTTACACATCCTGATATCAGCAACATTTCGCATGGCTTCATGAAAGTGGAGCTGAACCTTACCGAAGAGCTATTTGCCAGCAGGATCGGGGTGCGCACCCTACTTCTACGGCCCCCGTATTCCATTGACGCTGAGCCAGATACGGAAGATCAGGTGAGCCCGCTCGAAGTGGCGCAGGACATGGGCTACATCACGGTAGGCGACAAGATTGATCCTAACGATTGGCGCGATGTGCCGCGAAGATTCACAGCGGATGAGATTGCGGCCAACGTAATTGCGCATCTGCCGCCATGCGCGCCGACCGACATTCACTGCGGCAACATCATTCTGCTTCATGATGGCGGTGGAAACCGGCAGCAGACGGTTCTGGCATTGCCCAAGATCATTGAGGGGATCCGTGCAAAAGGGTTGAAGATCGTGCCCTTATATACGTTGCTGGGAAAAACGCGGGCCGACGTCATGCCGCCGGTGCCCGTGAATGAACGCTGGCGAGCGCGTATTACGCTGATCGGATTTCTCATGTTCGACTTCGTCCTTAAGGGAATCGCCTGGATTTTCCTGATCGGCGATGTGCTCATGACCGGACGGCTATTATTCGTGGGAGCATTCGCGGTTTTCGACCGCCTGCGCAAGCGTCCGTTTCTCGGAGGCAGCGCGAACGGCTTTTTGCCGAAGGTGGTCGTACTGATTCCGGCTTACAACGAAGAAAAAGTCATTCAGCGCACGATCGGGGCGGCTCTCAACTCCAATTACGGCAATCTGCGCGTGATTGTGATTGACGACGGCTCCAGCGACAGAACATTGGCGGTCGCGCGGGGAGCGTTTCTTGAAGAGCAGGCCGCAGGGCGGGTAGTGGTGCTGAGTAAAGCGAACTCCGGAAAAGCTGAGGCCTTGAATTTTGGTTTGCAGCATGTGGCTGAAGATGAAGAGCTTTTCGTGGGCATTGACGCCGATACGGTTATCGCCCACGATGCGGTCACTTTGCTGGTGCGGCATTTCCAGAATCCATCCATGGGCGCGGTCGCGGGGAACGCGAAGGTAGGCAATCGCGTGAATCTCTGGACACGCTGGCAGGCGCTCGAATACATCACCAGCCAGAATTTTGAACGGCGAGCGTTGAATGTGCTGGGCGCGGTGAGCGTGGTGCCGGGAGCTTTAGGAGCGTGGCGCACCTCCACGGTACGCGAATGCGGAGGCTACCATACGGACACCGTGGCGGAAGACGCCGATTTGACCATGGCGTTATTACAGCATGGATACCGCGTGGAGTACGAAGACTTGGCGCTGGCTTATACGGAAGCTCCGATCAATGCGAATGGCCTGATGCGGCAGCGCTTCCGCTGGTCGTTTGGCATTCTGCAATCGGTATGGAAGCACCGCAGCGCGTTTATCAAAAATAATGTGTTGGGATGGGTCGCACTGCCGAACATCATCATTTTCCAAATTCTTCTGCCATTGGTCTCGCCGTTAATTGATCTGATGTTCATTGGCGGGACTCTCGCATACTATGAGCAGAAATATTTTCATCCTGAAACAGCCGACGCGACGAGTTTTCACCGGCTCGTGCTGTTCTTTGTCACATTTCTGGTAATTGACTTCATCACGTCCGCGATTGCGTTTGCGTTGGAACGGCGTCAGCCCGAAGCCCGCGAAGATGTGTGGCTACTCAGCCAGGTATGGCTGCAGCGTTTTGCCTACCGGCAATTATTTTCTGTGGTGTTGTTCAAAACGCTGAAGCGCGCGGCGCAGGGAGAGAAGTTTGCCTGGGACAAACTGGAGCGCACGGCGGCTGTGAGTTATAGACCTTCGGAAAAACGGGATTCGGTGGAAGTCGGATAGCGGCCCGGCTTTAATTCCGATTCCTATTCTGTTCCAAGACAAATTGCCGTGGACTAATCAGGGTCCATGTTCTCGTCAAGATTCACTTTGCCCTCGCGAGAAACTTCAATAATCTTGTGCGTTGTTTTATATCCCGATGCCGTGATGTCAATGACGTATGTTCCCGGATTCAGGTAAAACTCAACCGGAGAATTTTTTTCCAGAATGCGGCGGTTAACCGAGATTTGTGCGCCCTTGGGCGTGGTCTTGATGTTGACGCTTGCCATGCCGTTGTTCTTGCCGCCGAACAACTTCTTATACTTGATGTCATCGGTCACGCCCAATAGCCGAAGAGTTGGCGCGAAACGGAAAGTCTGTCCAAATTGCAGGCTGACAAGGGTAGCTTCTTCCAGATAGTTTTGTTTCTTCACCACCAGATTGTGGTTGCCTTGCTTATCCACGGAAATCTGTGCGGGAGTTTGTCGTCCAGTATCGCGTCCATCCAGATAAATCTCCGCGCCGGCGGGGGTGGAGGTTACAGAAATTCCCGCGCTAAGCTGTCCCAGTTGTAGCGCCATCACTGCTTTGCTGCCTTGTCCCACATCAATCGTGCGGGCCTCAGAGGTGTATCCGGCCTTGCTCACATTAATGGTGTGCCGGCCGGGTGCCACTCCGGTAAGGCTCAGAGGTGTAACCCAACTCGGATCGCTCTGCCCGTCCACGGTGACTTCAGCGCCGGCAGGCGTCGAATTAACAGTCAGTTGTCCGGGAAGAATGACCGGAGTCGCGGATCGAGATCGCTTTTTGCTGCTGGCACGGTTTTTGTACCGAGGTTCAACGGTCACGGAATCAGGAGCGGTGTCCGCATCTGTCTCCGGAGAAGTCGCTGCGGTTATGGCTGGTTGCACAGTTGGCTGTGACGCAGGCGGAACGCTGGCGGCAGGTTGCGGCTTGGGAGCCACCACCGGTGCCGCGGTTTGCACCGGAGTACTTTCATCCCAGGAATTTTCTGAATGGATATGCCAGGCAATACCAGCAATTACCAGAAGAATGATTGCCACCGCTCCGGCGATGGAGTAGCCAAACAGCTTGGGCGGTGTCTTCTTAATTTCGGTAACAGCCTTCTTCGCGACCTCGCGCGGCTGTATTTTTGGCTTTTCGACTTCCCTCGATTTTAAAATGATTTCCGGCTGTTCAATGACTTCAGGCGCGGAAGCCGCTGGAGTGGGTGTCGGAGCGACATACACTTCCTTGAGCGGAGGCAATTCGCTTACGTCGGAAAAACTGGGTCGCGATGAAGCTTCCGCGATCTTGCTCTCGGACATCATCGGATCCACGGCGAGCCTGGGAGCTTCCACTTCCGCGGGCGCCGCCGGTGACGCGGACAGCTTAGCCAATTTTTCTTTGATCATCGCATCCACCGAAGCTTTCGCGGTGGCGGTGAAAAATTGGTCGCTCTGGTTCAGTTTTGGAGTACTTGAGGCAGTGGTCCCTGAAGAACTTGCAGCGGATCCCCAGCCAGCCGCAGCCGCGGCTTTTCGCGGTTCGGCTTCGGGTTGAACTGTTTGTGCTTCAGCCTTCACGGCAGCTGACGCCGAAGTTGATGCTTTTTTCTCGGCAATCTTAACTTCCGCCATCTTGGGTTCCGCGGCTCTTGCTTGTGGCGCACTCACGGCAGCTTTTACAACGCCGGGCGCAACGGTCGGCCCGACGGTTTTGGCTGGACTGTTTTTGCATTTCTCCAGCTCTTCCACCAACTCCTGCCCAGTCTGGTATCTCTGTTCCGGATCTTTGGCCAACGATTTGAGAATGACTTCACTAAGCGCGGGATTAATTTTCTTATTGATCTGGTGCGGCGGCACCAGCGTAGCTTCCAGAACCTGCTGGCGCACCTGGTCAGCATCCTCTCCCTGGAATGCTTTGCACTCCGTCATCATCTCGTAAAAAATCGCGCCCAGGCTGAAGAGGTTAGAACGCGAATCAATCGGGTCACCGCGCAACTGCTCTGGAGACATGTAATGAAGAATGGCTGGGGCTTGTCCCTTGGCTTGCGCGGCAAACGCGCTCATCTGCGAAATTCCGAATCCCAGTAATTTTACAGTCCCGTCCCAGGTGACCATGATTTTGGCGGGTTCCAGACTGTGGTGCGCTACTTTGTGGCTCCAGGCGTGGTCAAGGCCTTGCCGAGTTTGGCGGGCGATGTCGAGAAGGTCCCAGATGGAAAATCCTTCTTTGCGCGATAGAGTCGTCGCGACGCTGTTGCCCTGGATGTATTCCATGGAGGCGCAAAAACTGCCATCCACTTCTTCCGCGCTATTGAGCAATGCGATGTTGGGGCTCTGGAGAGCTTTGTTCGATTCCACCTCTTTGAGGATGGATTCCACCAAAGTTTTTGCCTGGTCGCCAAAACTTTCCAACTTCAAAACCTTCAGGGCGACAGTTTGGGCATTTTCCGAGTCGGTTGCTTTGTACACGGCAATCGCTTCAGAGCGGGAAATCTCGCTAATGATTTCAAAGCGGCCTATTTTGTTCGACATTCTTCAAGCCTCACGCAAATAGGCAGGGACTATCTGCCTTAAACATCGTTCAGGCACTGCTTACTTCGGGGGAAAAAGTAACGCTAGGATAACTTGCGGCGGGCACAAGCCGAGAATTACCAAAGTACCCATGAATTCCCGGGAAGATACGGCGTTTGGCACAGGAACTAGTGGATAGAAGTCAGCCAGTGACGCAGAATTTGCCGCACGCGCGAGCCTTCCGTTTGGCGTCGGACGGCATCGAGCACCGCGATGTGGGCGCGAATACCATGGCCGCGAAAAGCCGCCCAATACGGAATGTGGATTTCTCCGGGAACGGGCTCTGCTGAAATGCCGAAATTGCGGACCCGGAAAAAGCCCTGCGCGAAAATCAGGCGGCGCACTTTGTCGGCGACCATTCCCTGCCCCTCTTCTTCAGAAAGCGTGACGGGCAGGCGATTTCTGGTTTCCAGCAGAAACATCTCATCCTGAGCTGGAAGATGTTCCCAGGTGTAAAGATCGAGTGATCCGTTGACGGCGTCGAGACCAAAGACGTGCGAAGTTTTTTCTCCGGCGTTCTGGATTTCGACTTGAAAGATGCGGAAAGGAATATAGAAGTCCGCAACCGAACGCACGGGGCCTGAGGCAATGTTCCGCACCATCCCGGAGAGCCCTCCCGGAGAAAGCAATTCCAGCGCTTCCTCCTGGGAAACATTGGGCTTGAGAGCTCGAATCCGCGCCATCCTAACGGAAGTATATCCAGAGACCGATGACCGTAAACAGAAGAGCGAGACTGAAAACAATATTCAGGCGATGCTCTAAGGCTGTTTCGGCGGCGGGCTTGCGCTGCAACGCCAGGGGCGTGACTGCAACAACATCCATTTTTTCACCGACCGTGGCAAAGGTCAGTCCGGCAAGTTTCTGGCGGTCTGGGGCTGGCGTCACCAGGCTCACGCCGATCAAGACCAGTGAGCAAATCACGAACATGAAGATGGCGTAGTGCAGAAAATTCATCTGCACCAGCCAGGGAATGAGATCAGGGCCGTTTTTTGCTCTTAGTTCAAGAATGAAGCGTCCGGCGCCGAGGACAAAACCGGTGAGCAACGATGTGATGGCGCCTTGCGCGTTCAGTCGCGGCCACAGGATTCCGAAGACAAAGCAGGCAGCAATCGGCGGGCTGATGTAAGCCTGCACGCTCTGCAAATAAATATAAAGCTGGCTGCTGATGAGGTGGATGAAGGGCACCCACAACAATCCTAGTAAAACCATCACCCCCGTCGCGACCCGTCCCATATTCACCAGGCGCGATTCACTCGCATTGGGCCTAATCTTTTTATAAAAATCAAGGGTCACAAGCGTGGATGCGGAGTTGAATACCGAACTCATGGCACCCATCACGGCTGCAAGCAGCGCGGCGAGAACTAATCCGACCAAGCCTTTGGGAAGCAAATTCAAAATCAGCGTGGGATACGCAATGTCCCCATTCAGCACTTCTCCATCAGGGCCGAACTTGAACAGATTGTGAAAGAGCGCAAATGCGATGATTCCCGGCAACACCAGCATAAACACGGGAAGAATTTTCAGGAAGCCAGCGAAGATGGTCCCGGCCTTGGCGTGTCCTTCATCGCGGGCGGAGAGCACGCGCTGCACAATCACCTGATCGGTGCACCAATACCAAATGCCGAGAATAGGGGCGCCGAAGAAAATGCCGGTCCAGGGGAAATCGGGATCATGAATCGGCTTGATCATGTGGAAGTAGCTCGCCGGGACCGCGGCGCGCAATGCCGCAAATCCTCCTACGCGATGCAGGCCGATCACGGTGAGTAGCACCGCGCCAATGATGAGAATGATGGTCTGGACGGTGTCGGTATAGATGACGGCGGCAAGTCCACCGGCGATGGTGTAAACGCCCGTGGCCACGACCAGAACGATAGCAGTCTTCCATAAATCCCATCCGGCAACGCTGTGCAGCACAACGCTAGCGGCATAGAGCTGGACGGAAATTTTGGTGAAAATATAAGCGATGATGGAGATGCTGGCCAGATAAATGGCGCAGGAACGGCTAAAGCGGCGCTCCAGAAATTCCGGCATGGTGAACACGTTGGAACGGAGGTAGAACGGAACGAAAACCCATCCAAGAACTAGAAGAATGAGGCACGCCCACCACTCGAAGTGTCCGACGGCGAGGCCGGAGCTTGCGCCCGATCCGGACAGGCCAATGAAGTGCTCGGTGGAAATATTAGAAACGAATAAAGACGCGCCGATGGCGAACCATCCCACATCGCGGCCGGCGAGAAAGTAGTCAGTGGAAGTGCGGCCGCGGCGAGCGAAATAAAAGCCGATACAAAAGATCAGCAGAAAATAAGCGCCGATAATTCCAGCGTCCACGCCAGAAAGGGCCTTGTGAGTCAATTGCGCGGCATTCTCAACCATCTTTCTCCCTTAACGGCCGATCGTGTCGTGCGCATCCGCTTGACCAGACATGGACCAGCGACACTGACTTGCGGCGAAAACGATTCGGGAACTCTACAGTAGGCGTCGCTTCCGCCGCAACAGGGAACTTTTTGACAAATGATTGCGTATTTTGACTGTCTGAAGGCTCTGAGGGAAATGCCCGCACGGCGACAGATGACATTTGTCACTTTTGAGCAATGACGATCTCTACTGTTGCCAATATTTTCGCGCGCTTATATTGAATCCACCAGGATGAAAGTCTCAGAAAAAATCTGCAACAGCTTGATTGCATTTTCACATGACGACCAGAAAATTTATCGTGGAGTTGCCTTGTCGGGCAGGAGGCAATCTTCTATTCTTGATGGAAACAGCGGCAAATCTTTCCGTGGTTTCCTTTTAGCAGCCGGAGCACAGTATGACCCTTACGAGTTTTGTGCGCAAGAACTCTTTCCGTAATAAGCGGCGGAGCATCCTGACGGTCCTCAGCATTGGGTTTTCGCTTTTATTGCTCACGCTGATGATGACCATTTGGCGCGGCTTTTTCGTGGACAAAGGCACGGCCGATTCTGCCTTGCGGCTGGTCACGCGCCATAAGGTTTCGCTGGCTTTCACCATGCCCGGTTTTTACCGGCAAAAGATTCAAGCGATCCCTGGCGTGGTAGCGGTTGTGCCCTTGAACTGGTTTGGCGGTGTATATAAAGACGACAAATCAGGAAACTTTTTTGCGCAGTTCGGAACCGATCCCGACCAGTTTTTCGATGTTTACAAGGATTTTAAGATTGATCCCGATCAGTTAGCAGCGTGGAAACACGATCGGCAGGGCGCTGTCGTGGATGCCGAACTGGCCAAAAAGTACAACTGGAAGATTGGGCAAAAGATTGTCATTACCGGCCAAATTTTCCCGATCAATCTGGAATTGAATATTCGCGGAATCTTTACCGCGCCGCAATCCACTTCATCGTTGTACTACAACCAGAAATACGTCGAAGAAGGCGTTTCGTATTTGAAGGACCAGAGCGGCATGTACACAACATTGGCTGACAATTCTGATGACGTAAGCCGGATTTCTTCAACGATCGACGGCATGTTCCATAACTCTCCGCAACCCACCAAAACTGAGGATGAGAAGGGATTCCAGCGCGGCTTCCTCGCCATGCTTGGAAACGTGAAGGCCTTTTTGTTGAGCATTTCGCTGGCAGTTGTATTTGCGACTTTGCTGGTTTCGGCCAATACGATGGCCATGTCAATCCGCGAACGAACGCGTGAAGTCGCAGTGCTGAAGACGCTAGGATTCACGCGCAACAGTATTTTGGGGTTGTTCATAGGGGAGGCGGTTGTCATCGCATTGATTGGTGGAATTTTCGGTTCATTAGCGGCATTTGTGCTGGGCAATGCCGCTGCACACAATGTGGGTGGTATGGGCAATGCTCTCGCTGTAAAAGTTGGGACCATGGTGTTTGCATGCGTGGTCGCCGCATTTGTCGGCTTTCTGAGCGCAGCGGTCCCTGCTTACTACGCTTCAAAGATTGGCATTGTGGAAGGATTGCGTCACATCGGTTAGTCACACCGGTCAAGGGAAATTTATGGCGATTCCGATCAGCTACAACGTGCGTAATTTGAAGTTGCGAAAGGGCCTCACCATCATGACGTCGCTGGGTATTGCGCTGACGGTTACTACGGCCATTTTCGTCATGGCCTTGCTTGCCGGTTTGCAGCGTGCCTTCGTGAGCAGCGGTAGTCCGCTGAATGTGCTGGTCATGCGCAAAGGTTCGGCGTCCGAACTTACGGGGGGATTTGACGCGGCCGACCTTCCTGTTCTGAAAAATCTCCCGGGAATTGCGAAGGACTCGCACGGCGATCCGATGGTTTCGGGAGAGTGGATGGTCGTGATTGTGCTGCCTCGCAAAGATGGCACGGGCGAAGTCAACGTCGCCGTGCGTGGCATGATGCAAGATGGCCTCGAACTGCGAAATGGTGTAAAGCTTGTCGAAGGACGGTGGTTTACTCCGGGGCAGCGTGAGGTAGTGGTGAGCCAGAGCATCCATAAACGTTTCGCGCATGCCAATGTCGGCGATGATTTGGAATTCGGCAAAGGGCTGTGGAAGGTTGTCGGTGTGTTCGACGCCGGAGGTTCGGCGTACGACTCTGAGATCTGGGGCGACGTAAACCAGATGGCATCAGACTTCGATCGCCAGGGAGCTTTCGGTTCGGCTTATTTACGTGCGACAGATCCGGTTTCCGCCGACGCTTTAAAGAACCGGGTGAGCGATGATCAGCGACTAAAGCTCGATGGCATCATCGAAAAGGATTACTACGAGAAGCAGACGAACTCAGGGAACTTGATCGAGTACGTGGGATGGGTGGTAGCCATTATTATGGCGATCGGGTCGAGTTTCGCGGCCATGAATACGATGTATGCGGCCGTTGCGTATCGCTCACGGGAAATCGCGACGCTGCGCATTATTGGATTCAGCCGTCCCAGCATTCTTACGTCGTTCGTCTTCGAATCGGTCTTGTTGTCAGTGATCGGGGCCGTTGCCGGCGTGATTCTCATGTTGCCGTTTAATGGAATGACGACGGGAACACAGAATCCTGCGACGTTCAGCGAAGCGGTGTTCAGCTTGCAGATGACGCCCCATGTTGTGATTGTTGCCGTCATTTTTGCGATGACGATGGGACTTTTGGGTGGCATTGCGCCTGCATGGCATGCTGCCCGTCAGAATATTTTGACCGCTTTACGCGGTTAGGGGAGTTACACAAGAGAAATGGCGCTCGACACAAAACACGAAGATCTACAGAGCCTGCGAATTGATCGCTCGGCTTATCACGATCCGCAAAGTGGGCCGACCTGGGCGCGCCGTTACATTTTCATTGGCATTGCCATTGTTGTGCTGTTAGGGCTGTTCGCGCTTGCCTATCGCTTGCTTTCTACTGATCCGATTGAAGTCGAAGTCTCTCGCGCGACGACGGAAAGTTCGGGCTCCGATGTTGGTGGCGTTGTTCTTTCCGCGACGGGATACATTGTGCCTCATCACAAGATCAACGTGAACTCGAAGGTCACCGGACTTGTGAAGTGGATCGGCGTGGAGAAGGGTGACAAGGTAAAAGAAGGCCAGGTGCTGGTACGTCTGGAAGACAACGAATTTCGCGCGCAATACGAACAGCAACTCGGCGCAGCGGAAAATGCGAAGGCCTATTTGCAAGAATTGCAGAATGGATCTCGTCCCGAAGAAATTGCCCAGGCCCAGCATAACTTTGACGAAGCGGTGGCCACAGCCGGCGATGACAAGTTGACACTGGATCGCACGAAGCAGCTTTTTGCTCAGGGCGTCGTTTCGCGGCAGGCGTTAGATGATGCAACTGCCCGGTATAACGCGGACCAGGCGCGTGCGAACTCGCTTGAGAGGAGCTTGCAGTTGGCGAAATTAGGGCCGCGCGCGGAAGAGATTGCTCGGGCAAAGGGTCAAGTCATGCAGGCAGAAGGCGCTGCAGCCTATGCCAAAACGCTCCTCGATGCAACTGTAATTCGCGCGCCCGTAGATGGAACGATCCTCGAACGGACGGCGGAAAAAGGTGAACTCATTACTGCGCAGTTCGCCAGCTCGGCTGAGGGCGGCCCGCAAGGATCCATTGCGACATTGGCGGATTTGAACGATATTCAGGCAGACCTTGATATCGCTCAAGATGACTTTGCGAAGTTGTCCCCGCATCAAAAAGCGATTGTCACTGTCGATGCTTTTCCGGACTTGAAGTATGACGGCGTGATCGCGGAAATTTCTCCGGAGGCGAACCGGCAAAAGGCCACGGTAGAAGTGAAAGTGCAGATTAAAAATCCTGATTCACATCTTCGCCCGGAAATGAATACCACAGTGAAATTTTTGGCAGATGAACCCGCTCAGGGCGCGGCGCAGGAATCAACGGGGGTCTTTGTTCCCGCGAACGCGGTGCGTGATCGTGGTGGAAAAAAGATTGTTTTAATCGCATTCAACGACAAAGCTGTTGCGCGTGAAGTGCAGATCGTCTCGACGCGCAGCAACGGAGTGATGGTGCAAGGTTTGGTTGGCGGTGAAAACGTTATTACGTCCGGCCCGGCAACTTTGAAAGACGGAGACAAAATCAAGATTAAGGGGCAGTCATGAGCACAGCTACGATGCCGAATACCGCTACGCAAACTGAAGTCGTCCGCGTTCGCAATGTGAGCAAAGTATTCAAACGCGACGCATTCGAAGTGAAGGCCCTCGATGATGTTTCCATTGACATCGCCACCGGAGAATTCATGGCGCTGATGGGACCTTCGGGCTCCGGAAAGACAACCTTGCTGAACATGATCGCGGCCATTGATCGTCCAACCGCGGGCGAGTTGCTGGTGCTGGGACAGAATATTTTCAGCTTCAACGATGGACAGGCGGCGAAATGGCGGAACCAGCACATCGGTTACATTTTTCAGACCTTCAATCTGATTCCCGTCCTCACGGCGTTTGAGAATGTTGAGTTGCCGCTGCTGCTGACGAAGCTCACGACGCAGCAACGGCGCGATCACGTGATGACTGCATTGAAATTAGTGGGACTTGAAGAGCGCGTACACCACTTGCCGAAGCAACTCTCCGGTGGACAGGAACAGCGCGTCGCAATTGCGCGTGCCATCGCCAGCGACCCGACTTTGTTGCTCGCCGACGAGCCGACGGGAGATCTGGACAGTCACTCCGCGACGGAAATTCTCGAGATTCTGAAGCGGCTGAATGAGGACTTTCACAAAACCGTGATCATGGTGACGCACGATCCGCACGCGGCGTCTTATGCCCGGGTCACGCGACATCTGGAAAAGGGTATGCTCCTGCCGCCCGTGTAATTTCTGCAGACCTTCTTCTGTGGACTCGATAAACGGGTCCCTTTTATTTTTGGCCGTAAGAACATCCTTCCCAAAATATCCCAGCTTAAAACGTCGGAGAGTTTGTCCAGAATCTGGACGCTTAAACTCCGAAAACCAGAAGAAACAGGCACAAAAGCCATGATTTCCAGGTTTTAGACAGCAATCGCCGGCTTGGACGGGCAAAACCGGCCGGACTCTCCTTAAAAAACGAACAAACGCATAAATCTCTGCACTTTTTGGGCATGTAAGCGTATTCTTTGTCGGCAAGACCCTAAGATGTCCCTTCTTCTCCTGTATGTTGGGGTCTAAGGGGCAGGAGAACACACAAGATGAAAGGCATTCCCGTGGTATTTGTGGCAGTGGTGGCTATGATGATGTGGGCATCTCCTTCTTTTGCCTGCCCATCTACGTCAAAATCCGCGAATGGTCCCAGCCTCGTGCTGGCGCCAACAACCCTACAAGCAGACGGCGCTGGCCGCGTTCCATGGCCGGTCACTCTGCAGGCAGATGGCGCTGGTCGTGTTCCATGGCCGGTTACTCTGCAGGCAGACGGCGCTGGTCGTGTTCCATGGCCGGTTACTCTGCAGGCAGACGGCGCTGGTCGTGTTCCATGGCCGGTCACTCTGCAAGCAGACGGCGCTGGTCGTGTTCCATGGCCGGTTACTCTGCAAGCAGATGGCGCTGGTCGTGTTCCATGGCCGGTTACTCTGCAGGCAGACGGTGCTGGCCGCGTTCCATGGCCAGTTACGTTGCAGGCAGACGGCGCTGGTCGCGTTCCATGGCCAGTCGCTTAATCTGATTGCCTGAAACTTTGGTAATCAAATTTGGGTTACCTTTTTCCGATTGGTGACCCAAAGATATCTTTCAACCTGAGGGCAGCAGTAGTATTCTGCCCTCAGTTTATGGGTCTGCTGATCAACATCTTTTGGTGGGCAACAATACCGATGCAGGCGGTATTGTTGTATTTGCTGGTGCGAAACACCTCCATCAAAAGTTATCCCTTCTTCTTTGCATACACCGGATTCTCGATCTTTACGGGGATAGGCCGCTTCGCTCTTCGAAACACCAGTCATCCATATTTGTATTTTTACTGGGCCACCGACGCTGTGTTGGTGTTGCTCGCGATCGCGATTCTGCACGAAGTGTTCAAAACGGTTTTTGGCAACCTGCGGCATAAATTCTGGTTCCGCATGATATTTCCTATCGTGGTGACCGGCACCCTGGCGCTCACCATTGTTCACGCGGAAAGCCTATTTACTGGAAAGCTCTCGCTGTTTGCTGTCATTCTGGCCAGCGAACTGGCGATGAGGTTCTTGCAGGTGGCACTGTTCGTTTTGCTGATATCTTTGGTCGCCTTGTTTGGATTACGGTGGCGGCAACAGGCTTTCGGTATTTCCGCCGGGTTTGGCATTCATGCGAGCGTTTGCCTGCTGGCGTCTACCAAGCTTTATGAAGTTGGGGCCAATTTCGAGGGATGGTGGGGCGTGGCCACGCTGGCGGCGTATACGGTCGCAGTGGTCATTTGGCTCTGCTACTTCACTGGCGCTCCTGAACCGGTGAAATTACGTTCCGAGCTGCCTCCCTTGTCGATTGGCGATCTTGCTGTGTACCGAGATGCAATGCAGAAAGTTCAGAAGGTGCGGCACATATGATGACTTACATATTGTGGTATTTCATGATCACCGCTGGTTTTGTTGGCTGCGCTGTCGTGGCGGCCTGGACGTGGTTCCGTTTCCCGGAGCGCACCGCGCAGGACGTGGTTGACTTCCTGTTGCCGGTGGACATGGAAAAAGTGGAGGCGCTGCTTGATCCGGTCGCCGAAGGCACGTTGAGGCGCCAGCTGGACCGAGAAGAGTTCCGTCAATTACAGCGCAAGCGCATCCATTTGTACCTGTCATTCGTAAAGAGAATGGCACACAACGCTTCCGTGCTCATTGATTGGGCGAACCGTGAGGCGGAAGGCAATGACGAAAAGATGATCCAGCTGGCCCAGGAACTGCAACAGGGCGCGGTGGAAGTACGCCTGTATTCCTTGTTGACGCTGTTGAAGCTGCGTTTCTGGCTGTTGCTCCGGGTAGATTCGTGGAAAGTTCTGCCGATCCCGAGCCTTTATGATGTCCGCGAGTTGGGCGGCATTCAAGGCGCAAAAAGCTATGATCGTTTGAAGACCACGGCTGGCTTTCTGTTTCTTGAGATGCAGCAGCCGAACTTCGAACAGCTGTTTCAGAATTTGTAAAGCTTGAATCGTAACCTCGGAATATAAGCAAAGAGCGTGCGCCAGTCTCAAGGGCCACGCTCTTTTCTTTTGATCGGGATTCGTGCTCGCGCTCTCTTCTTTGACAGACCGAACTCTTACCGCCTGCGGATCGTTCCCACAAACCCTTTGAATTCGTTTTGAAACATCGCGCCGCAATGCTAAGTTGAGCGTCATGATTGTTGGCACCGGCATTGATATCGTCGAGGTTCCCCGCATCGCGGAGTCCATTGCGCGCTTCGGCGAGCGCTTCGTCCAGCGAGTATTTACCGAAGGCGAAATTCGATATTGTGAATCGAAAGCCAACCGCGTGGAACGCTACGCGGCCCGCTTTGCCGCGAAAGAGGCGGGCATGAAGGCGATTGGAACGGGCTGGAACCACGGCGTGCGCTTTCGCGATATTGAAGTTCTGCGGGAGCCCGGGGGGCGTCCAACGCTGATGTTTCACGGGAAGGCGGCGGAGTTTTCCGCGAAGCTGGGGGCGACGCGTATCTCGCTATCCCTTTCGCATACAGCCCAGCAGGCAATTGCCCAGGTCATTCTGGAGAGTTAGGGATTGGATAATAGCGCTCTTTTGAGCCGCCCGCCGGGTCCCTTAGGTTTCGCTAGAAGGCTCGAACCGGCGCTATACGAGCAAATACGGCCTAAGTCTGAGCCAATGCCGCACCTTCTGATAGACTGTCGAATTCAAATCGGGCCACTGAACTTCGCTCATGACGGAAACACTTCTTCTCTCCCCTAGCCGTTCCCAGCAGTCCGCGGCTCCTGTTGCCATGCTCGCCGGTATTGGACTCAGCAGTCTCTCGGCGTTGTTGCTGGAACTTTCGTTAACGCGGTTATTTTCGGTGGTGCTGTTTTATCACTTCGCGTTTCTTGCGATTTCAATCGCCTTGCTGGGGCTGGGAGCTGGAGGGGTGTTCGCTTACGTCGCCAGGGCCCGGTTTCTGAAGTATGAAACCCGGCCTTTGATGGCGCTGCTGTGCGTGATGAATGCCATTCTGGTCCCATTGGTACTCGAAGTCGTGCTGCACGTTCCCGTGTCACTGGAGCTTACTGGGGCGAATTTCCTGCGGCTTACGGCCATGTATGTGGCTTCCGCCGTGCCGTTTTTTCTGACCGGCCTGCAGTTTTCCATTGTTTTTGCACGCCTTCCGGAAAATATTTCCCGTTTTTATGGCGCGGACCTGGCGGGCGGAGCGGCAGCTTGCCTGGCGACTGTGCCTCTGTTGGATCACTTGGGCGGTCCCAACACGATTTTATTTGCCGGAGTTTTGGCTGTGTGCGCGGCGCTGGCATGGGCGATAAATCCTGGAATGAAAAGGGTTGCTGGGTCCATTCTGGTGGTCCTACTAGCTCTCATCGCGGCCAACCACTCGGGAAAGCTGATTGACGTGATCTACGCCAAGGGCGTGCTGCGCGACCGCTCCTGGGTGGAATTCTCGCGCTGGAATGCCATTTCCCGCGTCGAGGTGGACCAGCAGGGCAATAGCGGTAAGGCAGTGGTGATTGACGCTGACGCCTCCACCTACATCATGAATGCCGATCCGGCAAAATGGCAGGGCACGGTTTGGGAACGGAACCTGATGTCCTCGCCTCCGGCGGTCGCGAACGTGCTCCGTCCGCACGGAGATTACGCCATTATCGGCCCGGGCGGTGGCGTGGATGTGCTGCGCGCAGTCGCTAATGGGAGCCCGAGCGTCACCGGCATTGAGATTAATCCGATTATCGCGACCACCATCATGCGTGAAAGGTATGCGGATTATGCCTATCACCTATACGAACGTCCCAATGTTCATATTCACGTGCGGGACGGCCGCTCGTATTTGCGAAGTACGAAGGAGCGCTTTGACGTTGTGCAGATGACACTGGTGGACACGTGGGCATCCACCGCCGCCGGCGCCTTCGCACTGAGCGAAAACAACCTTTATACGGTGGAGGCGTTCCGTGAATATTTTGACCACTTACGCCCCGATGGGATGATCGCGATTACACGCTGGGAATTTCGCCAGCCGCGCGAGGCTTTGCGCGTGGTTTCGGTGGCGATGGAAGCGCTGCACGAACTCGGGGTAAAAAATCCCGCGGCGAACTTCATGGTGATTTCGCAGGGAGACCTGAACGAGGATGGAATTCCCGTTGCCGTTATCGCCAAGAAAAGCGCCTTTACGCCCGAAGAAGAAGCTGCGGTGCGCGCTCATCTTGAAAGCCATACCCAACTGTCCTCGCTGTATATGCCCTCCGAGCCGCGCAACAATCCATTTTCGCAACTGATCGCCAGCAATGATCCTTATGCCTTCGCTGCGCACTACGCCTATAACGTAACCCCGGTGGATGATAACGCTCCGTTTTTCTTTTTCACGCTGAAGCCGGGTGAACTCCTTCACCACAAGGGATTGGACCAGGGAATTGATTGGAAGGTGAATGTAGGAGTGGCCGTGCTGGGGATGGTGCTGATCATTTCCATCATCGCGGTCATTGCATTTCTTCTTTTCCCGCTGGCGATTGGAACGGGCGGCTCGCACGAGCAAGCGTCCAGTTTGCTTTATTTCGTGGCCATTGGCCTGGCTTACATCATCGTCGAGATCGCCTTCATTCAGCGCTTCGTTTTGTTTTTAGGACATCCCACGTACGCGCTCACCGTGGTGGTTTTCCTGCTGCTGCTTTCGAGCGGGGCAGGCAGTTTGATTTCGCGCCGATGGCTTCCGCAAACCAGATCCGTGTGGCGGCCTTTGACGCTGATTATCGTGGTAGTTCTTGCTTACGTCTTTATTCTTCCGGCAATCCTGATTCATCTTGTGGGATTGCCGTTTCCGTTAAAGCTGCTGGTCAGCGCCGCGCTCTTGGTTCCTTTGGGATTTTTCATGGGAATGCCATTTCCCACCGGCTTGCGTGCTTTGGCGAACAAGTCGCTCCAGAAATCTGCGACGGCTGACAGATCCAACGCGGTGGAATGGGCCTGGGCGATGAACGCCGCAGCCAGCGTAATGGGTTCGGTATTGGCGATCGTGATTGCTATTCAGTTTGGCCTGAACGTCACTCTTGCCTGCGGCGCGGCTGCATATTTGCTGGCGCTTCTATTAACACAATCACTACACCGCAACATGGCAGATGAACCCCAGCCTTGACCTTTGCTATGATGCAAGAACGTCGCCGTTCATAGCCAATGAACTTTGCCGATGACTTCGTTCAGGAGAATGCGTGCCTAGCCAGAAGCAGTTGAAATGGTCTCAACTGAAGGTCGGGCTCACCGTACTGGGCGCATCCATCACCTTGGCCGTGCTCGTCTTCCTGATGAATAGCACGGGGGGATTGTTCACCAAGAAAATTATCCTGAAATCTTATTTCGACAATGCCAGTGGTTTGCGTACCGGCGCACCTGTGCGGCTGAGCGGCGTGGATATTGGCAACGTGTCGGGCGTCCGCATCGTTCCCGACGCCAATAAACGCATGACCCCAGTGGAAGTCACAATGAAGGTGGACACCAAGTATTTGTCCAATATTCGCACCGATTCAACAACCCAGTTGTCCACTGCGGGGGTGCTGGGTGAAACCTATATTGACATCGACAGTGCTCAGGCCACGGGGCCTGAGGTAAAGAGTGGAAATGTTCTTCCCATCCACGACACGCCCGACATTCAGGACGTTGTACGCTCCAGCCAGAGCACGCTGGAAAACATGGACGCGCTGCTGAAGCGTTTAGACCGGATCGTGGCTTTTGTGGAAAGCGGGCAGGGATCCATCGGGAAGCTGATTTACGACCCCAATCTCTACACCCGCCTGAATTCGACCGTAGATGAATTTCAAGGGCTGGTGAATCAGGTTAGCAACGGCAAAGGCACTCTGGGCAAACTCTTCTCCGATGACCAGCTCTACAACAAAGCCAACGCCACTGTGGACAAGCTGAACGGCATTTTAGATGATCTGAATGCGGGTAAGGGCACGGCGGGAAAGTTCCTGAAAGACCCAGCGCTTTATAACAATGCGAACGAGACCATTGCCAACGTGAAGAAGTTAACGGACGACATCAATGCAGGCAAGGGAGCAATTGGGAAGCTGGCCAAAGATCAGGCCTTTGCGGACAAACTGCAGAACACAATGAACAAATTGTCGGCCATTTCAGACAAGTTGGCTGCGGGGCAAGGTACAGCAGGAAGGCTTTTGCAGGATGAATCGCTCTATAACAATACTAATCAGCTATTGACGGAAACACAGGGCTTGATCAAAGCAATCCGCGAAAATCCCAAGAAATATCTGACTATTCACTTCAAAGTTTTTTGAAGATCTTCCTAATTCCTGCTTAGCGGGGCTTGGGTAGATTCCGCCTGTTCGTGCGCGTGGTAGCTGGAGCGCACCATGGGGCCGGATTCCACGTGGCGGAAGCCGAACTTCAACGCTTCGGTTTTCAGATACGCGAATTCATCCGGTGTATAAAAGCGGGCAATGGGCAAATGATCGCGCGAGGGCCGCAGATATTGGCCCACAGTGAGGATGTCCACGCCGCGAGAGCCGAGATCGTGGAAAACTTCGACCAATTCCTCGGCGGTTTCTCCCAGTCCGGCCATCACTCCAGACTTGGTCACAATTCCCGGCGCAATTTTTTTCGCGTTCTCCAGCAGATCGAGCGTCCGCTGGTAGCGTGCGCCAGAGCGCACGGCGCGATAAAGACGCGGCACGGTCTCAGTATTGTGGTTTAAGACTTCCGGCTTGGCATCCAGCACAATGCGCAGGCATTCCTCGATTCCCTGAAAATCAGGAATCAGGACTTCGACGCGGCATTCTGGGGAGCGCTCGTGAATTTGGCGAATCGTTTCGGCGAAAATGCGAGCACCGCCGATATTGTCGTCGTCTCGGTTCACGCTGGTGACGACGGCGTGCTTTAAACCCAGCGTGGCGACGGCCTCTGCCACGCGCGCTGGCTCTTGCCAGTCAATTGCCTGCGGACGCCCCTTGGGAACAGCGCAAAATCCGCAACGCCGGGTACAGATATCACCCAGAAGCATGAACGTGGCGGTGCGGTGGTTCCAGCACTCGCCGATATTGGGACACTGCGCCGACTCACAGACCGTGTGCAAAGCGAGACCGCGCGCCAGTTTCTTTAGATTGTGGAAGTTTTCGCCAACCGGTGCTTTCGCTCGCAACCATTCCGGCTTGGGTTGGCGGACGGGAGGTCCGGTTTCAATCTGCACGAGTTGTTGCGGGCTCGCCATTGTGTAAAAGCAATTTTACATGGCAGGGGTAGGATTCCCTAAATTCGTGGTGTTCTTGGCTTGTGAAATTCGCCAGAGGCTTCGGGGGAGCACAATTCAACACTAGTTTTCGGAGTAGCCTTCGATCCAGCCTTTCAGTCGGGCGCGCCGTTCGTCCTGCGCGTCAAAGCGGATGCCGAAGCTCTTAGGCTTTTTCCAGTTAACGGTGCCGCGTACCCAGATTCGCGGCAGAGTTAGCAGGGCAAAAGAGATTTCTAGCTGTGTGCCCGGAGTAATTTCTTCCGCGCTCTCCAATGACATTCCGCCGGTGCTGATCTCGCGGCTGGTGGCGTTGAAAGTGTGCCCGTTGGGAAGCCTGACGGAAACCTCAGTCATTACGGGGATCCTTACATAGCGCCGGAATTCATGCAGCACGAGCATGTGCGTGGCACGGACCAGTTTAAGCGCGCTGGGGCGCTCCACTGGCTCCTGGAACATGGCATTGATGCCGTACTTGGAAAACTTCATCGCTTCCTGTGCGCTGCCGCCTAAGCCATAAATCACCATGCGGTTGTTCGAGGGAGAAGTGCGCACGGTCTCCATCACCGGCTCCGAAGAGGAGTCCAGCCGCAAAATGCAGGCGTCAAATTTTTCTTTTTTCAGCCGCTCCGCAGCATCGCTTCCGATGGGTATCGTCTCAACGCCGAATTGGCGGAAACACTCGGAGATGATCTGCTGGGCGGGACCGTGGATGCCCACCAGGGCCGCACGAGCAGACCCCTTTTTGCTGATGACGGGAATAGAAGCGGGAGCGATTCCTAGCGATTTTTCCATGATGAACGGCGGGGGAGCCGTGAAAACCTATTCTGGCCTTTGGATTCCGGCTTGGCAAAGGCGAATAAGGCCAGTCCCACGGTACAAAAGTCTCATTACCGGGGGTGACCACCGGTACTGGCAAAAAAGCTAAAGAAAGAGTCAGTGAAAACGAGAGGGTGGCTCTAGGCCGATTTTGGGGTGGGTTGTCGAGGCCTAATTAGGGCAATAATTTACTTGACTCGCCCACTGGTTTTTGGTACATTTTCGTTACTGGAGAACGAAGATGCAACGAGAACCAAAGAGCCTTCAAGAAGCGATTGTTTACTTCTCGAATCCTGACAATTGCATTGACTACATCGCCATCCGGCGCTGGCCGAACGGCGTAGTTTGCCCCGGTTGCGGAGCTACCAAGGTTAGCTTCAACGCGAATCGGCGTACTTGGAAGTGCGGAAGTCATCATCCTAGGCGCGAGTTCTCCGTCAAAGTCGGAACGATCTACGAAGATTCGCCTATTCCTTTGGACAAGTGGCTCACTGCTACTTGGCTCGTCACTAACTGCAAAAATGGAGTGAGCAGCTACGAGATTGCGCGTGACATTGATGTCACTCAAAAATCTGCATGGTTCATGCTCCATCGCATTAGGCTTGCCATGCAGGATGATTTCTTTGGTTCTAAACTCGGCGGCGAAGTCGAGGTGGATGAAACCTTCATCGGCGGGAAGGCGAGAAACATGCACGTCAGCGAGCGAAAGCGGCGCATCACTGGCACCGGAACCAAAGACAAGACCGCAGTTATGGGAATCCTTGAGCGTGGCGGAAAGCTTCGCGCTGCTGTCATTCCCAGCCGTCGCAAGACTGTGCTGCAAGAAGAAGTTCGCAAGCATGTCACCGCTGGCGCGGCTCTCTACAGCGATGCGCTCATGTCTTACGATGGATTGGCAACCGACTATGCTCATCAAGTCGTTGACCATGCTACTCAGTATGTAGATGGTCGCGTACACACCAACGGCCTTGAGAACTTCTGGTCGCTGCTGAAGCGCGGAATTTCGGGAACATATGTTTCGGTAGAACCGTTTCATCTTCACCGTTACCTTGACGAACAGATGTTTCGCTTTAACAATCGCAAAGAACTTGATGATGCTGGCCGCTTCGATCTTGCAGTTCGCCAGATCGTAGGAAAGCGCATCACATTTGCTCAGCTAACTGGCAAGCCCAACTGACCAAGAACTACCCAGACACGGGCCAAGCGACGGCAAGGTCGCGGAAAGCGGGCTATGAAGTCGCCCGCTTCTTCTTTGCTCGTTTGCACTTCCATTCGGCCTCTCTCTTTTTCAATTCCTCTTTCGAGACAGAAAGAATTTTCCGCATTACTGCATCAAACTTCTGAGATTCTGACGGTTCGCTTTTAGAAGTAGACATCTGCTTTTTCCATTATGTTTACCAAGTTATTCATACGGTGCAAAAGTTCCCTATACCAACCCCGTGCATCCGCAATGGGACTTATTACTCCATAAAGAAAATCCGGTTGTACGTTACGCCTAGAAAACGCCAACTCCGCCAGTATCGAATTATCGGAAAGAGTTTGATTGGAGCTTTCTATCCAAGCCTTGACGCCCTCAACCCACTCCGAAATAACTGTTACATTATCAAAATCTGTTGCTGGGGCAGTGATCTGAAATTTGTTCCCGTCTAATAAAAGACGCTGAACAATACGTACCTTCTTATGGACTTTCCATTTATGCAAGACATCCGGAACTTCAAGCCATAAAACAACCAAAATAAACAACAATTCAAGAATGCATGAAACCCAATCCACCGGACGAAAATCGCCAAAGAATCTATAGAGCACATCGCACATCATAAAAGCGGCCGCGAGTAAGCTAAGCCTAGACCTCCTTGCCCGCCTCATCGTAGCTCACGCTGATGGGCGAGGCAAGTATATTCTTGCCCTAATTAGTATGTAGCGCCACGGTTGGTGTAGCGCCGGGTCTTCGACCCGGCGACGCGGGCGAGGGCGCCCGCGCCACACGATGAACTACTGGTCTGTCCAGCGCTTAAACAACAGGGCGCCGTTGGTGCCGCCGAAGCCGAAGGAGTTCGAGAGGGCATATTCGACGTGCGCTTTGCGCGAGTGATTGGGAACGAAATCCATTCCGGCGGTCTCGGGCTCCTGGTTTTCCAGGTTGATGGTGGGGGGTAGGATTTGGTCGCGCAAGGCGAGAACCGTGATGCCGGCTTCAAGTCCCCCCGCTCCACCCAGCAAGTGGCCGGTCATGGATTTTGTAGAACTGATAGGCACTTTGCGCTCGCCGAAAAAATTGCGGATGGCTTGTGCTTCCAGGGTATCGCCGATGGGCGTGGAGGTGCCGTGGGCATTCACGTAGCTGACCTGGTCAGGCTGGATGGCGGCATCGCGAAGAGTGTTGCGCATGACGCGGAAACCGCCTTCGTGTCCAGGAGCGGGCTGCGTCATGTGGTAGGCGTCGCCGCTCATGCCATAACCTACGATTTCGGCAAGAATTTTTGCACCGCGGCGGCGGGCAAACTCTAGCTCTTCCAGAATCAGAATGCCCGAGCCTTCACCCACAACAAAACCGTCGCGCGCCGTGTCCCAGGGACGGCTGGCTTTTTCTGGGTCGTCGTTGCGTGTGGAAAGCGCGCGCATGGCGGCAAAGCCGCCGATTCCCATCGGAGTGATGGAGGCTTCCGCGCCGCCAGCGATCATAGCGTCAGCATCGCCGTGCTGAATGATGCGGAACGAATCTCCAACCGAATGCGCGCTCGTTGTGCACGCAGTGGCCGTGGCTTCATTGGGCCCTTTAGCTCCGAAGCGCATGGAGACCTGACCTGCCGCTAGATTTACGATTGCAGCGGGAATAAAAAACGGGGAAATTTTGCGCGGACCGCCCGTCAATAAATTGGAGTGCTCGCGCTCGATTACGTCGAATCCTCCGATGCCGGAACCGATGTGAACGCCGATATTTTCGGCATTCTCGGGAGTCACTTGCAGGGCGGACATTTTCATCGCCTGGTCGGCGGCGCACAGGGCCAGGTGGATAAAGCGGCCCATCTTCTTCAGCTCTTTTTTCTCGACGAACTGCAAAGGATCGAAGTCTTTGACCTCGGCGGCGATCTGGCAGGCGAACTGAGCGGCGTCAAAGTGCGTAATGCGGCCTACCCCGCTACGTCCCGCAAGCAGGCTTTCCCACACTTTTTCAGTGGAGTTCCCAACTGCACAGATGAGTCCAATGCCAGTGACAACGACCCGACGTCCCAACTACTTCCCGCCTTTCCCGTGCTTCCCGATATAATCCACGGCGTCCTGGACGGTGCGGATTTTTTCCGCGTCCTCATCGGGAATTTCGAGTTCGAAGGCTTCCTCAAAAGCCATGACCAGTTCAACGGTGTCGAGTGAATCGGCCCCTAGATCATCCACGAACGAGGCGGTGGGAGTAACCTCGCCCTCATCCACGCCTAGTTGTTCCACGATGATCTGCTTTACTTTTTCGTCAACGGCTGCCATGTTCCTCCTCAAAATGCATCCGCAAGCGAAAATGACGCTTCGCGACGAGCGGCTTAACGGATGCGGTGGACGACCCTTAGAAAGAGCGCCCTTGAAAATTGGCTACTTCTTCGATTTTCCGTGCTTGTCAATATAGTCAACGGCGTCTTGCACGGTACGGATTTTCTCGGCATCTTCATCGGGGATTTCGATATCAAAGGCCTCTTCGAACGCCATGACGAGTTCGACCGTGTCGAGCGAGTCGGCGCCGAGATCGTCCACGAAAGAAGCGCTGGGCGTAACTTCCGCTTCATCCACACCGAGTTGCTCGCTAATGATCTGCTTTACTTTCTCGGCTGCTTGCGTTTTTGTATCCGCCATATTGGTCCTTTCCAGTTGCAGGGAAATAAGTAGTGTACTGGGACGCGGGAATTGCTGTAAACGATGAAGCCGCTTCCGGACCAGATTATGAACCCGAAGCACTTGCCTCAAGAATCCTAACGGCTCAGCAGTCTTATGGTCAACGGCGCGGACATCATAACAACTATCGAATATCCATTGCCAACCCTGAGCAAAGCTGGAAAACTGCTCTGATATGCGTGCTGTGGTGCAACGGGTATTGCGGGCCAAGGTTTCAGTGGATGGGAAAATTACGGGTGAAATCGGGCGCGGCATGCTGGTGTTGCTGGGCGTTGGGGTGAACGACGGCGAATCCGACGCAGAATATCTTGCAAGCAAGATTATTGGACTAAGAATTTTTGACGATGAACAAGGCAGGATGAATGTATCCGCCGAACAGGCATCCGCAGGCGTGCTGGTGGTGTCGCAGTTCACACTTTACGGCGATGTGCGTCGGGGAAAGCGCCCGTCGTTCGATGGAGCAGCACCTCCGGAAAAAGCTCGTGCGCTCTATGAATATTTTGTTGAGCGTATACGCCACGCAGGACTGGCCTGCAAGACAGGTCAATTCCAGGCTTCCATGCAAGTGGAACTCGTGAATGATGGGCCAGTCACGATTTTGTTGGATTCTTTCAAAAACTTCTAAGGCCAGATCGCTTCGAAAGCGTGTTTTTAATGGCCCAGATTCTGGGCTATGAATTTCTTGCTATCGAACTTTTTCCCCGTGCTGGCCAGCGACATATACCGAATGGTCCCAAAGATGGGCCGCTCGAACCACGGACGGTCGAACTTCCCGACGATCGCCCATGCTATGCCCATGTATCCATTCGGGTCTCGCCCATCAATTTCATATTTGTCGTTGAGGCGAACGGCAATTTGATATGCAACCGCTGCGGATGGGCTCCACTCCAGAATTTTCTTTGCCCAGTACATGCGGACGTAGTTATGCATCCATCCCTGGTTCACCATCTGCATTTGCGCGGCATTCCAAAGATCATCGTAGGTTTCCGCGTTTTCGAGTTGGCGCTCGTTATAACGAACCGGACGCTCATCTTTTTGGTGTTGGCCTAAACTTCGCAACGCCCACGGCTCGCCAGATTCGAAGTTGTCGTAATTCGGATTAAATCTGGCGAAGTTGACTGCCAATTCGCGCCAAGTAATGAGTTGATCAAGGAAAACATCCTTCGCAGCTTTGGGAGCTTGCTGAACGGCCAGCGCTATGGTTTTCGGGCCGATGTGGCCGAAATGCAGATACGCGGAAAGCCGGCTTGTGCCTTCGGCCTCGGGATGGTTACGCTGCTTCGGATATGCCGCTAGTTTGTGCTTGATGAACTCTCGCAGCCAACGGGCTGCCTCTTTCGATCCGCCCCGGACGGAGGAAACCGGTTGGACCGAGCGGTCGATCTTTAGATCGTCCAGAATATTGGGTTGTAGTGGCGTTGATACCAGCCTATGAGGCTCTTTCCATGCCACCTTCGCATGGGCATCCCGCGACGGAATCAGGAAATCTTTGATGAGTGGCGCCAGCCGGTTGCGGATAATGTGCGCGGAATATTGTTCTTTGAGCAACAACTTCGATGGAATGACTACGTTGGAGTCAACAGTCCAAAAGGCGACTTTAAGTTTTCGCGCGACTTTTTCACGAATCGAAACTGATTCGCGCAAAGGGTTTTCATCGCTGATCACCAATGCAGGACGCACCTCTTCACAAAATTTCAGAATGCTGTGTTCAGGGAAGCGGCGCAGAACGAAGCTAATATTCCTTCTTTGCAGCGCGTCGGCGATATCGAGGAGGCCCTCCGCCAAAAATGAATAGTGCCGTAAATTCGCGCGCACGGAGTGCGCCACCAATCCGAAAAACACAACGACAGGCTTGCCCAACAGATTCGCCACTTCCACGGCGGCGTTGGCCGCATCATTGTCTTCCCCACGCTGCGAACACCGCATCCAGTAAACAACACATTCTCCATCTGGATTGAGCAAATTGGGGTTGCGGATCGTGACTCGAGGATCAGCCGCGATCTGTTCAAGGGTTCTCATACAGCAGGGGTCAAATAGATGAAATATTACGCCACCAGATCGGCGATTCGGATGGCGTCCATGGAAAGGCGAACGTCATGGGTTCGGATGATTTGTGCACCTTTAAGGATGGCGGCTGTTTCCGCCGAAAGAGTTCCGTAGATCCTTTCTTCCATGGGAGCGTCATTGCCATTCCGCGCGATGGCGCGCCCGATAAAACTCTTCCGGGAGATTCCTACCATGAGCGGGCAGCGGAGTTGATGGAATTCATCAAAGCGCTTGAGCAGGGGGTAATTCTGCTCGTAATTTTTGCCGAAGCCGAAGCCTGGGTCGAGGACAATGCGCTCGCGCTTCATTCCCGCCATGAGCGCGGCATCGAGCCAGTCGCGTAGTTCGCGTTTTACCAGGGTGACAATGTCACCGGGCGACGGCAGAGTACGCCATTCTTCGGGGCGACCGCGCATGTGCATGAGAATGGCGCCGCATTTAAGTTCGGCCAGGGTCTTTTTCATCAGCGGGTCCCAGCGAAAGCCGCTGATGTCATTCACGATTTCTGCGCCGGCGGCAACGGCGGCGCGTGCGACGCTGGCGCGGTAGGTGTCCACGGAAATGATCGCGCTGGGCTGCTCCCGCTTAATGCCCTCGATCACAGGCAGTACCCGGTCTAACTCTTCTTTCTCAGTAACTGCGCCGCTCGCAGGCTCCGCGGTTGGCGTAGCAGAAACGGTCTTAGCTTCTCCCGAAACCCCGATCGCACCGCCGACTGAGACTCTTGCCCCGGGGCGGCTGGATTCGCCGCCCACGTCGATGATCTGCGCGCCGTCTTCCATCAACTGAAGGGCGTGCAGAATCGCTGCATCCCGATCAAAATACAGGCCGCCATCCGAGAATGAATCGGGAGTCACGTTCACGATACCCATGACGGTGGTCCGCTTACCCAGCGTCAGGACCCGGTTCCCGATATTCCATTCAAAAACAGGGCGCATCTGACAATTCTAAATCAGCAAACATCCTTGCTGGCCCGGGTGCGGGGAAATGTGCGGTAGCAGCAGGTTCTGGGGTAGAATCACTACACTTATGCGCCGTCTGCGCGCGTTATTGCCTTTTCTTTGTTGCCTGATGCTTGCGGTACAACTGCAAGCCGCTGCGCGCAAATCTCTGGAAAAGCAGATTGATGGAATTATCACTTCGGCCCCCGACCTTGCCCGAGGATTCTGGGGAATTGAAGTTGTCGCACTCGACAGCGGCAAGGTACTTTACTCGCAAAATGCAGACAAGCTCTTCACTCCAGCGTCGAATACTAAGCTTTTTACCACGGCTACGGCACTGGCGCTCATTGGTCCTGACTACCACTTCCGTACCACGGTAGAGACCAACGGAAACCTGGATAAATACGGGCGGCTTACAGGCGACCTGATACTTGTAGGGCGGGGCGATCCCAACCTTTCCGGACGTGAACTCCCCTACGATTTGCATACCCAGCGCAATGACCATCCCACGCAAGTCCTGGAGCAACTGGCTGACACGCTGGTGCAAAAGGGCGTGAAGTTCGTGGATGGAGACGTAATCGCCGACGATTCTTATTTTGCCTTCGAGCGATACGGCGAGGGCTGGAGCCAGGATGACCTGGTTTGGGGCGATGGTGCACCGGTTTCAGCGCTCACCATCAACGACAATGTCGTGTTCGTGAAGATCCTTCCCGCGGACCATCCCGGGGAGCGGGCGTTCGTGGACATTACTCCGTTCGCCGACTATTACAAAATTGACAACCGCATCATGACCACGCCCGCGGGAACAGGGCGGCGAATTTACATTGACCGCGAACCAGGCTCCACGACTTTGACTTTGTGGGGCAACATGCCGCTCGACGATGCAGGCGCGAATGAAGCGCTGGCGATTGATGATCCGGCGCAGTTTGCGGGAGCCATCTTCCGTCAATTGCTCGAAGCGCGGGGAATCGTCATCTACGGAAAAGAACGGACGCACCATACCGAGCTGGCCAGCCTTTCGACGTTTACCGTCACCACGCTCGCGCCGGCGCATGGCGGAGAAGGGCCTCCACCGGATTTGCCCGGACAGCCGCTGGTGCTGGCGAAATATGAGTCCAAGCCTCTAGCGGACGATATTACCGTCATCAATAAAGTCAGCCAGAATCTGCATGCCGAGATTTTATTGCGATTGTTAGGACGGGAGAAAGGTACGGCGGGCACGGTGGAAGGCGGGCTGGAAGTGGTGCGCGGATTCCTCAACAGGGCCAATATTCCCAGCGATCAATATGCTTTCTATGATGGCTCCGGATTGTCGCGGCAGAATCTAGTGACCCCGCACGCCATTGTTCAGTTGCTTCAGTATGCTGTTACACAACCATGGGGCAAGAGCTTTCAGGCGTCCCTTCCCGTCGCTGGAATCGATGGCTCGCTCGCGGATCGATTGAAAGACCTTCCTCCGTCCTCGAATGTCTATGCGAAGACGGGATCTCTCGGTGGCGTGAAGACGCTTTCTGGTTATATGACCACGGTGGATGGCGAGCCGCTGGCATTTTCCATCCTCACCAATAACTTGAATACGCCGTCCAAGGCGGTCACCGACGCGATGGATCAAATTGTGGTGCAGATCGCAAAGGGTGGCTATTCTCCGCACAAAAAGAAAAAGTAATGTCTGGCAGAGCTGAATCAGTTCGCGCGAACAGAATCGCGCAATTAGCGGAACTATCTTTTTGGCATGCTTTTTACCTGACGTGAACCGACCCCGCGGGCCGATGCAGGTCCAGTGCCTGTCGGCGGTTTACGGACCCCGTTCAACAAATCCCGGAGCGCGACCGCATTGTTGTGTTCTTCATCTTTGGAGGCGAATAGCAAAGTAACTTTGTGTTTCGCCGCCAGC
>JANWKU010000052.1 GCA_025451215.1 Terriglobales bacterium
AGATGCCAGCCTGCATTGTCGTGATAGGCGGACCGCGTTAATGGCCGGCCACCTAGCACGACAAGATTGCCGCCATGTTGCAGAAAGTGAAAAATGTGAGGCCAGGCTTGCTCCGGAAATGCGGAGCCATACGGCAATACGAGCGTTCGCGTGGTTGGATTTTTCAAAACAGCAGTGAGTTGGCCGGAGTTCGCAAAGTACGCTCCGGGCAACATACTTTCCAACTGACCTGAAGATGGAGCGACGGCATCCGCAGCGGGAAATCCTGCTTCGGAGAAGACGGCTACGCTGGAAAAATCTTTTGTCTGAGCCGGCGATTGTGCCGCGAAAGAAAATAACGAAATAAGTGCAACAACAAAGAAAGCACGATAACCGATTTTTGATTTATTCATTTTGATTGCATATCGCAGCGGAAAAAGTCTTAATCAGGCAATCGTACTTGTCAATCCAAATCCGAGAGAAGCAAGAGTCCTCATCATCATGTCATCTCGAATAGCTTTTTAGCTGCGAGGGACCTTACGTGAACCTCTTCATCGCTATTAGCAGGGACATCGGTTGACTTCCAAAGCATTCAAACTTCGTCGGACGTAACGTCCCTCGCTCTGCTCGAGATGACATTTCTTCTAATATTCGCGATGGCATTCCGATGATATTGGCAAAAAACTGTCAGCTTCCTACGGCGTCACCGTAATCGCTGCCCCCGAGTACTGCACAGTCTTATCCGGACGATCAGTTGCCTCCACGCCTACGCCGTGATTTTCTCCGACAAAAACAATCTCGAAAGTCCGACTCTGGAGCATGCCTGGGAATTGCCCTTTGCGGTCGCCGATAGTCAACGTTTGTTTCGTATCATCCCAATGCAGCGGAATAGTCGCATACGCGCCCTTCTCGTAGTTGTAGGTGTCGTTCTCGTCCTCGTACAAAGTGAAATCGCCATCCGCGCCGCGATAAATGCGCAGCTCGATCGGGTCTTCCGCTTTCTGCGTAGACCATTCCATCGTGGGCCCAAGCGGCAGGATGGAACCGGCGCGAACATACAAGGGCAGACGGGCTAGCGGCGCAGTCGCCGAGATCATTCGACCGCCGCCCTGCGCCGTCCCATTCCAAAAGTCGTACCACTTCGCATCGGGAAGATAGAGCGTTCTGCTCGTCGCCGCAGGCTCGGTCACCGGATTCACAAGCAACGCCGGGCCGTACATAAACTGGTCGCCAATATTCTGTGCGCGAACGTCGTTGCGGAAGTCCATGACCAGCGGCCGCATCGGCGTATAGCTTGCGCTCGTCGTCATCCATGCGAGCGAGTAAATATAAGGAAGCATCCGGTAGCGGAGATCATCAAACTTCACGAGTATCTTCTGCGCATCTGGCCCGTAAGACCACAACTCGTTTTCGTCCGGCATACGCGTTCCGTGCACGCGCAGAATCGGATTGAACGTGCCGTACTGAAACCAGCGCACAAACAATTCGCGGAACGCCGGATCAGTAGGGTTGCCGAAAACGAACCCGCCAATGTCGGTAGTCCAGTAAGGAATGCCCGACAATGCGAAATTCAATCCCGCCGGAACCTGCCGCCGCAAGCTGAAGAAATCGGAATTAATGTCTCCCGACCACGCCGTCACGGAATCTCGCTGCGATCCCGAAAATGCCGACCGCGACAAAATAAACACGCGCTTCTGGTCTGACGCCGCGCGCTGTCCCTTGTAAATCCCTTCCGTATCCAGCATCGGATACACGTTGACGTACCTGTTTCCGCTTCCAGCCCAAAGTTTATGCCCCAGCAGAATATTTTCTTCCTGCCCTTCCGTCTCCGGCTCGGTCGTGTCCATCCACCAGGCGTCAGCGCCTATGCTGAACAAGCCTTTATTCACAAGGTCCCAATAGAATTTGCGTGCCTGCGGATTGGTGGCATCATAAACCGCCATGGCGTCGGCATGGTAAGGCGGCTTGGCATACTTGAACTTGTCTACAAACCAGCCCTGCTTTTCCATGTACTCGTAATTGGTTGAACCCGGCTCGAAAAACGGCCAGATGGAAATCATCAGGTGGAAATCAAGGTGATGCAGCTCGTCCACCATGCCCTTGGGATCAGGGTAGTTCTTGTTAAAAACAAATTCGCCCTTGCGGTTCCACCAGAACCAGTCCTGCACAATGTTGTCCACGGGAATGTGCAGGTCGCGGTATTTTTGCGCAACGCCCACAATTTCGTCCTGGGATTTGTAGCGGTTCTTGCATTGCCAAAAGCCGTATGCCCACTTGCCAAACATCGGCGCCTGCCCGGTCAGCTCGCGATAGCCCGCGACCACCTTATCGAGATCGGGGCCATAAAAGAAGTAGTAGTCAATTACATCGGCTACTTCTGAACTGATGTACATGTAATTGGCAAAGCGGTTATTGAAGCGGCTGCGCGAGTCATTGTTCCAATACAAGCCGTATCCCTTGCTGGAGACCAGGAAAGGGACGGAGATGTTGGTATTGTCCTGGGAAATATCCACCGACTCGCCGCGGTAATTCCACACGCCCGACTGGTGCTGCCCCAAGCCGTACAGAGCTTCATGCGATCCGTAAATGTTGACGAACGATTCCGCGCGGTAAGTGTCTTCCCCATTCACCTTTACCGGCGTAAGTTTGCGAGCAGCTTCCTGAACGATCTGCTGCCCTGCGCCGTCGCGGTAAGTGATCGCTCCATCAATCTTCGTGACGACGACTTTGAGTTGCGCGGTTGTAATGGTGACGTCGTCGTCGCTCGATTGCACATCCCAGCTAGTCGCGGGCCAATCCTTCTTTAGGACTACATAATCCGGATGCTCGCTGAACGAAGCGGTCGGAGAATAAAGCACATGGATGACGGAATCCGTGCACACCTGCACTTTGAGAGTGCCGGACTGCATGGTAAAAACCACGCCGTCAGTTTGCTTCTGGAACGACTTGACGGGATTCCTCGGGGTCCACTGAGCTTGGGCGCCGGAAAAGGAGCACAGTACAACAAGGAAATTCGCTATGACTGCATAGAAGATGTTTCGCATAGGTGTAAGAAGACCGTGCGAAACAAAGTAATCGTTTGCGCGCTGCAATTCAAATGGATTGTTTGTAGAGTTGTTGTCTTTCCTGGGAGAAGCAACTTCGGGGGATTCCCCTACAGGGCCGCCAGGGCTTTTTTCACACCATCGGCGTCGCTGTAATTTGGATTGATTTCCAACGCCTTCTCCAGCTCTTTTTTCGCCAGCGCTGTGCGCCGAGTTTTCTGGTAGGCCAGGCCAAGGTGATAGTGATATGTGGGATTTTCTGCAAGGCCCGATTTTGTATTCAGTTTGATTGCATCCTGAAATGAGTTCACCGCCATCGGATACAAGCCCTTTTTGTAAAGTACCCATCCCAAGGTGTCCGCCGCGTTGGGTGAGCTAGGCATGCCACGGCGTGCGCGTTGGGCAAGCGACAGCGCCATATCAAGATTTCCATCGCTTTGCACGATCGCGTAAGCAAGATCATTCGACGCCAGCGGATTCTCCGGCTGCAGGGTCAGAGCCTTCTGATAATAATTTTTCGCGTTATTCCAATCGCTTTTTGACTCGTACAATTCTCCAAGCAGGATGCAGAAGTTCACATCCCTCGGGGCATTCCGCAAGGAATTTTTGTAGGTGGCAATGGCCCCGTCGGTATTGCCTTGCGCGGCTTGCGCCTGACCAAGCTTGATTAAAGCGCTGGTGTTGTTTTTATCAAGTTCAACCGCCTTTAGGAACGCATTCTCGGCGGACTTCAGATCCTTTTTTTCCATGAAGAACGCAGTCCCCAGGGCATCATAGAGCGGGCTGCTATTTGGGGCCTTCACGATTTGCGCCTGGACCGCGGCGATGGCCTTGCCATATTCGTGTTCAGCCGAATATGCGTTGACCAATCCTTCGGCTGCATTTGCCGAGGACGCGTCGCGCGCCAATGCCTGCTCGTAGGACTCTCCTGCCTCGCTGTATTTTTCCTGCGCTATTTGCAGGTCACCCGAGGCTATATATCCGTCAGGACTGTCGGGCGCCAGCGCGATGGCCTCATTCACATCGTCGTTGGCCTGCGAAAAACGCTTGCTTTTAATGTTGCCTTGCGCGCGCAGCAGGTAGCCTTCAGCCGATTTTGGTTCGAGGCTGATGATCTGCGTGGCCGTCTGCTGCAACGAACCCAGGTCGCCCTGCTCCAATTCGGTTTGCGCAAGCGCCCGTTGCGCATCCAGCAGCGTTGGTTGTATCTGTACCGCCTGTCGCCATTCGCCCTCCGCAAGCTCCCGGTTTCCTTGCGCATGAAAGGCGCGCCCCAGGTGAAAATGCGCCAGGGCATTCTCGGGATCGTTCCTCACCAAAGTCTGCAAGCTCTGCACCGCAGCATCCGCATTCCCCTCCCGGATTTGTATCTCTCCGCGTAAAGTGAGCGCGCCGGAATCATCAGGAGACGATCGCAGAACATCATCCACCAGCGTTTCCGCCTCGGGAGCCTTTCCCTTAATCAAAAGCAACCGCGCATAATTTTCCTTTACCCGAATATCCTGCGGATGGGACTCATTGAGAGATTGATATTCGGCCAGGGCCTTATCAATATCTCCGTTCTCAAAATAAAAATCACCCAGCATGCGATATCCGGCGGGATCGTTCGCCAGTTGCTCTTTCGACTGCTTCAGGAAGTCTTCCGCCTGCTGCTTCTTGCCTTCCATCACGTAGAGCCGCACCAGGGCGGAGCGTGAGGCCAGGTCATTTGGGGAAACATCAATGGCGCGGCGGAATTGCTGCTCCGCTTCTTCCTTGCGATTTCTGTTCTGGTAAAAAGAACCGAGCGCAAGACGCGCGGTTGACGCTTGCGGTTCAAGTTCCGCAGCTTTCTTCAAATTTATTTCCGCAGCATCGAATCGCGCGGAACGCTCCTGCATCTCGCCCAGGCTTAGATACCCTCCAGCTTCCGACGGCGCCCACGAAATGGCTGTTTGCGCTTGCTTAAGGGCGTCGTCCAGTTTGTCCTGGCCAGCCAGCAGGTTGGCGGCGGCAATGTGGGCCAGCGGATCGTTCGGCGTTTTTTGCAGAAGCAAATCTACGTGCGTTTGAGCATCTTTAAGGTTGTGGCCAACAATCAGCAAATTAGCGATTTCTAAATGCGCGGGGTAGTTTGCCGGCTGTAACTGGAGGGTGCGTTGCAATTCATGAAAAGCCGGAAGCCACTGTTGCAGCTTCATTTCGCACTGAGCGAGCTGGTAGTGAGCATTCGCGTCGCGAGGATCAATTTGCAGCGCATTGCCATATTGAATGGCAGCTTCCTCGTATTGGCCCTTAGCAAAGTATTGCTGGCCGCTGTTTAGAAATTTCTGCTTGCGTGCATTGGGATCGTGCTTGCATCCGGAAAAAAGGCAGGCTATGAGTACGAGCAGCAAAACCCGGGCTGTCGCGGAAACGCGCTTCATACCATCTCCAACATGCTCCGAACAAACCATTATGGCGCAAAAAGGAAAGGTTAGATGCTCCCATTCTCAAAGCAAAGTTACCCTTGTCATCGCACAAGCGACAGGACAGGTTGCGGAAGCAGCGAGGCTATGAATTATTGCTGTGATCGGACCAGGGACATAAGTTGCGTCTGCAGCCCTGGCGCTCCGGCCACCAATCCGCGAATCAGCGGTCTTTCACTATTGCAATGCAAAGGCTCGTCATCCAGCGTGCGGAAGAATCCACCCGCGCTTTCAATCAGCACCGCCCCTGCCGCGACATCCCACTCGTGCTTGGGGACAAGGCTAAATGTTGCATCCGCCAGCCCGGCGGCCACCAGCGCGAGTTTGTAGGCTACCGAGCCCATCTGCCGCACGGTAAAATCCGCCGAGTCAAACTGCTTCCATTCCCCACGCTTCGTCTCGCTGCGGCTGGCCAGGATGGTCGCGCCTTTTAACTCCGCGCGCGAGCTCGTCTTTGCTGGCTGACCGTTGTAAGTGATTCCCAGCCCCGCCGCCCCAAGAAAAACTTCTTTGGTTGCAGGATTGCAAATCCCTCCCGCAACCGCGCGGCCGTTCTCGGCATAAGCAATCGAGATGCAATACTCGGGAATTCCCGCTACGAACTCGCGCGTGCCATCCAGCGGGTCTACGATCCAAATCCGTTGTTGTTGTAAGCGCGACAAATCGTCAACACTTTCTTCAGAGAGCCAGCCTTCGCCTTCGCGCAGCAACTCCTTGTGAAGCAAAGTATTCACGGCCAGATCAGCTTCGGTCACGGGATCCATGGCGGCCTTATATTCCGCGGCAATTTTTCCCGGAGTAAAGCGTTCAAAGATTTTGCGCGAGGCTTCGAGCGCGGATTGAATGCGCCGAAGAATTTCGGAGTATTTGTGCGGGTCCGCGGAATCGGCATGCATGGTCAGTCCTACAGACTAAATCCTACAGCGCCCCACAGCATGCGCGCCCCGGTGGCCAGCAATAAACTGCACAGGATGCGCCGGAGCCACGGCGTAGGCACACGCGTGCTCAGATACGAACCGAGCAAGCCGCCGGGGATGGATCCAATCAGCAGAGACAGGACCAGCGGGACATCTACATTGCGCAAACGCCACTGCAAAAGGCTGGTCACGCCCGTCAGGATCATAGCGTGCACAATATCGGTGCCAACCATGATTTTTGGAGTAAAGCTATAGAACAGCAAAAGCAGCATCATGATAATGCTGCCCGAACCCACCGAAGTAATTCCCACCAGAAAGCCTGCGAGCAGTCCGAATTCGGACATTCCGACAAAAGACTTCATGGTCGGAGGACGATGGGTAATATGTTCTTCAATCTCTCTCTGGAATAACAAGAACGTAGGAATGATCAGCAGCAATACGCCGACGGCACAAGTGATAAAAAAATTTACCCCGTTACCGTAACCGTCTCGCAAATACTGGAGCAGCCTTACGCCCAGCGCCGAACCGGGAACGCTGCCCACCGCGAGCGCCAGCACGATCCTCATGCGCACTGTGCCCCGCCGCAGATGAACGACGCTGGAACCAATCTTCGTAAAGAAATTAAAGAGCGCGTCAGAACCGACAGCAATAATGGGCGGCACTCTGAGTCCGAAGATGAGCAGGGGCAGCAGCAGCACGCCGCCGCCCAGGCCCGTCATCCCGATCAGCGTGCCGACCACAAAGCCAATTAATATTTTGACTGTCAGATCCATAACCGCGTCTTGTTCGCACTAATGGCGATACTCGCCATCAGGAGTTATTGCCCACTCCAATAAATCCTTCCCTTTCCAGATGAAGAATGATTTCCTGCGCCGCTTCCTCAGGAGTCAGATCAGCGGTGTTGAGCACCACCTCTGCATCCTTTGGCTCTTCATACGGATCAGAAATGCCGGTAAATTCCTTCACGATGCCCGCGCGCGCTTTTGCGTATAAGCCCTTGCGGTCGCGCTGTTCGCAAACCTCGATGGGCGTGGCTGCGTGGACAAGAATGAATCCGCCATGCGGCTCAATCAATTGCCGCACGTGTTTTCGGGTTGCGTCATAAGGGGCGATAGGCGCGCAGATAGCGATCCCGCCGTTTTTGGTGATCTCGGAAGCAACGTATCCAATGCGACGAATGTTGATGTCCCGATGCTCTTTGGAAAATCCCAGCTCCGAAGAAAGATTTTTTCGGACCAGATCTCCATCCAGCAACGTGACCGGGCGTCCTCCAGTCTCCAGGAATTTGGTGATAAGCACATTAGCGATGGTTGATTTCCCCGAGCCAGAAAGTCCGGTGAAGAAAATCGTCACGCCCTGTTTGTACCGTGGCGGATAGCTCTTACGCAGCTCCTGCACGACTTCCGGATAGGTGAACCACGCAGGAATATCGCGGCCTTCGTTGAGTCGCTGGCGTAATTCCGTTCCTGAAATATTCAGGACGCGAGCGCCTTGAGGAACTTCGTTGTCGGGAACATACCGGTCTTCATTTTCCAGATAAACCATCATCTGGAATGGGACCATGGTCACGCCCATCTCTTTTTCATGCTTCTTGAAAAGTTCCTGCGCGTCATACGGCCCGTAGAATGGCTTTTTGTTTTCGTCGCTACCCGGGCCCGCATGGTCGCGGCCCACAATGAAGTGAGAGCACCCATGGTTTTTGCGGATCAATGCATGCCAGAGCGCTTCGCGCGGCCCGCCCATGCGCATGGCCAGCGGTAGCATGGAAAGCTTCACGGTTCCTGCGGGATACTTCGCCAGCAGCAACTGGTAGCAGCGCGTGCGCGTGAAGTAGTCCACATCGCCCGGCTTGGTCATCCCGACCGAAGGATGAATCAACAGGCTGGCTTCCACATTTTTCGCAGCGCGCATGGTAAGTTCCACGTGGGCGCGGTGCATGGGATTGCGGGTTTGGAATGCCACAATTTTCCGCCATCCAAGCCGCGCAAACTCCGTGCGCACTTCCGCCGGAGTCAGGCGCAAAGAACGGAAATCATAATGCGAAGGCAGTTGCAGGCCTTCAATGCGTCCCCCCACATACCACGGGTTGGAATGCTTAATCGCGTAATTCGCGCCGGGATGCAAGGCGCTGGTCGTGCCAAACACCGACTTCGCCTCCGCCTCGCGGTCGGGCTGCCAGACGTCTTCCACATGCAGCACTGCCAGCATGACTCCTTCTGGATCGCGCAGGGCGATCTTGCTGCTCCCCGGCTTCAGGGACTTCGCAAATTCTTCCTTCACATCAAGCGTGATGGGCATGGGCCACAGCACGCCGTTCGCCAGCCGCATGCCGGTACAGACGCCTTCATAATCAGCGCGGTTCATGAACCCGCGCAGCGGAGAGAAACCGCCGCTCATGAGCAGTTCAAGGTCGCAGATTTGCCGCGCCGTAAGGTCCCACGAGGGCCACTCGCGGGAGTGGGACTTAAGCTCCGTTGCTTTTTCGGATGGAACAATTAAATCAACAAGTTCGCCGCCATGCGGCGCAATCAAATGACCTGATGAGACACTCAACGCGGTAAACCTCCAAAGTGGTTTGATTTGAATTTTCTTGAATTTTGTACAGAGAGGCGAATGGTTCGCCGGGCAATCTTAGAGCTGAATGGTGCTACAACAGAGGCAACAACAGGAACAACAACGGCAGCGACAGTAGAGCAGATTATTCATGAATGTTCACAGACATAGTACTACTTCCGCCGCAGAATGCACAAATAGAATGGTTTACCGCCAGTACCAAAGTGTCGCAAATCGAGGCCCGACCCGCATGATATCCTTGATGAGTACTCGCTGCGACCCGCCTGAAGGCAATTTCCCGCAGTCCTTGTAACGCTAAGAGAAGAAGAAAAAAAGAACATGATTTCAGTCAGCAATGTGTCCATGCGCTACGGCGCGAAAATTCTGTTTGAGGAAGTATCCACGGCCTTTACGCCAGGCAAGCGCTATGGCCTTACCGGCCCCAATGGCGCGGGCAAAACCACGTTCATGAACCTGTTGACTGGCGAACTCGAACCGCAGAAAGGGACGGTCGTTCGTCCGCGCAAGTTTGGCGTTCTGAGCCAGGACCAGTTTGCCTTTGACGCTTATCGTGTGATTGATACGGTCATCATGGGCAACAAGCGCCTGTGGGCGGCGATGGAAGAGCGCGACCGCATCTACGAAAAGCCGGAGATGACCGACGAAGACGGCATGAAACTGGGCGAACTGGAAGGCATTGTCGGCGAGGAAGATGGATACTCCGCCGAGAGCGATGCCGCCATTCTGCTGCAAGGCCTGGATATTCCCGACCACCTGCACGAGCGCAAGATGGGCGAGTTGCAGGGCGGACAAAAAGTCCGCGTGCTGCTGGCTCAGTCGTTGTTCGGGCATCCCCAGGCATTGTTGCTCGACGAACCTACAAACCACCTCGATCTGGATTCAATCCACTGGCTGCAGAGCTTCCTAAACGCTTATGACGGCGTGCTGATTGTAATTTCCCACGACCGCCATTTCCTGAACAGCATCTGCACCCACATCGCGGACATTGATTATCAAACCATCATCACCTATACCGGAACTTACGACGACATGATCGTCGCTAAAACACAGATTCGTTCGCAGATTGAATCGCAGAACGCACAGCGGGAAAAGAAAATCTCTCAGTTGAATGAATTCATCGCGCGGTTCGCGGCCGGCACGCGTTCCAGTCAGGTGCAGTCGCGCAGAAAAGAAGTAGAACGCTTGCAGGTGACGGAACTGGCGCGCTCAAACATTCAGCGTCCGTTCTTGAAGTTTGAGCAAAAGCGGCCTTCCGGAAAGCACATCCTGGAACTTGAAGGCGTGAACAAGTCCTACCACGAGGCGAAAGTTGTTCAGAATTTCACGGCCAGCGTGATTCGCGGAGAAAAAATCGCACTGATGGGCCGCAACGGCGCGGGAAAAACCACGCTGCTCAATGCACTGCTGGCAAATTCGCCAACTATTCCAAACGCTGAATTGCGCAAAACCAGCGGCTACGACGGCGAATTCATTACCAGCGGCAAAGTGATTTGGGGACACGAAGCCGCAGTCGGCTACTTCGCCCAGGACCACCGCTCGCTGATTGAGAATGGCATGACCGCGTCAGAATGGCTGCACCAGTGGGACTCAAGCGCCTCGCACGAAGAAATCCGCGGCCTGCTGGGGCAAATGCTCTTTCAAAAAGACGACGCCAACAAAAAGACGGACGTCCTCTCGGGCGGCGAAGCAGCGCGCCTCCTATTCTGCAAACTCATGCTGCAAAAGCCCAACGTCCTTGTTTTCGACGAACCCACCAACCACCTCGACCTCGAATCGATCAATGCGCTTAATATTGCCTTGCAGCGCTACCAGGGGACGGTTCTCCTGGTCACGCACGATCACGATCTGATTGATGAGGTCGCCACGCGCATCTGGCACTTCGAAAATGATCACAAGATCACTGACTTTAAGGGAGCGTACGAGGAATATCAGGCGGCGCTCGTCTAATTATCGGCCGCACAGCGGAATCCCACATCGCGATGGCGCAGATCGATAGGCGCTCCCAGTCGATCTGCCACACGAATGTCCCTTGCAGCGTTGTAGAACGAACCACCCTTCAACACTCTCGCATTAGGAATTGCGCCGTTCATGTCAATCGTACCCACATCACTTACCCACTCCCACACATTGCCCAGCATATCGAACAGCCCAAATCCGTTGGGCAGCTTTGTGCCGACCGTATGCGTCGTGTCGTTGCTATTTGGGTCATACCACGCAATCACGTTCAATGGTTCTTTCGGCAGTTCTGTGGTTCCTCCGTAAGCTGCATATTCCCACTCGGATTCAGTGGGAAGGCGCATTCCGATTCGACTGCAGTACGTCGTCGCATCGGACCATCCCACTCGCTCTACCGGTAAACTTGCGCCATGGTAGTAGCTGGGATCGGCGTTCATAATTTTCTTGTACGCGGCCTGCGTCACTTCGGTTTGCCCAATCCAAAACCCTTTTTCGATGCGAATTTCTGTTCTTTTCCTCTCCCACCCAATGCACTGCGTATCACCGGGCAGGCAGCCAGTCCAATAGGTACCCGACCGGATCCACATATAAGTCAGGCCATCCTTGGGGTTAACTCGTGGCCGATGTGAAGTATTCGCTGACAGCAGAATCACCGCACTCACGGCAAAGACGATTGAAGAGTGCCTCGTATTCAGCATGGATGAATGTTACTTTATTCGGAGAAGTATCAGGCGGCGCTGGTTTAGATCCCCCCTCAATCCAAAAGAGATTTGGGCAGGTCACTCGCAAAGACGGTGATACACTTCGAGCCGTTATGAACCGACGACAAGTTATGGCTCTGTTAGCCATTTCCGCACCCGCCGCTTTCTCAGAGTCCCTGCGGCACAGTCCTCTTATCGGCTGCTGGAAGTTGCGAAGCTGCGTGCGAACGCTTCGCAGCGGCCAAACCCAATATCATTTTGGGCGTAATCCGGTAGGGCGAATCGAATATGACAAGGCGGGCAGGATGTTCGCGCTTCTCATGCGCCCGGATCGTCGGTCGAGCGTGTCTCCCGGGATGGAATTGGACAATGCACCCGAAGATGAGTTGCGGAATGCAGTGACAGGTTTTGTCGCCTACTTTGGGACCTTTGATGTGGACGCAGCGACCCATACTGTGATTCACCATGTCCAGGCGAGTCTGTTTCCCAGTTGGGCGGGTACGGACTTAAAACGAAACTTCCACTTCGAGGGCAGGAGCTTAGTGCTGACACGTGTTTCGCCGGATGGTACAAGTTCCGACCGACTGGTTTGGGATCGTGAATTAGATTGAAACGTGCACACGGGGTCATCGGCCACTCCGCCCAAAGCCGTAAGCGCGTGGGCGTAATGTGTTGGGGATGCCCGAGTCGGTGTTTTTACGATGGGGGGCTGGCCCAGGTAAGGGCCTAACATTCGCCGCCATCTCAACTTGCGGGAAATCCGCCGGGTCAAAGACCCGGCGCTACACGAATCTTTTGGATCGGCTTCTTCCTACTTCATCACCCCGCGCTGCGCGATCCCAATGTTGTCGCGGGTGGTGTTCTTGACGAGGTACATCATTTCGTCGGCCTGGCGGATGATGTCATGCGGGGTTTTCGCGTCGTGCGGATATGTGGCCATTCCCATGGAGGCGCGGACGTTCAGGTTCAGTCCTTCTTCGCTGCAAAAGCAGCTGGCGCGCAGGCTGTCGCGCAAGCGCGTGGCCACGTGCAGGGCTGCATCTTTGCTGGTCTGCGGCAAAAGAACTACGAATTCGTCGCCGCCGTAGCGGAAGGCAAAATCAATCAGGCGGAGCTGCGCTTTGATCAGGTAGCCGATTTCCGCCAGCAGCTTGCTGCCAATCAGGTGCCCGTGAGTGTCGTTGACCTGCTTGAAGTGGTCTAGATCAATGAACAGCACGGAAAATTCATAGCCGAAGCGCGACGAGCGGTACACCTCGGTTTCAAGAGTTTTATAAAGATGACGAGCGTTGTAGAGGCCCGTGCAGTCGTCGGTGATAGTCAGTTCCTGGATCTTTTCAACGGCGCGGGCATTTTCAATGGCAATCGCGGCGTAGTCGCAGAGGGATTGTAGAAAGAAAACTTCCTGATCGTTGAAGTGTTCCATGTTGACGTTGATTAGCTGAATCACGCCTAGCACGCGGTGTTTTGCGCGCAATGGAATGCAGATGACCGAGTGGGTTTCGGTCTTGGTCATGTCGTCAACGCGTTTTGCCCATCGGGGATCGGCCATCACATCGGGTACGATCTGGCGTTCGCCATGTTTCGCGACCCATCCGGCGATGCCCTCGCCGATCTTCAGGCGCACGTCCTTCAACGCCTCGGAGGCGGGCCCTACAGCAATCGCAAAATACATATCCTCCCGCGCTTCATCCACCATGAGCAGTGACCAGGTGTCCGGACGAAAGTATTCCGCCATTTTTTCCATGATGGCTTGCAGAATGGAATCGAGATCCAGAAATGAGGTGAGCGCCTTGGCCACATCATGAAAGATGCTCAGCTCTTGAAGCTGGCGGTTGCGATGGGCGCCTGTGGCCATAGACATGAAAACACCAGCCCTCAAAATGGCAGGAATAAGCAGATTATATTCGGCGATTGCAAGGCTCAGCAATCAACCTTGGTAACCAGAACCCCCCAAGCCACGTATCGGTAGGCCATGGGACGAGACTTAAGCAATGTTGGATGCTCGGCGGACCAATTAGGAGGCAGGATCAGGATCGGCGGAGTTAACGGCAACCGGAACGGCAAGCGAGTCATTTGCAGATGGCTTTACCGCAACGGTGGTGGGCGTGTTCCCGTTTCGGTCTGTGACGCGATTATTCAGGCAATAGAGCGCTAATTCCAGGCGGTCCGCAACGCCCAACTTGTCATAGACCTTACGCAGATAGTTTTTGACGACCTGTTCGGTGGTGCCAACCCGCACAGCAATTTCTTTGTTCTTCATTCCCTGCGTGACGCAGGAAACGATCAGGGATTCTTTCGGAGTCAACTGCACCTTGGTGCGTCCGGAGGCGGAGCGCGAGGTTTGCGAGCGGTATGCCTGCAATACCCATTCGACACCACGGGCGTCGAGCCAGGGCTTCCCTTCGGAAACTTTGCGTAAGCAATCCACCAGCAACTCCGGCTCCACTTCACGAGAAACCACAGAATGAGCGCCGCGGCGGAACAATTCCAACGTGAGGTCTTCTTCCGGCTGGGCTGTAATTACGACCAGCCGCAGACTTGCCGACTGGCGCAGGAGTTCATTCACTGCATCCACCGGGCTTTCGGCCAGAGCAGCTTCAAAAATCAGAATGTCAGCGGAAAACTTTTTGGCGGCGGAAAGCGCCTGCGGAAAGCTCTCAGCCTGGCCGACGACGCGAATGTCGTCTTCCAGAGCGAAAATCTTACGCAGTCCCGCGCGGAAGATGGCCTGCGTGTCGGCCACGATCACACGAATAAACTGTGTGCCGTCATCCTCCTGTGGCAACGGCAGAGGCTCTTCGAGGGTGACTTGAGTGCTAGCCATTCAATCCTTTATGCGCGCTTTATTTGCGCTCGAAACGATACTCGTCAATGACCACGCCCATGCCGCGCAATCCGTCTTCGTCGCAGTGCCGCACGACGCGTCCCCGGC
>JANWKU010000053.1 GCA_025451215.1 Terriglobales bacterium
ATTACACCGGAGAGGAGGTGGTCTGATGACAAGTTCTGATTGTAGTAATAGATGTGGGAATCAAAGACCAGGTGAGGTGGCTGAGACTTAGGGCGGTTGCTCTAAGAACCTTCGCAACTCGACCGGTGAGTAGGATTGGAACCATCCGGCGTAAAGGTCGCGCCGGTGCTTCGATGAAAGAACCCGGAGTTCGCAGAAGTGGTTACACTTTTTAGAGTGACCACCTCTTGGTCAATCCCAAGCAGTCCACCGGAACGGCCCGCGGCTTACAGAGCGCGGGCCGTTCTGTTTCTGGTTCAGCGGCTAAAACCGCGGTAGTTTGTGGGCTGCTGCGGCACGACTGAAGTCGTGCCCTTCCCAAAATCGATCTGCATTAAACCGATCTGCATTCCGGAAACAATTTTGTGAGACAGCGTCGATTCAATTCAGGATCCGAAGTAAGTTGAGGAACGACTGAAGTAATATCCTTCCCAACCAATTTCCATTCCGTAAACAATTTTCTGAGATGGCGTCGAGTCAATTCAGGATCCGAAGTAAGCAAGGCGTCTTTGATTAAGGTTCTGATTAGGGCCGACTAAGACTTCTAGTGAAGTCTCCCGGTAAAAGTTTCTGGATCCATCATAAAAGCCTAAGTAGCACTCCGTAACCTTCCCGGAAAATCTTCTGATTTGCCTGATTGTGCGAATTGTTTGCTGCGTACATGATTCCTTCGTGGTCAGGGGCCCGGCTTTCCAAGCTGGGCGGGGGGTCTCTGTTGAAGTATGGATACACATAAACGCGCGCACTTGGTTTGCAATCATTTTTCATTGTGGTCTTATCTCACCATTCCTAATCTTTTTCTTTTTGTCTTTTCTTTTACGATTGCGGCTTCCGCTTCGCCTGTGATCACCGTGCTTTCTCCTAAGAGCGCTTCCGGGGGATCTCCGGTTTTTTATGAAGCCTATGCGGTCAGCGCGGGGTGCAGTAAAGGCGTTTCGTCGATGCGCATTTACACGGCGCCGGGGGTGATTGCGTATAAGACGAGCGGCGGGCACCTGGAAACATTCGTCAAATTAAAAACGGGAAGTTATAACACGGTGGTGCAGGCCTGGGACAATTGTGGCGGGGTGTCCAAAACGGCGGTGCCATTGAAGGTGAATTCCGCGGCTGGCGTGACCGTGTATTTGCCCGCGGGCAAATCGGACAGCGCGCCCGTCCACTTTGCGGCGTCTGCGCAAAATCCGGCGTGCGCGAAGGGGATGAGTGCGGTGCGGATTTACACGGGGCCGGACGTGAGTCCGTACACGATGCCAGGTACGCAGCTTGACGCTTACGTCGCGCTGCCTTCCAAAGGCTACGCGCCCGTGGTGCAGGCGTGGGACAACTGCGGACACGTTTTCAAGTCTTCATTTTCGCTTGCGGTCTCTGGCGGGAGTGACGGCTACCTTTACGGCTCATATGGGACCGAGGACAAAGGCGTTGTTCAATTGAATATCGACGCGGATGGCACGATGACCAATCCGAACGGCAGCGGCGGTCCGCCGTTGTATGCGGCTGGCGGAGCGTTCTCAATGGCCACTGATCCGGGGGGATGGTTTGTGTATGTTTCGGCGAACAAGGGCATTTACGGCTTCGCGGTGAATCCGAAGAATGGTTCACTCACCGGGATTGCGGGGTCACCGTTTGCTGCTCCACAAGCCACTTTGGCCATGGATCCCTCGGGAAATTTTCTTTATGTCACGGCAAATAGTGCCATGGCAAACGGCATTACAACATACCGGATTGATCGCTCGAACGGAGTCTTGACGCCGACAAAAAAGACGACGACGATTCCGCAGGGAAGTGGTCAGTTTACGATTTCAAACCAATATCTTTACCTGCAGGGTTCGTCGCAGCCGACGGAAATTCTGGGATACGCGTTGGACGCGAGCAGCGGAGCTTTGCGCGCAGTCCCGGGAAGTCCTTACAAGAGTCTTGGTGAGGCGACGTCATCTGGAGGAACACAAGGTGGGGCGAAAGAATCGTTGCTGACCCTTGCCTCGTCGAACAAATATCTTTTTGCCGGAGCGGACGTGAGCAGCTCCGATGAAATCAACGGAGAGGTATTCACGTACGTCATTAACAACAGCACAGGAGCGCTCACGCCGATTTCACGACCGCCGCTTTTGGCGCCGCGGCAGAACCAACAGTTAACGAATGTTTGGGCGGACCAGCAGGGAAAGTTTGTGTGGGCGATGTGGCAAGATACGGCTGACGTGGACAGCAGCGTTGCGACGTACGACGTGAAAAGTGACGGCAGCCTGGTGCCGACGGGCTTTGTTCTGAGCACGCCATATGCGGGAGCGTTTAATTTTCTTCAGGAGGACGGCACCGGTAAGCATTTATTTAGCTTCTGGCAGGGATCGGGGCAACAGGGGGAAGCGAGTTGGGACGTGGTCAATGGGGACTTAGTAATGGCTTCGCATGTGGCACTGGAGCAAAGTTTTCCGTCGTTTGCATCGCTCGCGCTGCAGAATTTGGAGGCGGTGGTGAGGAAGCGTCCGAATTGATGTTTGCAGGTTGAGCAGTTTTAGCGCCCGGCCCTAAAGGGCCTTGGTATTCGTCTTAGTTACGCGGCTCGAAAGAGCCGCTCTTCCACAACGAGTTGGGCTTTCATTTATTTCCTCTAACAATTGAATAGTTTTGCCGAATCTGCCGATGGGAGAGGCACTGCTTGGGGCCGAGGTGCGGCCAAATCCTGCTCATTTGAGATTGGAGTGTAATCATGAGTAAATTATGGTGCGGAGCCACGGCCGCATGGATCAATTACGCGGTGTGCGTACTTTTGTTTGCGCTGGGGCCTTTTGCGATGGCCACGCCGGATGGGGCAAGTACCGCTACGAAAACGACCACAGCGGGCGCTAGCGCGAGCGTGGATGTCGCCGACGATTCCGGCGCACCTCCAGCGCAGCAGTTACAGACGCCGTCGGCTGCGAAGCCGCGGGCGATTGAATCGGCGGGGAAAATTGGGATTGGCGTAAAGGTCTCATCACTGGGGATGGGATTTGAAGCCGCTATTCCGGTGATGAGCCGGGCCAACATTCGCGCGGGTTTTAACATGTTCAACTACGACCGCACCTTGAGCCAGGATGGCGTGAGCTACGAAGGGAAATTAAACTTTCGTTCCAGCGAGGCTTATTTTGACTGGTTTCCATTTGGAGGCTCGTTTCATCTGAGCCCGGGCGTGGTGCTTTACAACGGAAATAAGATCACGGCGAACGCGTCGGTGCCGCCGACTCAAACGTTCAGCTTCAACGGGCAGGACTATGCCAGCGACGCGAATAATCCGCTGACGGGCGACGCGAAACTGGACTTCAAGAGAGTGGATCCGGCATTTGTTTTGGGATGGGGGAATCTGGCGCCGCGCGGGCGCAAGCATTGGAGCATTCCGGTGGAGTTCGGCGCGGTTTACCAGAATGTGCCGCGACTGCTGCTGAATTTTTCTGGCAGCGCATGCGATGCGGGAGGAGGAAACTGCCAGGCGGTCGCAGGAGATGCTTCCTTCCAGAGCAACTTGCAAGCGGAGCGGAATAAGCTGAACCACGACCTCGCGCCCTTCAAGTTTTATCCGATCATTTCGATCGGATTCGGATATAAATTCTAAAAAACTAGCGCGGGCAAGTCGTTCCGTTTCAAGTCAGATTCCCTTTTCGCCGGGGGAATCCCTTTCCTTCGGGCAACGCCGCATGTTCCCAGAGCAACAAAGCTCAGGATGTTGGGTTTTATCTTTTGAGTTTAGTCGTTTGAGTTCAATTCGAGGTGTTGCGAATCGGGTGAACACCTTCAGGAGGAACAGATGCTACGAGCATCGCGTTATTTAGGTTCGTTGGTACTTGCCGCCGCTATTGCAGCACCGCTTTTCACGACGGCTTGCGGCGAGTCCCATCCGTACCGGGCGTACGATCCTTATAGTCACGACTACCATCAATGGGGGCCGGAAGAGCAGGGTTATTACAACCAATGGACGGTACAGGTCCACATAAACAATCGCCCCTACAAGAAGCTCAACCACGATCAACAGTCGCAGTATTGGCAGTGGCGCCACGCGCACGGCGACGATCATCACGATAGCGATCATCATGATAATGACCATCATGACCGTCACTAAACCGGCGTTGCGGGAGGCGAGCCATGCTTTCGAGCATGGCTTTTAGCTTTTTAGGGAAGAAATACTGATTCTGCTTTGCGGCGGCCACTGGCAGGAAACTCTTCTGTACAATTTTATTCGAATCCTCCGATTTTATTCGGAGCGAATTCCGAGATTCATGCGAAAGACGGTGGCTGCTTGGAAATTTTGAACGAGATTGAAGTGCGGGTGCTGGGCGCGCTGATTGAGAAAGACATTACCACGCCGGATTACTATCCGCTGTCGCTGAACGCGCTGGTGAATGCATGCAACCAGAAGAACAATCGTGAGCCGGTGACGGCCTACGATGAAGACGGCGTGCGGCGCGCGCTGCACAGTTTGCAGGAAAAGCGCCTTGCCGGGCCTGCCAGTGGCGCTGATAGCCGCGTCACAAAATACGAACACCGGTCGCAGGAGAAGTTCAATTTTGACCGGCGGGAGATTGCCGTGCTGTGCGTGCTACTACTGCGCGGGCCGCAAACGCCGGGCGAGCTTCGCGGCCGCAGTGAACGCATGTTCCGCTTTGAAACGTTGGACGATGTGCAGTCCGCATTGCAGCGCCTCATGCAGCGCGAGCCGGCACTGGCGAGAGTACTTCCGCGGCAGCCGGGGACCAAGGAGTCGCGGTACATGCATCTGCTGGCCGGGGATGTGGAAGGTTTGAGCATGGAGGCAGAGCCGGTTGCGCCGTACAGGTCTTTTTCTGAAAGTTCGTTTTCCCAAAACTCGCCACCTCACAATTTGGGAAGGACGCACGAGGGAGAGAAGGTGGTACGGTTGGAGGAAGAAGTGGCCGCGCTGCGCGAGGAACTTTCCAGCCTGAAGCAGCAGTTCGCGGAATTTCGCAAGCAGTTCGAGTAGCTCGCTGCTACTGTGACCTGAACCGATATCTCGCACATGCCTGCTCGTTGTTTAAATCATGGTTAATAACTGCTCCTATAAGTCTTAATACTTTCGTACAGTCTTTTTCTTCCTAAACTACAGATATCCTTGGAGTACGCCTAAAGCATCATTTGTCAGGGGATTGTAAAAATCTGCCCTGTATTTTGCATCTGATGATTTGGAGTTTCAGAGGTTTATGGGACGTTTAGCGAGCCGTTGTTTGCTGGTCGCGGCGATAATTTTTGTTGGTCATTCGCTGCTGTACGCGCAAGCCACGCTGCTTCTGGAAGAACCATACAGTTATGACGGCACGTTTGCCGGAACGGGTCATTCCGCCGTTTACCTGTCGCGCGTTTGCGCGGTTTCTCCGATACGATTGCGGCGATGCCGGCCGGGAGAGTTGGGGGCGGTCGTCAGCCGGTACCACGGCGTTGCGGGATACGACTGGATCGCGGTTCCACTGATTCCGTATTTGTATGCCGTGGAAAAGCCCGGCGACATTCCCTTGTACGCCGATCCAAAGCTTGTAGCTTTTCTGCGTCGGCAATATTTGCCGCAATTAAAAATTATTGCGAGTAATGATTCGAAACTCACCGATCCGAAGGGCGGGATTTCGAAAGATGACATTTCGCAAAATGATGGGCGCTCTTTCGGCGATCAGGCTTTGAAAAATGAAGAACTGTCTGGTCCTTGGTACCAGCTTGTTGGTTCTGCTTACGACCGCACGTTGTATGGATTTCAGGTAGCGACGCGTCCGGAGCAGGATGATGCGTTCATCCGTAAGATGAATTCCTCGCCGAACCGTGAGCGTTATAGTTTGCTGCGGCGCAATTGCGCGGATTTTTCTAGACAGATCATAGATTTTTATTATCCACACGCGGCGCACCGCAGCATTATCGGCGATCTGGGAGTGACGACGCCGAAGCAGGTAGCGAAGACGCTGGTGCATTACAGCAAGCATCATCCTGCGACGGAGATGACTTCGTTCGTTATTCCGCAGGTGCCGGGCATGAAGCGCAGCAAGCCTACACATGGAGTGTTGGAGTCTGTCTTGTTCTCCAAAAAATATATGGCGGTAGTTTTCTTTTTGCATCCCATCGTGGCGGGAACGGTGGAGACCGCATACCTGACCAAGTGGCATTTTGACCCCGCGCGAAATGCCATGATGTTTGAAGTGGGGCACGGGTTGGAGCCGCCGCTTTCCGAAGCGGACCGTCGCGCGTATCGGGAAAAGCTGGATGCGATGGGTGCAGTTTCGGGAGATGAACTTTCCGCTGCCGGGAAATGGGCGGGCCTAAAGGGCGAGGTGACACCCAGGCTCGATAATGCGGGGCGTCCAATTTTGAAAGTGGAGAAAGATGGGGAAGTTCTTCAGGTGGGATTGTGCCAAGGGAATGCTCTGCACAGCGATTCTCCGCAACTGGCGCAGCAACTGCTGCGCTCGCGGATCGAGGAAGAGTTGAAGGGAGGTAAACCGCCGCGCGCTTCACTGCGGCTGGTGAAAAACGACTGGATGCTGTTGCAGCAAAGCGCCTCTCAAGTGCCCGCGGAAGTTGCCGGTGAAATTCCGCAATAGACCATCTACGAATGTGTCTGGCCGACCACAGAGTGTCGCGTGGGCCACGAATCTGCGCGATCTGATGTGATGTAACTCCATAAAAATCAACGTCGGCGCAAAGGTTCTTGCCGTGCAGTTCTTCTCCGCGACTGGGGACACCCGGACCGGAGGCAGAATATGACGCAGTTCACGCAACTGAATTTAAACGGCAAGTCAGAGGCAAAATCAGCAACACAAGCAACGAAAACAGAATCGCAGCGGCCCGCTTCCATGGCGAAGCCAGCCGGCAAGAGCACGCACAAACCAAAAACACTGACGATTGTAGGTTCAGCAGTGGCGTTGTCACTTATGGGAGTCGCGTTGCTTGAAACCAGCGGCTGCTCCAAAGCCGCGAAGACTACCATCGCCGCACCCACAATACAGGCCAGCAATCAGCCCGAAATGCCGGCGCCCGCGCCGGTGGTTCCATCCAAGCCAGTCGTGAAGAAGCCTGTGAAGAAAGCCGCGAAGGCGAAGATCCCTGTTGCGACTTATCGGAATGCTGATTATGGAGTTTCGTTCCGTTATCCCAAGTACGACAGCCTGAAGCAGGGAGACGAGGCGAAGGTTGAGTGGGTTGGACTGGGGCCGGTTCCCATGAATTTCTCCCAGCCTGGTGGATTGACGCTGAGCGCGGTGGAATTGCCCAACGGACTTTATCCGGGCACCGACTTCAGCTCTGCATTCTTCAACGCCAGTGTTGCTCCGAAGCTGACGGCGGAGCAATGTGAGCAATTTGCGTCGCCGGACGCCTCTGCTGCGGCTGACAAATCTTCTTCCCCAGCAAAGGTGAAGATTGGCAAGACGGAATTCAGCGAGATGGAAGTACTGGCGGGAGATTCAAAGCAAGCCGATGCGAAGTACTATCACGTATTCCAGAACGGAACATGTTATGAGTTCGCACTCGGGATGCAGACCGCGCGCGCTGATGGTGATGAGGAACCCGTTCCGGTGAACCGCAATCAGGTATTTCATAAGCTGGAATGGATTCTTGCGACGGTAAAGCTCGACGCTCCGGCTACGCCGCAAGCGTCGGGGACAGTTGCCACAACTGAGGCAGCAACGTCGAGCGCGCCTTCCATGGGCGCTACAATGCCAGCTTCAACCGTTGCCCCGACAGCAGCTTCAACCGCAACCCCAACCGCAACCACGGCCGCAGCCGCAAGTGACGCGGTTCCGGTAAAGGTGATTGACGATCGGCAGTAATCGGCGGGGCTTCTCTGTCGCCGAATCACGGAAGGCCACGCGGATCATAGCGTGGCCTTTTTTCTTAAACTCCGATCAGCCGAGCAATCGTGCTACACGCTCTCCATCGCATTGATTTGCGCGGCCAGCAGAAGAACCATCTCTTCAGTCGCTAGTGGGAACTTGCCGTGCTCCTGCGGGGGTATTTCGCTCAGGAGGGCGTCGTAAATCGGCGGGTTGAGACCGTGGGCGGCGGCAAAACCCAAACTATCCGCCATGCGGCAACTCAAATGCACAATGGAGAGAAGGTCATCCTCCCGCCACATCCGAGGTTCGTGGTGGCGCGATACGACTTCGGCCAGTCTGTTGGGCAACTTCCATGCTTCCACCAGATTTCGTCCGGCCTCGCAGTGATCACAGGAAAATAATTCGCGCTCGCGCTGCAAAATATCGCAAGGATTGTTTTCGGTGTCCTGCAAGAATTTTGAATAGGGCATGGGATGGAGCGCCGCGAGGCCAAGTCTTCCAATGTCGTGAATCAATCCAGCCGTGTAGCAGGCATCACGGTCCATGTGGGCAGCGGCAGCTAATTTTTCGGCGATCAGCGCGCATGCAACGCTGTGCCGCCAGCAGGCCCGCAGCGACGGCAGATTGAACCAGTCTCCTAAATAAGCGCGAACTCCAACCGTGACGGTGAGGCCCTTCATGCGCTCCAGCCCCAGCAGCGTCGTCGCCTGAAGAATGCTGGTGATTTCGCGGCTGGACTGGTAGAGCGGAGAATTCGCGATCATGAGGATCTCGCTGGCAAAAGCCTGGTCGGCGCTGATGAGTTCGCTCAACTGCTTCATAGAAACGTCGTCGCGAGAGACCATGCGCATTACCTGCAGGGCCAGCGGCGGGAACGGAGGAAGGCGAAGGAGCGACCAGGGTTGACTCATACCAGCGTTGACCGATAGAAGAGTGGCATTTCTCTTATTTTTGTTATCGGCAAGTAGGAGGGATTTCGCTAAACCAGAAGATTACGAAGGTATCGGTATGTCCTCTTGAATGGAACGGTGCAGGTTCTGGCGATTGTTATTTGTTGCATTGCCGGTTTGACTATTCCATTGTCTCAAGCCAAAAGACGCGCGAGCTCTTTTTCGAGAGGTACTGAGTCGATTGGTTTAGATAAATAACCATCAAAACCGGCATCGAGGATTTTTTGTTTGTCGCCCTGCATGGCGTAAGCCGTAACTGCCAATACCGGAAGTCCTTGCCACTTCGGGTTTTCGCGAAATTTGCGCACAAATCCATATCCATCCAAAACAGGCATTCCAATATCCACGAGAAGGATGTCCGGCTTCACTTCATCGATTTTTTCTAACGCTTCTTGACCGTTGCATGCTTCAGAAACAGAATAGCCGCGAGCTTCCAGCAATTCCCGGAGCAATTCACGATTTACAGGATTATCTTCGGCAATGAGTACAGTTTTCATTGGGCCCCCGCGCCTTTTGCCAATTTTTCGCTTTTAATAACTCTTCCTATTTCTGCAATAAGTTGCTCCTGCCATGAACCTGTTTTTTGAAAGAGCGCTTGCGTTTCCCGGCCCAGAAGTTCGATCTCATTGGATGTAAGATGCTTCGCGGTCATGACAAAAATAGGTAGAGTTTTCAGATTTGATTGTTGCCGAATGTGTTGAATCACTTGAAACCCATCCATGCCCGGCATTAACAAATCGAGTAACACAGCGGAAACGGTATTTGAGGCTAGAACGTCCAAGGCATGAACGCCGCTGTGCGCACTTTGGGTTTCATATCCAGCGCCTCGGAGGCTTTCCTCCAGAAGTTCCAGCGTTTTGGCATCGTCGTCCACGAGCAGAATAGAGGAGTCGTTCTTCGTGTTTGGCGCCACATGCTTGCGAATAGTTTGCAAGAGTTCCGGTTTGCGAATGGGCTTGACAAGATAATCGGTGGCGCCTAATGCAAAGCCCACATGTTTCTGATCAATGATAGAAAGAATAATGATGGGAATATTGGCGGTTTGTGGCGCTTTCCTGAGTGCGACTAGAGTTTCGAATCCGCTCCCCTTTGCCATCAACACGTCGAGGGTAATAGCGTCTGGATGCAACTCATTCGCTTTTTGCAGAGCTTCAGTCCCAGACTCGGCCATTACAACTCGATAATCTTGATCAAGATAACTGGCCAGAAGTTCCCGCGCTGGGGGCTCGTTGTCCACTACCAGGATGAGGGGCTTGTGGCGACTTCCATCTACAGCGCGCTCTTCCGTGGGCACTTCATCAGCTTCGACACCAGGCTGAGGTGCTTTCTGGCCCGAGGGCAGCGTGAAAGTAAAACGACTTCCTTTGCCAAATTCGCTCTCCAATGAAATTTGGCCAGCCTGTTGTTGCACCAATCTTTTTGTGATGGCGAGGCCAAGGCCCGTGCCTTCATGGGTTCCGGTGGCTCCTTCAACTTGCCGGAACTCGTCAAAGACAATTTTCTGGTCTTCCGGCTTGATCCCGATACCAGTGTCGGTTACTGATATCGAAACGAAATCGCCGGATTGGTGACAATCGATCTCAATCTTGCCATTTTTGGGCGTGAACTTGACCGCGTTGCTGACCAGGTTGTAGAGGATCTGCTTAAAACGGACGCGATCAGCAAAGACGGGAAGATTCGTTTGTAACTTCTGTTCCACTGTAATGGTTTTGTTCATTGCGAGCGGACGAATAGTCGAGAGCACTTCAGGTAGAGCTTCGTTAATGCCAAAGTCCTCACAGCGAAATTCAAGCTGTCCAGCCTCAATCTTGGAAAGGTCGAGTATGTCATTGATTAGCTGCAATAGATGGCGGGCGCCATCACGAACATGTCCGATGAACCGCGCCTGCTTGTCAGTAAGAGGGCCGGCAGTTTTTTCCGCCATCAGGTCAGAGAATCCAATGATTGCATTCAAAGGTGTTCGCAACTCATGACTCATGCTGGCCAAGAATTGACTCTTTAATTTGGTGGCCCTTTCCACCTCTTGATTTTGTGTTTGAAGTCTTCGATTGGCTTCAGCAAGCTGTGAAGTCCGAGCTTCGACTCGTTGTTCCAGCTCGTATTGTGCTTCTTTTAATGCCTCATCGCGATACTGAATCTGCTCCAGCATCGCATTAAACGACTCGATGAGCAGATCCGGTTCATCGCCGTTACCGGTTGGAGTGGCACGTACCGAGTAATTTTTCTCGCGTGAGACAATCCGGGAAATCTTGGCCAAATGCACAATCGGTTCGGCCACTGCCCGTTGAAATACCGATCCTACAAGAAGCGCGGCAATGAGAGACGCAAACAAAACAAGGACTGCAATAGAGGCGTAACGTTTCAAACGAAGGTCAATTTCTTGTAAATCAGAACGAATGACAACTATGCCCGTAGGTTTCCCCTGAAAAATAATCTTTCGGACTACCACTAATTCGCCGTTTTTAAACCAATGAGCTTCGCTTTTCGAGGGGTCAATTTGTGGCAATGCGGGAGGTTGACCCTTTGTATTGCGCCAGTACATTGCGAACGGTTTGCCATCCAACGTATAAATACCGGCCCATAGGATGTTTGGAGCAGCTTTCAAGGCAGATAAGTCGTTCTCGGCTGTTTTCGGATCGCTAAACAACAGTGCTGAAATAGAATTTGATCCAATAATTTGGGCCTGCACGGAGATGTTATGTGCCCTCGCCTCACGAAAGGTGATTATGTCGTAGGCAACGAATGCCCCGCATGCCAGCAATAAGGCAACACCGCTGACAAGCATATTCATGCGGGTCAGCCTTTTAGTGATCGGATAATGGCGGATCTGCGGCATCTCAGTCTCCGTGGCCTCTTTTTACCGCGGTAGCCACTTTCAGCAAATCTGAACTGAGAATCAGGCCGGCTCGCTGGGTAGCGTCGAGGTTTACTTCAAAACGGACGCGGTTTTGTTCCACGACAAACTGAATCATGCCGCCATGTTTCGCAAATTCAGGAATATCGCTGACCGTCAGCACCGCTTCTTGATTCAAGGTTTCAATAATCTTGGTGACACGCCCTTCCTCTTCTCTACTCATGAAGAGGACCTGACAACCCGCCGAGTCTTGCGCGTTTGATATTCGCTTTACAATCAAACTTCTCCCGTTGATTGTTTCTCCGGCGAGCAGATGATCTAGATTAGGACCAAAAGGATCGGGTCCAAGAATGCAAAAGGTAAATGCACCGCGTTTATCCGTTTCTCCAGCCGCTGGCCATTCCACGAACCTGCCGAAATTAAAGAGATAGGCAGCTTTTACGTCATAGTCGCTGACCTTTGAACTCTGCGCTTGCATACCAGGCGCAGCAAGCATCCATAATGCCGCAAGCATTGCGACCCAAAGGCGGGAAGAAATTTCGCCGGTCCGCAAAACTTGGCAGGAAGATCCGAATGTGGCTGCGCCCGTCATGAAATCAGTTCTCTCCCCGTCTCCAAGTGATTTGCGCGTAGACGCTTCTCTTGATGCCGACGAAAGGACTGGGCGAACTGGTGAATTCGTAGTGTTCGGGCTGGAGTAAATTTTCTCCGACGACAGAAAGCTCGAATTGGCTTGTTGCATGCCATGACAGATGAGCGTCAGCCGTTGTGTATCCGTGTACTAATTGCGCTGGCAATGAACTGACATGACGATAAGTTGGATCAAACTCAAATCTCTTCGGAAGATTAAAACGTGATTCAACTGAAATTTGATTGTGAGGACTATATCCTTCGTCATTGATGATGGAACTTGTATTTGTATTACCCGGCATCTCTTGTAGATCCAGATTTAAATACGAGTAAGAGGCACGTAATTGCCACCAGCTCAGAGGCTGCCAATCGGGCGCAACTTCAAAGCCGTCTGTGTTGCCTTTGGCTCCATTCACCCACGGTAAATGAGCGGTAAAATGCGGGGGGGCCGGCGTTAAATCAACGGAGAGAGTTTCCGTGCCCAAGGCCACAAGATCGTTGTAGTCGTTATGGAAGATAGAAACATCCACATAGAGTTTGTGGTTAATCAGTCTCCTGTAGCCAGCCTCATAGGCCAATAGTTTCTCGGACACCAGGTTCTTATTGCCATCGATTGTTAAGTACAATAAAGGGTTGGCAAGCAGGAAATCGCTAATCTCAAAATCTTCCTCGATGCGCGACGGCGTGCGTACCGCACGCGACACCGACGCCCAAAATGCCTGATGGGGACTGATTGTCCACAAGCCACGAATGCTCGGTTGAATCTCGAAACCTGTGAAGTTGTTGTGTTCAAGTTTTGAACCTAATGTGAGGGAAAACTTGTTGGGCACAATCGCGATTTCATCTTGCAGAAATCCGCTGTACACATTATCTGCCTGGCTATGAGGAAGCACATCAAGCGTAGGGACAACCTGGGTGAATGTGCCCGGACTTAAACGCGCCCCCAAGCCCCAGATGAAATCTTCCCGCCATGGAAGGGGTAAGTGATGAATGAAGTCAATGTCGAACGTATTACGGATTTCCTGATAATTGGAGGCTTGAGCGGATGTCCGATCGTAGTAGGCCTGGACTTGAATATCGGAGCCCTCGCGCAATTGGCGGCGCCAATGCGCCATCAAATTACCGCCAGACACGGCGGTCGCCTGGTCTGAGGTGATTTGCGAAGGCGGGTCAAATGATCCGAACTGCACCGTGCCCCCTAGTCCGCCTTTGTATGTATCCCCCTGTATGGTCAGATCGTCGCGATCAGTGGGACTCCAGTCTGTGCGAAATCCCATTTGTCCGAAACGCGATTCATCGTAAGGAATTTCGTCAGGATGATATTCGCCACCCTGGCTATAAATTTTTCCGTACATGCGGTAGTCAAGGTTTTTGCCGTTTCCATTTCCATAACGAAACTGGCCAATGCCCTGATCGATGTTGCCGCCACCGACCGACGCGAACGAACCGTGGGTGTCTTTTGCACTCTTTGTGATGATGTTGATTACCCCATTTTCTGCATTTGCTCCCCAGATTGTTGCGCCTGGTCCACGAATGATTTCAATTCGTTCGACATCTTCCAGAAGTATTCCGTCTTGCAGGCCCCAGGACACGCCGGCAAAGAGCGGCGTGTAAAGGCTACGGCCATCTACCAGAACCAGCATGGACTTCGAGAATTGGTCAGCAAATCCTCGGATTCCAACTGCCCAATGATCCTGATCAATTCGGCTGACTTGCACTCCCGGAACCGTGCGTAGAACTTCGGGAATGGTAGTGGCGCCGGAACGTCGAATATCTTCTTGCGTTAGCACGTAAACGGCCGCGGGCGTTTTCCAAAGTTCTTCGGGTTCTTTCGAAGTCGACGTGACCTCAACGTTGCCGAGGTCCGCCAAGCTTAACTGTAGAAGCGCGGCGTCCTGTTGCCCCGCAGGCAATTCGCCAAAACTTTGGATTGCAAATCCGGTAAGTAAAATGAATGCGCTTGTCGCGAATATTTTCTTTAAACGAGTTTCCATAATTAACCTTCCGCACCTGCGGCTGCGCCTCGGGCGAGAAATTTAGCTTCGTGTTTTTTCACAAGCCGCTCGAATTGATCAAAAATATCCGGGTCCCACCATCCTTTAGCCACTTCTTCTTTCATCGTTTGCAATGCATCGCTGGTCGAAAATGCAGGCTTGTAAGGCCGGATCGTGGTTAAAGCGTCATACACATCCACGATCTGTAGCACTCTTGCAGTAATCGGAATGTTTTCGCCGGCAAGACCATCGGGATATCCCGAACCATTGAACTTTTCATGGTGATGACGAATAACGGGCAGTACCAAGCGGAATGATTTCAACGGCTCACAAATACGTTCCCCAACGATGGGATGTTCCTGCACGAGCTTCCATTCTTCGGGGGTAAGCTTGGAGGGCTTTAACAAGATTGAATCTGGCACTGCGATCTTGCCAATGTCATGGACTACTCCGGCTCGTCGTAAAGCAACAACTTGTTCCTCGGGCAAGCCAAGATGTGTTGCCAAAGTGGCAGAGTATTCGGCGAGACGTTCGCAATGTCCGTGAGTGTAAGGGTCTTTCCCCTCAATGCTTCTTGCGAGCGTAAATAGAACGGTCTCTGCACGCTCCAATTCATCGGTGCGTTGTTTAAGTTTTAATAATGACCGGACGCGAGCCAGCAATTCGGTTCGATCTACTGGCCGAGTTAGAAAATCGTCGGCGCCAGCCTTGATGCCTTCGATGCGGTCCTGCTTTTCGGAAAGCGCGGTAATCAAAATCACCGGAATCAGGTATGTGTCAGGACTGGATTTGATTTTTTCGCAGACCTCAAATCCATTTAGGTGGGGCATCATTACATCAAGAATCACTAGATCGATTGATTCATTGGCCACCTGTTTGAGCGCTTCGGCTCCGTCAGATGCCACAATAACTTTGAAGCCTTGTGCGGATAGAAGTTCATCAAGCAATTCCCGATTGGGCAGTTGATCGTCTGCCACTAATATCGTTCCGCCTGAACCGTAATTTGGTTGGAATGGCACATTACACCTGCATAGTTTCTCAAGAACAAAATCGGCCTATTCGATTAAATTCTTCTGATTACTGAAGGTTAGGGAGCTTTAGATTTATCTCGTTACGGCTTCTCCACCTGAGAGATGAATTCACGAAGATATTCCTGATTCTGTGACGTCAATTGTGTAAATCGCATGCCTTGTCTGTCCTGAGTACCCCAGACGACGGTCGCAAAAGCTTCAATATTTGTTCGAGAACTAGGAAGGTGAAACGACACTCGGACACGTTCCCCTGCTTTTAGGCCGTTGACTTCGACTTGCATTCCGCCCTGGCTTAAATTCCAGGTCCGGCCCTGAAGGGTTTTTTCACCCGCACTGCAATTCACTGCCGTCAGTAATGGGACCCGCGCAGATCGGCGGCGATTCTCCAGAAAACTGCCGCGAACCGTACGAAATAGCGTGCCGAGCTTCTGCCGGTCAATCGGTTTCTGAAGATAAAAGGTAGCTCCAGTGGAAAAAGCTTTTTTCATTGTGTCGCGCTCATCGCGCCCCGTCACAATCACGATGGGAGTAGCTTTGTTCCAAGAGGATTCGCGAATCAGTTGGGCCAGTTCAAATCCGCTTAAGTGAGGCATCTCCAAGTCCAGAAATATCCCATCAAATTTTTCCTGGGTCACCAGGAAGGCCGCCTTTTCGCTCTCACTGACCGCGCGAACTTGCGCTTCAAGAGAAGTGAAAATTTCGGTCATCAATTCCAGGTTCGCAATGTTGTCTTCAACCACCAGCAACTTCAGCGAAGCCATATTTCCTCCGGCGACTGCAGGGCCGTGAAGACTCTCTATCGGCCAATCGGAGCGAAAAAATCAAACGCAAACCATTGACGCCGAGTGCAATTGAGACAAACCAGCGAGTCGCGAGACGGATTTACTTGGGACAAATCTGAAATTTAGACAAATTGAGTGCAGACAACCTTGAATTTAGGGATCAAGGAGCGGAACTCTACATACAAATGCCTATGACTGCGGTAACTCTATCGACTCAACTTGATATCCGATAAGAGTTGTGAGCATGGTCAAATTAGGCAAACCCAATGGGGATGTTCTTGCTGGAAGGAATGCGCCATGTCTTCCGTAAATTCCGCGCAAACAATTCACGATATTCGCAACGCGCTGAATGTGATCATGACCAGCGCGCAACTGCTGCGCGGCCCTGAACCACTTACCGATAAACAACAAAAAAGCGTTGACCGGATCATGCATGGCAGTAAAGAAATACTGGCATTGCTTGGCGATCACGGTCCAGAAGACCTGTCCGAACGACCAACGGGCGTCAACCTCACGGTCACGGTTGTAGAGAAGGAAAAATCCCCCGACGAGAATCCGGGCGAGCTTGCGACGGAAAACAAAATCTTGTTTGTGGATGACGATGCAGAAACACTCGAAGGCTATCGACAACTCCTGGAATCAGAGTTTCGAGTCGAAACCGCCGTTGGGGCCTTCCTTCTTCCGTCACCAACGCCTCGACAAGCGAGCGAGGCATTCATTTCACCAGGAGTGAGCGCCGAATCTGGCACAGTGCAAAAACAGCTCGATTTATCAATATCGTCTTTCCGGCGTGCTGACTTTGTGCGTGCAAGGCCGGAACAAAGAATGCCACGAAGGACAGGGCAATTAGCGCGTTACGGCTCATGGCGTACTCCTTTTAGGAGGAAATAGAAGAACGCAAAGCGACAAGAATATTACATGCAAAATCAGCACAATAAATTATCGAAGCTGATGCGTTCTGGCTGATGTGCGGCGCGTCTCATCTTCGTACATTGCCGACATGAGCATTGGTATGAAACACAATCGAGGCGGGTAGTATGAGCGCACAAGAAGCAAACGAATCTGCCGTCCCAGAATGCCAACATAGGGAAGAACTCGCCGCGTCCCTGGCAGAACGGACAGCGCACTGTAATAATCGTGTCGGTGGTCATGGGTGATCGGTGCGGGCAAGGGCGAATTTATTTCCTCGTCCCACCTTCCCAGCGTTCAATTCCTTGAGTAGATCGAGAACATGCCGATCCGGGAGCGAGTCCCTCCAGTTCCCCACAGCTATCAGCAGCTTTTTGTCTGCACCCAGTTTCGTCAAAGCGACGTAAAGCTCATCCTTGATGGGGCTGAATAGGTCTTCCATTGACCTTGGAGATGCAAGTCTCTTGCCAACGTCAACCTTGCATGAAATAAGCCATTCGATGATGCAAGGATCGTCTGATGCCGATATGTCAGCATTTCTCTGCCGAAATGTCGTCATCCGGTTGTCAGAATGCTTCCGACTGTTTGGCAAAGATCAGATAAATTCGTAAGCCGCATGCCTTGCTCCAACCAAGGGGCGTTTGCCGGGAGGGTAAATCTTTTCGTGTGTTCAATTCGCGGAAAAACATAGAAATCCATAAATGAGGAATTGTCCTCAGTGAGGCGCGCCAGTAGCGTTATATACCTACTTTCGCAGGGAACAGGTTGGACTTGCCAAGTCGGATGTTTCCCTCGAAGCACCATTCTAGAAATTAAGAGCGAAATGGGTAATCCATTCCGCTTCAGTTTCAGCAAACTCCGGTGTCTAGCACCGCTGTCCACCAACAATATTTGCCCATCGGATTTGCTCACGATCTCAGAAAGCAAGTGGTCCCGCAAAATATGAGAACAACGCCGGGTGTTTACAAAGGAAAACTCCCCAAGACTGCCGTATCCGATCAGGTCATAAACGCGGGTTAAGCTCCCAAACCGTACCCGGTACGTGGAGGGTGAAGCAGTAAGAGCGGATTTGGCGATTATGTCCCAAGAAAGCCGTCCGCCAGAGGTCCATAGCGTTTTTATCGAGCTCAACAATTCCTCGTTGGACTGGTTAATGGTCAGAGACCGAATCCTAGTTTGAGCGTCGTGAAACACTTCTTGAGTCACAATCGGTTTAAAGGCTTCGGGCACAATTAGCCAATCTGATTTGGGCAACCTGACTATCGGAGTGGACAGCTTCGAACTTGTTCTACCAAAAACATTGCACCCTACATATTTTGGGTTCGACAGTATGTTGCTGATTGCTCTAACGCTCCATCCCGATTTTCCGGGATAAGTTATGCCTTTCCGATTCAGATATCCGACAATCTCGGCCATACTCAAGAGTTCGGAAAGATACATTCGATATATCATTCGGACAATTTGTATTTCTCGGGCGGGTCCGGGCACCAAAATCACCCGGTCAGTGGCTAGTCCTTTGCGTTCGCCATGCGCTAGCAATTGTTTTGGCCTGCGGTCGTCCGACACAAGCATTCGACGTAAACCGTAACCCGGCATTCCCCCGGCTTTGAATCCCAAACGAACCAATCGTTTCTGACCCGCCAAAACTCTGATACCAAGTTCGCGGCTATACTCCCCAGCCATTGTTCTTTTCAGGGCCTTGAGAATCCAGCCTATTGGGCCGCTATCTATGCCGAACATTTCCGCGCAGTAGTGAACAGGAACGCCCGCCGCTTTGCAGACATACTCATAATGAGCCGCTTCGTCGTGATCTTGAAACCGACCCCAACGGCTTACGTCATAAACGAGAATCGCGCGGAACTGTGGCTTCTCATCGTTAACAACGTCTTTAAGTAGTTGTTTTAACCCGGCTCGATTCTTGAGCCGCAACCCACTCTTGGCCGGATCGGAATATGTCTTTATTACCTGGAAGCGGTTTTCTGTCGCATAGCGAGCGATGGCGTCAGATTGGTTGTCTAGGGAATACTGCTGGTGATCGGTTGACATCCGAAGATATTGGGCAGCGGGAACAAGAATTGGGTCCATAAGGACACCTCCTGTTGTTCCACTTCGGCGGCAATCGACATTACTTTAGCCTCG
>JANWKU010000054.1 GCA_025451215.1 Terriglobales bacterium
ATTTCCAACCTGGCCCGGAAGCCGCGTGCGCCGAGAGCAACAATGTTCCGTTATCCCGCAAATCCACATTCATTCCTGACTGATCCTGCAGTTCGTGAACAAATTCGGGATACATCCGAGCGCTCGCTATGGCCAGAGGCAAAAGCGAGGGAGGCAACTCAGGGGCAAAATCCGCGATCATTCCGGCGGCAGCATATGAGGCTTCACGTCCGGGCTCGCCGCGCTCTACGATGAGCACCCGAATTCCCCGTTTGCGCAAGGCAAGCGCCAGCGAAAGGCCGATGATTCCGCCGCCGATAATAATTACTTCCCACGTCCTCACCATTACATTGTAGAAGATCGCCCGTCCCTCGCGCATCCGCGGTGACATTGCCTTAAAAACAAGACGTGCTAATCTGACCACAACGTGAGCGAACAACTGCTGCCAATTTTTCACCACGCATATCGAGGCCTGCGCCCCGGCGCTCCGGTCCCGGAGTTGAAGGTCCAGTTCTACGCTTTCGCCAGCCTAAACAACACAATCCGCATGCGCGAAGGCCGGCTGCACGTTCGCGTCTCTGATCTCTTACAGGGCGCGCCGCAAGACGTAGTTGAGGCCCTCGCTCACATCCTACTCGCGAAAATGTACCGTAAGCCCATTCAGCGGGAGTTCTCCCTGCGCTACCGCCGTTACACCGCGTCGAGACATGTGATTGAAAAAGCCCATCTGATCCGGCAGATCAGGGGCCGAAAGCGTATGCAAACACCGCAAGGCCGCACTTACAATCTAGAAGCGATCTTCGACGATTTAAATGTCCGATTTTTTCATGGGCTGCTTGCTCGCCCGCAAATGAGCTGGAGTCAGAGCCCAGCCCGTAACCGCCTTGGGCATTACGATCCGGCGCATAACGCGATAGTCATCAGCCGCGCTTTCGATCATCCCCATGTGCCGCAATCGGTGCTCGAATACATTGTTTATCATGAGATGCTTCATCTAAAACATCCGGTAAAGCTACGCGGTAGCCGGCGCTGCGTCCACTCCGCCGAATTCCAGGCTGAAGAAAAACTCTTCCCAGCGGCTGCCGAAGCCAAGAAATTCCTGTTGCACCTCTAGCCGAGAATTAACACAATGATGGCTTAGCGCTGAAGTTCCATGGCTTCCTTAAGCAACGGCTCAGGATCGCGACGAATTCGTATTGCCTGAAGATCAAGCTGTTTTTCTAGCTCTTTGCGAAATTCTGATGCAGATGCCAAGGTCGCGTCACTGGAACCGGTGGGAAATAATTCTTGCGATTTAAGCAAGCCAGCATAAGTGTAGCGTGCGGGGAAACCTGCCTGACGCAAAAACATGGCGTAGGAATACCAATCAATGGCTTCGTTGTGATGGTCATTGACAGTAGCGTCGATCCTTAATGCGCTCTGATAAAGCTGCAACGCATCATTAGTTCGTCCAAGCTTCGCCGCAAGCGATGCCTCCGCTATCGCCGCAAAGCTTTCCATTTTTTGTTCTTTCGTTTTTACGGCCAGGGCGCGCGCCATTTTATAAAACTGAAAAGCCTTGTCCGGGCGGTTGATGCGCGCATTACAGTCCGCCAGCTTCAGCACAACTGTAATCAAGGCTCCCGGGGACAAAGGATTCGAGGCACCCGGTCGGCCAATTTTGGCGAGAAATGTCTCGTAGTGCGTGATTGCGAGATCCAACTTGTTTTGTCGATCCAATGCAAGAGCTAAATAAAGGTCCGCATTTGCTTGAGAAGGGTCAAGCGTTAACGCTTTTTGCCAGCTTTGCTCAGCATCTTCCAACTTTCCGAATTGCTCTGCGAGAATCCCGTGATCTATCAGCAGAGCAACGTCGTCGGGCGCATCCTTGAGCCAATCTCCGGTCATTCGATAGGCCACATCCAACCTCTTTTCGCGCATGAGGTATCGCAGGAAGGTCTCCCTCGGCGCAGGATCAGAGGGGTCGGCCTTAATCGCATATTCCCAAGCGGCCATGGAATCCTGCGATTTACCCTGCTCTAACGCAGCACGCGCCACTCGTACTTGCAGCGGAGCATCATACGGTGCCAGTGCGGCAGCGCGCTTTAAATCAGCGAGGTCGTCGCTATGTAGAGCCAGATAATAATGCACTTGATCAATACTTCCACACGCGAGCAATGCCAGAACGGCTCCTACGCGTACAAAACGCGCACCAGAAGTTTGCCCAACCAGCCAGCGAAGCAACGCTGTCGTTCTGGTTCGCACGTCCGCGACAGATTGGGAGATCTGAATTCGGGGATTGAGGAGCAAATTGGCGATCCGCCCATCGCGCAATTTCCAAATGGCTCCATCAAGAATGAAGTGATGGATGTTCACTAACGCGGTGAAAATCAAGAAGCTTCGCGTGAGATCAAAATGGAATATAAGACTGGAGAGCCAGGGGCCAGGAACAAAAAGTGCAATGCCACCCGCAACGAGGATAGTGAAATACGCAAAGGGACGCCAAGAACGGCCACCGGTCGCCGAGGCTTCCCGTTTGGCATAGTAGCTGGTTACCCATAGGTATTGCGCCGAGTGCATTACTGCGAGGACACCTGTGCTGTAGCGGCTCTGCGGGACCCTGAATCGCCCCCACAGCGACAACAAAGTCGGCAATAGAAACCAAACACATTGCGTAGAAAAAAGAGTGAGTGAAGGGATCATTCCGCGCAAGCCGATATGGGATTTGAACCGGGCAAGAGCAAAAGCGGAACAAACGATAAAGGCGACCGTGAGCCCAATCTGCATCCATGAACTGATAGCGTTTGGGATATTCAGCGAGACAAATAGCGAATCGGCGGAAGGACCTGTATGGAAATTAAGAAACAAAATTGCATATGAGATCAGGAAGGCAGCATAAATTGTCCGCCGTTCAATTGATGTTGGTTTCGCGCCCGCGCGACGAGCAAACATCATGAACAGACCATAGTTCTGCCCACTGTAGTGCCAGGGACTGCCTGTCAAATAAATTGTAAAAATCCATGGAAGCGCCTGCACCCAAACATGCGACAGGATCACTGTTAGTGCCACCAGCAACGTGATGTGAACGGTGAATATCCGGTATTTTTGGAAGTCCGCGGCTGTGTGGTAGACGCGGTAAATCGTCGCCATGTAATGCGGATAGTTAAAAAATAATGCCAGCACGTAAAAAGCGACAGACCATGTCAAGGTGCTGCTAGCGGAGAAGAAATAAGCAAGTGAGAGTAGTGGCAGAGACCAGGCGCCACAGCCCACTACTAAGTCCAACCAAGGACGATAAAGCCATACTGCGTCGGCGTTTTTCCTAAAACTCTTCTCTGCTATTGGCATAAAACAACCGGACACTAATAAACTTCTTCATTTCTATGGATTGTAGGGAAACAGGCTCAAGAACCAGATATCCAAAAGGGTTCGGCTCAAGGTAATCAGACAGTGGGAAAAGAAGCTGCGTTGACGATATTGCCGTCCGGCGAATATCCTATAGTTAGTTGAAATTGAAATTCATTTTCAAAATCAAACTTCCTTTCGGAGTCCCGCTTTTCGATGCTACAAGCCTTTATTGTCACCCTGCGTGAAGGGGTGGAGGCCGCCCTTATCGTCGGCATTGTCCTCGCCTATCTCTCCAAGATTGGCCGTCCTGACTTGCGCAAACCCGTCTATGCGGGACTAGCCACGGCTTTTGTCGGTAGCATCGGCCTGGCGATTTTGCTCTCTCGTATCGAATTGAACGAGGACAGCTTCGAAGGCTGGGTGATGCTGGCCGCCGCGGTTTTTGTAGTCACCATGATCATTTTCATGATGAAAACCGGTCGCAAGCTGAAGGGAGAAATCGAACGGAAGCTCAGTTCGGCCTCCAATCAAGGCTCGTGGATCGGCATATTTTCCTTTGTGTTTTTGATGGTCCTGCGCGAGGGCGTCGAAACAGTGCTCATCCTCGCCGGAGTCTCCCTCAACACCACGGAATTGCTTAGTTTTTTAGGGACGTTATTGGGAGTAGGCGTTGCCATTCTGTTCGGAGTGATGTTCGTTAAAGGCAGCGTGCGCATCAACCTGCAGAAGTTCTTCCGTGTCACTACCGTCATCCTGTTTTTTGTCGCCGCACAATTGATCGTCAGCGGATTGCATGAGCTTTCCGAAAGCGGCGTAATCGCCTCGTCCAAAGAGGAGATGGCGCTTATCGGCCCAATCGTCCGCAATGATTTGTTTTTCTTTATCACCATTGTTGCGCTGGCTGCTTTAATGGTTCTGTTTGAGTACAAGCGGCGACAACCCGCCGCGCTTCCAACGTCTCCCGCCGAGCGCCGCAAAGCGGAGTGGAGCGCGCGCCGTGAGCGCTTGTGGATGGCTTCGGTCTATGCCAGTTCGTTCATTTTTATCTTTATGGTCACGGCTGAATTTATCTACGCCAAGAGTGTGAGCGCTTTGTCGCCAGCCACCGAAGTCACTTTTATAAAGGGCCAGGTCAGTATTCCTCTGAAGCAGCTTTACGATGGAGACCTCCACCGTTATCAGGCGAAAGAAAACGGCAAGGAAATCCGCTTCTGGCTCTACCAGAAGCCGGATGGGAAAATCGCCTCTGTATTCGATGCTTGCGAAATCTGCGGCGCGGCCGGCTTTTACAAAGGAGCAAACGGTGTAGTCTGCAAAAATTGCGCTTCTCCCATTAACGCCCAGTCCATCGGAACGAAGGGCGGTTGCAATCCAGTTCCCTTGCGATCAGAGGCTACAGCGGACGCAATCATTATTCATGAAGCAGACCTCGATGCGGGCGTTCACTTATTCGAGAAATAGCCCTGCTTTTCGGACCGTTATTTTTTCAAGCAATCCGATTAAATCCGGACCAAAGTTTAAAAAACTCATGTTTGTGCGCCTAGTTTTCGAATCTTTCCGGCGGCAGAAGCGGCGCAAGCTTCTCGCCTGTGCGGCCATTGCTCTGGGGGTGAGCGTGGCCACGGCGATGATTGCCGTCGCCACAGGCATTGGCGATAAAATGAGCCGCGAATTGCGCACCTATGGCGCAAATCTCGTCGTCACTCCTCAGGAAGACACGCTGGACCTGCAAATTGGCGGCGTGAACTTGAAACCTCCAACGGACGGTGCCTACCTTAAGGAATCTGATCTTTCGAACATCAAGAGCATGTTCTGGGCAAATAATATCGTGGGATTCGCGCCCATGCTGCCTGTGAATATTACTTTGCCGAAACAGGGAAAGGTCACGCTGGTGGGGACTTACTTTTCTAAAACTCTTTCTTTCGGCAAGCAAAGCTTCGTGACCGGCGTGCGCGCGACGGACCCTTGGTGGAAGGTGGAGGGAGCATGGCCGAATGATGATTCCGGCGATGTACTGGTGGGCGAGCGGCTTGCCGCCAAACTTGGCAGCCGCGCCGGAGATCAAATTGAAATTGACGGAACAGAGCACCGTGTATCCGGCATTCTTTCCACGGGCTCAACTGAGGATGATCAGATTGTCGCTCCGTTGCCGCTGGCGCAACATATTCTGGGACGTGCTGACGTCGTTAGACGCGTGTACGTGAGCGCAGTCACAAAGCCGGAAGACTCCTTTGCGAGAAGTGATCCGAAAACATTGAGCCCCGATGTTTATGATCGCTGGTACTGTTCCCCCTATCCGCAATCCATCGCGTACCAGTTGCAACAGGCGATTCCCAATGCCCATGCGGAACAGATTCGGCAAATTTCTCAAACCGAAGGCACAATTCTTTCTCGCATTGAAGGATTGATGCTTCTAGTGACGTTAGCGGCTTTGCTTGCCTCCGCACTGGCTGTGTCAGCCGCGATGGCTACGGCAATTTTCGAGCGTCGCGGCGAAATTGGATTGATGAAGGCGCTCGGAGCTGGCAAAACCTCCGTTGCTGCCATCTTTTTCGTGGAGGCTGCCCTGCTGGCATTATTGGGCGGTTCTGCCGGCTTTGCCGGGGGAGCGTTTCTAGCGGAGCGCATCGGAAAATTAGTCTTCGATTCGCAGATCGGAATTTCTCCTGTGTTGTTCCCCATCGTTTTAGTGATCGCAATCTTAGTGACATTTGCGGGGAGCGCCGTCGCGATTCGGCGCGCAATTAAACTGGATCCCGTGTACGCGCTGCGGGGAAATGCCTGATGAAGCTTTCATTTCGACAGGTACCTAAAATTTAATGACCTCACGCCCCAAAAAACGCCGCATGCTCATGCGGATGTTGCTGCGTTCCATCATTCGCGGGCGAGGCCGCACCCTGTCAGCACTGTTAGCAATAGTTGTGGCGGCAGCAGCAGCCACAGCAATGCTGAATTTATTTGTAGATGTCCAGGCCAAACTACACAGCGAATTTCGGAATTATGGCGCGAACGTCATCATCGTAGCGAAAGACGGGCAAACGCTTCCCGCGAACGCCCTCAGCACAGTTGAATCCATCATCGCAGGCCGCGACATGGCAGTTCCCTTCGCCTACGTTGTGGCACGTACGGCTTCCGGAAAGGCCGTCGTGGTCGCAGGAACAGATTTTTCTGCCGTGCAAAAACTCGATCATTGGTGGTCAGTCACGGCATGGCCGAGCAAGCCGCAACAGGCGCTGCTCGGAACGCGCGCCGCGCAATCGTTAAATGTTTCCAGCCAACCGTTCTCGCTCAGCTTCCAGGGGAAATCAATCCAGTTGGCTACCGCGGGGACTTTGCAGACCGGAGCCTCCGAAGACAGTCGTATCTATATTTCGCTTTCCGATTTCGAAAAGTGGACCGGCGTTGGCGTGTCCACCATTGAAGTAGCGATTTCCGGCTCTCCGGCGGAAATCAACGCGGCAATGCAAAACCTGGCGCAGAGGCTTCCCTCCGCTGGCATAACTCCCATCCGCCAAATTATGGCCGGCGAAGCGAACGTGCTGGGAAAGACCCGCTCCACCATGCTCTACTCGGCCATTCTGATTATTGCCACCGCCGCGCTCTGCCTGCTCGCAACCCTGATCGGCTGGGTTTATGACCGCCGTCGCGACTTCGCAATCATGAAAGCCCTGGGAGCTTCCTCGGTTGCGATGAACGGCTTCTTTGTCGGAGAAGCAACATTGCTCGGAATCATTGGAGCCATCGTCGGATTCGCCTTTGGCGTCGGCGCCGCCATTTGGATCGGTCATGCCAGCTTTCACACTGCGGTCGTTCCCCGCTTTGGTGTATTTCCGATCGTTTTGGTCGGCAGCGTTTTTGTTTCCCTGGCTTCGGCCCTATTGCCCATTCTTCTGTTACAGCAAGTGCAACCTGCTAACATTCTGAGGGGAGAGTGAGCGTGGCGGAGAATGCCATCATCGAGCTGAAACATGTAAGCCGATCCTACCCGGCGCAGGCAGAGGCTGGCGGCGGAAAGATTCATGCTCTCAATGATTTCTCTCTGGCCGTCGCTCCCGGCGAATGGATCTCCATCATGGGTCCGTCGGGCTCTGGAAAATCTACGCTTGTAAATTTAATTGGATGCCTGGACAGCCCGACATCCGGTGAGATCTGGCTTGATGGGCAGAACATAGCAAATCTTTCTTCTGGCGATTTGACCCGGACCCGCGCCGAGAAAATTGGCTTTGTCTTCCAGCAGTTTCATTTGATCCCCTATCTAAGCGCTGTGGGAAATGTGATGCTGGCGCAATATTTTCACAGCATGACCGATGAGCAGGAAGCCCTTGATGCGCTCTACCGGGTCGGCCTGCGTGACCGCGCCAATCACACCCCGGCACAGCTTTCCGGCGGCGAACAACAGCGGGTGTGCATTGCCCGTGCGCTGATCAACGATCCTAAAATTGTTCTGGCAGATGAGCCAACCGGGAATCTTGACGCGGTCAACGAAGAAATCGTACTCCGGCTGTTGCGCGAACTGCACGAGCAGGGACGCACCATCATCATGGTCACGCATGACCCAGTCGTTGCGCGACTGGCCGACCGCCGCCTCGAACTGCACCATGGCAAGATTGCTCAGGAAATTTTCTCCATGGCCGACGAAGAACAGTTCGATGAAGTCCTGGAAGAACTTTGGGTGTTGGAGGAACATGCCGAGATCGCGGAAGTTGGGCGCATGGAAGTTCATGGCGCGTTGCCGGTCAGCATGGCAGTTGAAAAACTGACTGAGATGGGATTGGTCACGGCACGTCCGCATCCGCCCGAAGCGCATAATCACAAACCGTTCGTAAATCCCTGCCACGACGCGCTGAAGCCAATGGCGATGTCCACCGACGACGGCAGCATGATTGTGGAGCTTACCGCGCGCGGCCGCCAGAAAGCCGCCGACATTATCCGCCGTCACCGCCTGGCTGAGAGGTTATTTACCGATAGCCTGGCCATGGACAGTGAGACGGAAATCGAGCAGCAAGCCTGCAAGTTCGAGCATATTCTTTCGCCCGAAGCGACCGATAAAATCTGCACGTTCCTTGGACATCCGCGTACTTGCCCTCACGGCGCTCCCATTCCTCCGGGAGCCTGCTGCGGAGTCGAAAGCAAGCTAACCGCGCCTGCGCTGCAAACAACAGCCTACAAGCGGTAGTCTTTTGACCGTCGCGAACGCGGCCTCTACTTAAATAAACAGCCTTTAGCGGACGTGATGATGATGGTTGTGACGATGGTGCCGGCGATGATGCCTGTGATGTGGATGTGCATTCATCGAGGCATCCTGTAGAACGGTATTACCACTCCCGGAAGAGGATGGCGTAAGAGCGCTTTGCCCAAATCCGGCTACCGCAAACGTGAAAATCAGCAAGAAAGCGAACAAGATACGTTTCATAGTCGGCGCACTCCCGGCGCTCGATTATGCTAACCCGAATTCCCCCATGGAAGTTGCGCGAAAACTGCGGCATATTGAGAATACAGATACCGCATTGGCGCGATGTATGTCCAGCGAACGTCGAACCAACTCTTCCAGTTGCATTTGCCCTAGCGTCAAATTACATTCTTCTCGGTGATGTCGAATCCCTTGTCCCCAGCCCAGTCATCCATTCCGCGTACCCTCGCTGCAATCTTTTCTGGCGTTATGGAGCGAAACGGCCCTCGCCCGCTCATGCACAAGGAAGCGGGCCAGTGGAAGTCTATCCCCACAACTAAGTTTTACAGTATGACGGCTGGAGTAGCGGCTGCGCTTCGCAATTGGGGGATTTCCAAGGGCGACCGGATCGCCATTATCAGCGAAAACCGCCCGGAATGGACCATCGCCGACTTCGCCATCGCTTTGAGTGGCGCAGTAGTAGTACCCATGTTCCCCACGCTGTCTGCGGACCAGACCAAGTTTCTCCTGCAAGATTCCGGCGCACGAGCCGTATTCGTTTCCACGAAAAAACAGCGTAAAAAAATCCGGGCCATCGCGGGCGAAACCAGTATTGAACAAATTGTGGTCATGGACCAGCCGGAAAAGGATCCGATTAGCGATGGTCGATCTGACGCTGCGCCCGCCGCATCCATGCACGAAATCATGGAGCGCGGGACATTCCCTGATCCCGAGTTTGAGAGCACGGCCAGCCGCATCGCTCCCGCCGATCTTGCCAGCATCATTTACACCTCTGGGACCACGGGCCTTCCCAAGGGAGTCATGCTCACGCATGAGAATTTGGCGACAAATATCGCTTTCTCCCTCCGCGAATATGATATTGGCCCTGAAGACATTAGCCTGTCTTTCCTTCCCCTCTCGCATATCACGGCGCGACACGTGGACTTCGCCGTGCTCTACCGTGGAGGAACCTTGGCGTACGTTTCGTCCGTGGATCAATTGCCCACCACGCTGCGGGAAATGCAGCCGACATTTCTTGTAGCAGTCCCGCGAGTGTACGAAAAAATCCATGCGCAACTTGAAGTCAAAACTAAAAATTCCCCCGCGAAATGGATTTACGCCTGGGCCAAATCTGTGGGGAATTCTCATAAAAAAGAAATTCTTGCGGGCCAAGTTCCTCACTCCCTGAATTGGAAACTTGCCAACCGGCTAATTTATTCAAAGCTTCGCTCCGCCATATGTACCCGAGTAAAAGTTTTCATTTCCGGAGGCGCCCCGCTAGGCTACAACCTGGCCGATTGGTACGCCACCATGGGTATTCGGATTCACGAAGGATACGGCCTCACGGAAACTTCTCCGGTGATCGCGGTGAATACGCCCGGAGCCCACAAAATTGGGACAGTAGGTAAACCCCTGGGCAATGTGGAAGTGCGCATCGCGGAGGACGGAGAAATTCTGGTCCGCGGACCTTCCATCTTTCAGAGCTACTGGAAGAGGCCGGAAGAAACTGCCGCAGCGTTTGAAGACGGATGGTTCAAGACCGGAGACGTGGGGAATCTGGACGCGGACGGATTCCTCTCCGTAACCGACCGTAAAAAAGACCTGATCAAAACATCCGGCGGAAAGTTCATCGCTCCTCAGCCGATTGAAAATTCGTTAAAGCACAATTCCCTCGTAGCGGAGGCAGTAGTCTTCGGCGACCAGAGAAAGTCCGCCGGAGTTCTGATTGCCCCTAGTTTTCCAGTGCTGGAAAAATGGGCTTCCGAAAACAACGTACCATTTGCGTCCCGGCAGGAGTTGGTTGAGGACCCTAAGGTTCGCGCTCTATACCAGAGTATTGTGAACCAGATAAATGCCAAGCTAGCCGACTTCGAAAAGCTCAGGAAAATGTTCCTGATTCCTGAAGAGCTTCGCGTCGAGGACGGAATGCTTACCGCCAGCATGAAATTGCGGCGACGCATCGTCGAAGAAAAATATAAACATCTGATGGAAAAGGCTGCGCCCGCTGGTGCGGCAGGCGCATAGCTCCAACCAAAGCGCCCCGGCACCCGCTTTCTATTTTCATTACAATGGAACCATGTCTGATCCGTTAATTATCGCTGGACGCCAATTCCGCTCGCGTCTAATCGTAGGCACCGGCAAATACAAATCTTTCCAGGAGAACGCTCGCGCGCTGGAGGCCAGCGGTGCGGAGATGGTCACCGTGGCGGTGCGCCGCGTGAACCTGGACCGCAGCAAAGAGTCGCTGCTCGACTATATTGATCCAAAAAAATATTTTCTGCTGCCCAACACCGCGGGCTGTTACACGGCCGATGAAGCGATTCGCACGGCCCGCTTGGGTCGCGAGGTCGGCATTTCCGATTGGGTGAAACTGGAAGTCATTGGCGATGAAGCTACGCTTTATCCTGACGTTCAAGCCACCTTGGAAGCCACCCGCGTGCTGGTGAAAGAAGGATTTACCGTCCTTCCCTACACCTCGGATGACGTTGTGTTTGCCAAGCGCCTCCTGGATGCCGGCGCCAGCGCCATAATGCCCTTAGGCGCGCCCATAGGGAGCGGGCTGGGGATTCAGAATGCCGCTCATATCCGCATTTTGCGTGAGGTCATCACCAGCGTGCCGCTGATTCTGGATGCAGGCGTGGGAACAGCCTCCGATGCCACGATCTCCATGGAACTAGGCGTGGATGCGGTTTTAATGAATACTGGCATTGCCAATGCTCAGCAGCCTGTGCTGATGGCGGAAGCCATGAAGAACGCGGTGCTCTCCGGCAGACAGGCTTACCTGGCTGGACGCATGCCGAAAAAGCTGTATGCCACGGCGAGTTCCCCACTGGAAGGGGTAGTCCGCTAATTTATTAAACCGAAACATTCGTAACGCAAAACAAAAGGGCGGCCATCGGGCCGCCCTTTTAAACTGAGTGCAAACATTGCAATCGCAAAACTTACATGTGCTCGCCCATTTGCGTTGCCGCCTTGGGTTGCTTCAACATTTTCACATTGTCCACATGCATGGAGTCGCCGGATACTGCGCCGGTGACGGCAACATAGTGGCCTTCATGACCCTTCAGGGCATCCTGGTTGTCAACGTTAACGATGGACTTGTCCTTGTCATTTACGATGACAAGCTTCGCGCCCGCGTCTTCGCACTTTTTGGTGCAATCAGCATGGCTCGCGCTCGCGCCTTTCGCGCCGCACTTCGAATCGCTGACCCATCCTTTAACCGTTTCAGCATTCGCCGCCGAAACACCTACCATGAGAAACACAAAGGCAAACAAACTTAAAACCGATAGCAGCTTCTTCATACCAAATCCTCCAATGATAGCGGCAACGCCGCGGTTAATGCTGGCCACATCCCACCCGCTGGGGTCCTTCCGCTGCAAAGAGAACCACGCCACAGTGGATTTCGATTTGTCCAGCTTTCAATTACTGTACGACACTAACCACACTTTTGGATTGCAGCGAAACTATACCATAGATCGGCAGGGCCCAAAAAAGTTACTCGGAAATCTCATTTTTGAGCGGCTTTATTTTCAGGCGCCTGCACCGCAGCGCCTGCGGGCGCTACGTAAACCATCTCACCCGGCCGCGCGTAATGCAGTTGTTCTCGGGCTTCGCGCTCAATCGCCGCAGGGTCGGTTTTCAGTTCTTTAATTTGTTCTGTATATTGCTGGTTTTCTTTCTGTACGCGAGTAAGGTCTTTTTCGAGTGCCTGATACTCGGCATGCTTTTGGCGATACATCACCATGCCGTTTGAACCAAATACGATGTGAACAAACATCCAGGCCGTCAAAATGCAGACCCCGGCCGTGGCCAGCCGCCGCCGCGCAGCGAAAAACCACGAAAGAGCAGGCCGGAATTTCTCCGCGGTGCGCTCCGCCAACTCCTCGGCTTGTGGCGCGCGATCCATCAACGCGCGGATTCTGTCTCCGGGCCTGTGAAATGTCCGAATTTTTGAAAATTGCTTTACTCGAAGATCCATTGTTTCGCTGCCGCGCTCAACTTTTCCAGACCGTCCTCACTTCGCGCCTCGGAATATACCCTGACAACCGGTTCAGTCCCCGAAAGGCGATAACAGACCCAGGAGCCATCCTCGAAAACCAGCTTAAGGCCATCGGTACGTACCGTCTGACTCACGCTGCGGCCAAAAAATTCCCTTGGCTCCTGCTTCAACTTACCAGTGAACTTCTCTTTCACTTCCTGCGTCAAGTGGAAGTTCTCACGTTTGGGATAATAGGAACCAACTTTGCCAAATAAATCTTGCAATTGTGCTCCTAACGACTTTCCACGACGCGCCACCATCTCACAACACAACAATCCGGCAAGAATCCCATCTTTCTCGGGAACGTGATGCCGGATGGATAGCCCGGCGCTCTCTTCCCCGCCGATGGCGATTTTGTCCTGCTTGATCAGTTCACCGATGTATTTGAAGCCTACCGGAGTTTCGTGCAATTCAATCTTGTGATGGCTCGCCAGCGCGTTCACCAGGTTTGTGGTGGCTACGGACTTGGCCACTCCGTTCTTCCAACCCCGGCTTTCCACGAGGTAATCGAATAGCAGAGCGATTACGTAATTCGGCTGAAGGAATGTTCCGTCTTCATCCACAATGCCAAAGCGGTCCGCATCCCCATCGGTGGAAATACCGATGTGGGCTTTCGTTTGCCGCATCTGCGACCGCAACTCATTCAACAGGTGATCGTCCGGCTCGGGCGCGTGGCCGCCAAACAGCACATCGCGGTAGTCGTGGACGGTGGCGACTTGCACGCCTGCGTCCTTTAACAGCACATCCGAATATCCACGCGCGGCGCCCCACAGGGGATCGAAGACCACGCGCAACCCAGCTTTCTTGATCGCTGCCAGGTCCACAACTTCGCGCAGCCTCTTCAGGTAGATTTCCCTTGGTTCCAGTTCCCTGCCTTGCACAGACGCTTTGCTTGATGATGATCCGGGGGCGGGATCGTAAGCGGTGATGGCCGCTTCGATCTCTTTCGTAACTTCAGGCAGCGCGGAAGCACCGTCCGAGGTGGAAAATTTAATTCCGTTGTATTCCGGCGGATTGTGCGAGGCGGTAAAGTTAATCGCGCCGTCCGCATGCTCGTTGGTGACCGCGTACGAAATGGCGGGCGTGGGAGCGGCTTCTGCAATCACCAGCGGCGTAATGCCGTGGGAAGCCAGGATTTCCGCCGCTATCGAGCAGAATGTTTCCCCTAGGAAGCGCGGATCGCGCCCGACAATGACCCGTGCGCCGGTAGGTTTTTGCGATGCCACATACCGGGCAATGCCGCTTACAGCACGCCGCACGTTGGCAAATGTAAACTCCTCCGCGACAATTGCCCGCCAGCCTGAAGTGCCAAATTTAATTTGGGTCGCCATTATTTTCTTGAGCCTCGCAGTGCTAACCCGGCAGTGCTAACCTTGGATGCCGGAAAATGGTTGCTGGAAATTCAACATTGAAAGGCTGATTTTATATGACGGACATGCGAATCGTCCTTACCACCGCAGGATCGCAGGATGAAGCTCGCCGCATTGCCAACACCCTGGTGGAACGCAAGTTGACGGCGTGCGTGAACATCATCTCAAAAGCGCAATCCATCTATCGCTGGGAAGGAAAAATACAGGAAGCGGAAGAATGGCTGCTCCTCATCAAGACCACCGCGCCTCTATTTGAAAAACTGCGGGATGCGATCAAAGAACTGCATCCCTACGAGTTGCCCGAATGCCTATCGCTGTCCGTAGATGATGGAAGCGAGGAATACTTGAATTGGATTGCGGGCTCGATCGCGTCTTGAATTGGGATACAGTCACATTTGTTGACGCTTTGCTATAAAATTTCGTAATTTCGTCATTTACGTGGTTGGGCTTGCAGCAATTGTCACAGCCGTCGGAAATGGTAGAGTTGCTCCCTTATTTTGCTTCATTTCTGCCGCCATCATAGAAATAGCACTAACGCATACCCCAAATAATATCTGCGCGTCCTCAGCCGTTAAACTTACTTCAGGATGAAAAACCGGATTCCGGTATTCTTCTTTGATGTGATGCAAAAAGCCTGTGACTTTGGGGATTTGCGTGTTTGCTGTTCAGAGTCTTGATATAGGCTCCCCAATTTCTTGCCTTCTTGGGCGGTTGGGTACCGACTACCTTTTCATAATAGGCGTGGATTACAGCCTCTGTACCACGGAACAAGTGGAACCCGGCTGCGGTCGAATTGTCGAATAACATACATCTTCCAGCTTCGTCTATTTCAATCGCGGCAGTATCAGGAATGATCTGTAGGACACTCTGCGGCAATTCTAGCCTTGCAGAAGTCATGAGCACAGACGTTTTCCTTGTACCTTTCGGGGAAATCCAATAAGTATCTGAATTCGACAATTCAGCATTAAGAATCGTCTCGAATTTTTCGGCTGCTTTCTTTATCGAAAAGGCCTTAAATCCCAACTTCGGCTCTTCTGCATTGTCGTCGTTGTGCAACCTGCCTACAGCCTCGTCCCAATCGTCAGGTACCACTTCCCTCAAACTTGCGTATAACTCATTAGCCGCTTCAAAACAAAACTCTAACGACCTTTGTTTGAAAATAGTCTGCAAAGACGTTTTAGCAGTCATCCAGTCAAAAATAATTTCGCTATATTTCTGATCTTTATGCACTAGCGTGAGAGGATGGATTGAAACCGCCAGTTCATAGAATTGAAATTCGTTAACTTTCAACATATCTTCCCTTCAACATCGAGGAATGGCAGCTGAAGAATTTTCTTTCTGAGCACTGCGCGATAAATATTGTTCATTGGTTCGTCGGCGAAAATTGATGAGTCATCACACTACGACGCTTGTGGATGAGTCAAGTCAATATTGGCCTGACTTGGTTGCAGGGAGAACTAAATCACGGCGAGTGCTTGTTCTAAATCAGCCAGGATGTCTTCTACATCTTCAATTCCAACCGAAATCCGCACCAATCCGTCAGTAATCCCAATTTTCCGCCGCCCTTTTTCGCCCAAAGCCGCGTGCGTCATGGTTGCCGGATGCGAGATCAATGTTTCCACTCCGCCCAGCGATTCTCCCAGCGAACAAATCCTCACTCGCTTGAGCATTTTATTAGCATTCGCCAGCGATCCAGTTTCAAACGTAATCATGGAACCAAATCCGCTCATTTGACTGCAAGCCAGGTCGTATTGGGGATGGTCTATCAATCCAGGATAAAAAACTTTTTTGACTTTACTGTGACTCGCCAGAAACTCCGCTACGATCCTGCCATTGTGATCATGCTGCTCCATGCGTACCGCGAGAGTCTTCACACCTCGCAACACCAGCCAGCATTCGAAGGGAGACAAAATCGCGCCTGCTGCCTTTTGCACGAATGCCAGCTTTTCCGCCTGTTGCGGCTTAGTGCAAACCACCACGCCGCCCAGGCCATCGCTGTGTCCATTCAAAAATTTCGTGGTCGAGTGGACTACCATGTCCGCCCCCAGCGCGAGCGGCTGCTGAAAATAGGGCGACATGAAGGTGTTGTCCACGACTAGCTCAATCTTTTTCTTGCGGCATACTCGGCTTACTGCCGCGATATCACTCAAAGCCATCAAAGGATTAGTAGGCGTCTCCACGTAAACCATGCGCGTATTTTTGCGCACCGCTTTTTCCACGTTTCGCGCGTCGGCCGTATCCACGTACGTGAATTCCAAACCAAAGCCGGTCAGCACCTGATTAAAAAGCCGCGGCACACCTCCATACAAATTGTCGCCGCAAACTACGTGGTCTCCAGCTTTCAGCAGCGTACAGATGGCGTTGATCGCCGCCATGCCGCTGGCAAAAACCTTGGCGCCAATACCACCCTCGAGCGCCGCCAGATTTTCTTCCAGCGCCGTGCGCGTGGGATTGGAAACGCGGGCATATTCATATCCCTTATTCTTGCCAATCTCTTCTTGCACGTACGTAGACGTTGCGTAAATCGGAACGTTCACCGCCCCGGTCATCGGATCGGGCGGCTGCCCGGCATGAATGGAGCGAGTGGAAAATCCCAGGCGTTCATTCTTTTTGGCCACGTCTACACTCCACCTTCGAAGATCTTTTTGGACAGATATCGTTCCGCCGAATCGGGAATCATCGTTACCACTCGTTTGCCCGCGCCCAGCTTTTTCGCCGCCTGAATCGCCGCGAACACGTTCGCGCCACCGCTCGATCCGGAGAGCACTCCTTCGCTTCCCGCCAATTGTTTCACCATGCCGAAGGCATCTTTGTCTTGCACCATGATGATTTCATCGCAAACCTTACGATCAAAGTTCTTCGGCACGAAACTCGCCCCGATTCCTTCAACCTTGTGTTTGCCCGGCGGACCGCCGGCAAGCACGGACCCTTCCGTCTCCACAACTACAGCGTGAATGCTTGGCAATCTCTCTTTCAAAAATCTCGCTACTCCGCTGAATGTTCCCGCGGTGCCCGCGCCAATCACAACCGCGTCAATCCGGCCTTCCATCTGCTCAAAGATTTCCGGCCCGGTGGTTTCGTAGTGATATTGCGGATTCGACGGGTTCTCAAACTGCGCCGCCATGAACGCCTGTGGATCGTATTTGGCAAGCTGCCGCGCCCGGTCAATCGCTCCCTGCATTCCTTCAGAATCCGGCGTGCGCGTGACCTTGGCCCCAAGAGCCCGCATGAGCACAACCTTCTCTTCGGAAAAGTTCTCGGGGACAAACAAAGCGACCTTGTAGCCTCGATTCACTCCAATCAGCGCCAGCCCGATCCCTGTATTTCCGGCCGTAGCCTCAACAATCGTGCCGCCCGGCTTCAGTTTTCCCTGTTCTTCGGCGTAACGAATAATTCCGATGGCGGCCCGGTCTTTCACGCTTCCGCCAGGATTCAAATACTCGAGTTTGGCGAAAATATCGGCCGCGCCGGACGGGGCAATGCGCTTGAGTTGTAAGAGAGGAGTATTGCCGACAAGCTTTGTGATGTCGTCAGCCACTCGCAGTTGGTGGGAATCTGTCAGGGTTCGCACTCTACAGGGTACGGAAGGCTGGGCGGCAAGGTCAATCGCGCTTCGGGTTACTGGCGATTTCGCAAGGAACGTTGGTTCCTGCAATTCGCAAAATCGCCTCTAGGCTCTTATCTACATCCTCCTCTGTTGTGGACCAGTTGGAAACGCTGATGCGCATGGCGGTATGTCCCTGCCATTGCGTTCCGCCAAACCATGCGGTGCGGTCTTCCTGCAATGCGTCAATAATTCTTCGGGTGGTTTCCTCATCGCCAAAAGTCACCAGCACCTGATTCAGCACAACGTCATTCAGCACCCTATAACCCCCGCGGCGAAGACCTTCAGCAAAGCGCGCGGCTAACCGGCAATTCCCTTCGATCATTTTCTCCAGACCGATTTGCCCTAGCGATCGCAAAGCCGCCCAGGCGTCAATCGCTCGCGCCCGGCGGGAATTTTCCGGGGTAAATACCGGAGGCATGCGGCCGTCGTTGGTTTTCAAATACGGAGCTCCCACAGTCATGGCGTTGTGCAAGTGCTGAGGCTCGCGAATGAAAATCACACCGGAATCGTACGGAACATTCAGCCACTTATGGCAATCGGTCGCCCAGGAATCGGCAGCGTCAATGCCGGCCACCAGATGTTTTCGCTGCGCCGACGCGGCAGCCCACAATCCAAACGCGCCATCCACGTGGACCCACGCTCCCGAGTCGCGGGCGCGCGCACAGATTTCCCCCGCAGGATCAAACGAACCCGTATTCACGTTCCCCGACTGAATGCAGACGACAGTCCGGTCATCCAGCGTAGGCAATGCCTCCGGGCGGATGCGTCCCTGCTGGTCGGTCGGAACGATTTTCACCCGCTTGCGCCCCAGACCGAGCATGGACAAGGCTTTTAACAGCGAGGCGTGGACTTCGGCGCTTAACACCACAGTGATGGGAGGCGCTCCAAAAAGGCCGTCTTCCTCCACATTCCAACCCGCGCGCTCCAGCAACGCATGGCGTGCCGCCGCCAGGCCAGCAAAGCTCGCCATGGTCGTGCCGGTCACAAAACCCGCCCCGCAGGATGCCGGGAGGCCAAATATCTCTTTCATCCAACCAAAGGTGATCTCTTCCAGCTTCTCTACCAACGCGGAGTGGTAGGCGTTCTGATCCCAGACGCCCGCCATCCAGTTTGCCGCAAGGGCAGCTGGAAGGACTCCCCCGGTCACGTAGCCGAAATATCTCTTGCCGGTCGAGGCCAGCGTCGCCGGAGATCCGATCTCATCGAGCAGTGCCAGAACCTCCGCTGGCTCGGTCGCATCATGCGGGAAAGTCGTCGCCAATGTCTCCAGACGGGCAACATCCTCATGCAAGGGCGCAGTATGCCGCTGTTCCGCTTCGGCTGCATAGCGAGCAGCCCGCCGGGCAACGTCACTCAAGAGCTGGGCGAGAGAACTCCGGGGATCAAACGGCATTCACTAATGGTAAATGGAGAGATGCAAATGGAGAAATCCGGCCAACGCGACCGGATGTCAAAGCCACAAGTTTCGGTTAATTCGAGGCCTGTTCTTGGCCCGGATAATATCCCGTCTTGGTGCGAACCACGAGCTTCTTATAGCCCTTCTGCTTCGCATCCACGTGGATAGTCCGATAGCCCGGGACCGTCTTGGGCGTAAGTGGTTTGTAGCCAATGGTGTACTGGCTGCGGATATCGCGCGCAACGGTACTGCTAATTTCATCCACCTGGTCGAGACTCTTCGGCAAGAACGCGATTCCACCGGTGCGCTCGGCAAGTACCTGTAGAGCGCGTCGCGCGGTACGCTCTTTCTCCTGCCCCAATAATCCAATGGCGTAAACAGTGGGACCGTTTTCCTGCTGCAACCGTTCCACGGCCTCTTCTAGGTTCTCCCGGCTGCCGTTGTCCTCGCCGTCAGTAACCACAAACAATACTTTCTTCTGCAGCTTCGCGCCTTTTAAATAATCGGCGGACGCAACCAACGCGTCATACAAAGCTGTACCGCCCCTTGCTTCTACCTTTTCAAGGGCTTGCTTAAGTTTTGGCAAGCTGTTCGTGAAGTCCTGATCAAGGTAATAATCGTCGTTAAAATTCACTACGAAAACCTGGTCCCCTGGATTGCTGGCCCGCACCAGATTCAAAGCCGCCGTATTCACTTTGTCTCTTTTTTCCCGCATCGAGCCGGAATTATCAATCACGATTCCCAAGGCCACCGGCACATCCTCACGTCGAAATGAGGTAATGGGCTGCAGCTTTCCATTCTCATAGACGCTAAAGGCGTCCTTGGGCAGGTTTACGATCATCTGGTCCTTGTCATCCACAACGGTCGCGTGGAGAACCACTTCCTCGACCTGCTTTTTGAAGACAAAGGTCCCATTGTCATCTGCCGAGGTTGTCTGAGAATCACTCCCTGGCGTTTGCGCGGGTGCTGACTGGGACGGTTGCGCCTGGGATGGCTGGGGCTGGGACGGCTGAGATTGCGACGGCTGCCCCTGAGAAGGCGTCTGCGTTGCTATCGGCGTCGAGCTTTGCGGCTGAGCGCTGCCCTGTGTAGACGCTGGGTTGGTGGTGCCGGACGCGCTGGTACCCTGTTGAACTGGCGCGGCCGACTGGCCGGCTGAAGTTGAGGCTTGAGGTTGGGCTTGTGCCGGAGCTTCGGCAATCCCGACCAAACTTACTGAAAACAAAAGAACAAGTGCAGAAAGGACAAACTTCTGCTTATTCACTAGGTGCATAGAATCCCGTCTTCGCATAGACCTTTAATGGCGGCAAGCCCTTGGGCGGAATCAACTTCACTTTGATTCTATGCCATTTGCCGTCATGCTGAGATCTGCTTGGACGGTATCCGAGCACATATTGGTTGCGTAGCTCAATCCCAATTTTTGTAGCCACATCGGCTAAATCGTTCGGGTTATCAATAGCGAAGGCCCTTCCTCCGGTAATTTCCGTGATGTCACTCAACAATTCGGGCCCTAAACGCTCCTCTTCCGTGGGAAAGAAGTGGTCGTAAATGCCAATCGCATAAATGCTGATGTCCGCTTCCTTGACCAACGAGCGTATTTCGCTTTCGGTGTATCGGCTATGATTGTCGCCGCCATCTGAAATGATCAATAAAGCCTTCCGGGGATATTTCGCTTGCCGCATCTTGTTGACGCCAAGATAGATAGCATCAAGCAAAGCCGTACGTCCTTTCGGGACCGTGTAAATCAGTTTGCCTTGAAGGTCGGAAACGCTCTGCGTGAAATCAGCAATCTCCTCCGGGCGGTCCGCGAAGGCAATCATAAAAAATTCATCTTGTGGGTTGGCTGCTTTAAAGAACTCAACCACCGCTTCCCGCGCCTTTTCGATTTTCGTGTGCATGCTACCGCTCATATCGAAAATAAGCCCGATCGAAACAGGAGCGTCTTCGCTGGAGAAATCGCGTATTATTTGCTGATTCTTGTCCTGATACAGCGCGAAATTCTCTTTGTCCAGTCCGGTGACCAAGCGGTTCATTGGATCAGTGATCGTCACAGGCACAAGAACTAAGTCCACCTTCACCTTCATGGGATCACGTTGCTTAAGTCCGGCATTTACTACAGAGTTCGCTGGGACAGGCTTTTCTGTCGGTGCCGCTGGAGGGTTGATATGGACGTCGTCAGGCCTCGCTTGCGACCAGCACAATGAAGTTGACAGGAGGAGAAGAAGAAGAAGAAGCGTGATGAAGAATGGTCGCGACGCATTCATGACTGACCTTCCCGTGATACGACGGCTTATCGGCGTTCCGCGCCTACGCCTGATAAATTAGCGGCTTCTTATATCGTAAAATGACCGCTATTTTCCGCCCTATAAGCGTGATGCTAACACAGCTTGTGCCAAATGGAACCAGCTTTTTATCGGGTTGTTTGATGCTATTGCTGCGCAAAAGTTTACCTACGCGCGAGAGGCGGAATTGATCTACTTTCCGCTATAGACCCGGCTTTCGGGCCACCCGCTACTTTTCCGTTTGCGCCGCTACTGTACAATTTCTGGTTTCCTCCTATGGCCTCTATTACACCTTTTCGCGCACTTCGCTACGATCCAAAACGGGTCTCCCCACAAGATGTTGTCACGCAGCCTTATGACAAAATCACCCCTGCCATGCGTGAAGCCTATTATTCGGCGAGCCCCTATAACCTGGCACGCATTATTCTCGGCAAGCCGGAAGCCGCTGACAATGCAAACAATAATCCCTACAGCCGGGCGGCCCAGTATTTCCATGCCTGGCGCAGGGAGGGCGTCTTTCTGCAAGACGTTTTGCCGTCCATTTATCTCTACGCACAAAGCTTTACCGCGCCGGGCACAACAATCCAAATGGAACGCCGCGGATTCATCGCCCTGGGACGCGTCGAAGACTATTCCGCCAGCGTGGTCTTTCGGCACGAACAAACTCTTTCGAAGCCGAAAGCTGATCGCCTGCAACTATTGCGCGCCACCCGCGCCCACTTTGGCCAGATATTCATGCTTTACAGCGATCCCGGAAACGAGATAGAAGGCGTGATAAGCACCGACGCGCCTCCGGACACTGAAGTCCATGACGAATATGGCGTGCAGCATCGCATCTGGAGAATTTCCGATCCCGCCTTGCTGAATCTCGTGCAGGGGAAAATGCGCGACAAAAAACTCATTATCGCGGACGGGCATCACCGCTATGAGACTGCCCTGAATTATCGCAATGAGCGCCGCGCGACCGCCGCCGCGGATTCCTCTCGTGGATTTCCTCGACAGTATTCGTCGGAAAAGGAATTCGTAGACCGGCAAAAGGATGAGATCGCGCCCTACGAATTGGCGATGATGACATTCGTCAACATGGACAGCCCCGGTCTGCTCATTCTTCCCACACACCGCGTCGTTCACGGGCTGGAGTCCTTTTCAGCGGAGAAGTTACGCACGAGCGCGGGCGCTTATTTCAATGTAACCAAAGTAGATGGAAACCTGGACGCCGCGCGCGCATCCTCTTTACTGCACCAATCAGGCCAGTCGGGCACGGCATTTCTCGCGGTCGTGAAGGACGGCGCATTTCTGCTGGACAGGCCTAAAACCTCCAGCGCAAGTGTTTTTGCGGGCTTCTCGACACGGCAGCAGGCGCTTGACCTGGTCCGCTTGCACAAATGCGTGCTCGAAGGCGCGCTTGGCTTGTCAGAGGAATCCATTCGCAACCAGGAAAATATTCGTTACATTCGCGATGCCGGTGAAGCGATAGAGCAGGTGCGATCGGGCGAATGCAATGTGGCTTTCCTGACCAACGCCGCGCGTATGGAACAGGTTCGCGACGTTGCCTTCGCCAGCGAGGTGATGCCGCAGAAATCCACGGACTTTTTTCCAAAGTTACTGAGTGGCTTCACGATTTACGCTTTGGATTGATCGCGCTCCGCAAGTCGTTTACGCTGCCAATATCTCTTTCCAAAACATGGCCGTAAGCAGGTCTAGCTCGCGTTGTTCTCCGTTGGCGAGGTTGGCAGTCAATTTGAGCGCTGTGTTTGCGCTCGTGCTGCTCATCAGCGCGGCCGCTCCACTCGAAGAAAAGCAAATCTCCATTTATTCCAACGTCGCTAACTATTCCCTTCCCGTTACCGCGGAAAATGGACATGATTACGTTGGCATTTTTGAACTGCTGGAACCGTTAGGGAAGGTAAGTTTAAAAACCAGCGGCACACAATGGAACCTCCACTACAACAACGTCGAATGCGATTTCCAACCCGGAAGCGACATCGCCCGCCTGCAAAACCAGCCCGTTCCCCTTGGGACGAGTTTCGTTTTGCGCAATGGCCGTGGGATGGTTCCTGTCGGCTCTCTGACAACGCTGCTACCCCGGCTGCTGGGTGGGCCGGTTAATTTTCACGACGCCGCGCGACGTCTGTTTGTCGGCGACGCGGGCGTACACTTCACGGCGCAGATCAAGAACAATCCTCCCGATGCTTTAGAGATCAATTTCACGGCCCGGGTGAATCCTTCCATCTCTACCGAACCCGGCAAACTCGTGCTTGTCTTTACTCACGATCCAGTATTGCCGCCGGGCACTACAGTGCTCACATTTTCTAGTAGATCCATCACCTCCGCCACTTACTCGGAAAACAATGGCAGCGCTGAAATCACAATCGCTGGCGCCGTGCCCTTGTTTGCGAGCTTCGGCAACAACGGCAAAACGATTAGCGTCCAGCCAGCTCCACAACAACCGGCGCCGGTGAAATCAGCACCCAAGCCTCTTCCAACCGCACAAACCGGTCAACCCATTGCCGCGGCATCGCACCCGGTATATTCGCGCTACTACATTGTAGTGGATGCAGCGCACGGCGGCGCCGAGAGCGGCGCAACCTTGGGAAATCAATTGGTGGAGAAGGATGTGACGCTCGCATTCGCGCGCCGCTTACGTGACGAGCTTGAAGTCCGCAATGTGCCGGTAATGCTGTTGCGCGACTCGGACGCCGCCTTGACTACCGATCAGCGGGCCAGCACATCGAACCAGCTTCATCCCGCGATTTATCTCTGCATTCATGCTTCGACTCAGGGACATGGCGTGCGCCTCTACACGGCCTTGGTTCCCTCCGGAGATACCAACCGCGGGCCGTTCCTCGATTGGCGGATGGCCCAGGCCCCATTTCTTTCTTCTAGCCAGAGCGCCGCAAACACGATCGCTGTGGAGCTGGAGAAGAGCCACATTCCGGTTCGCCAGCTCGCGGCCCCGTTGCGCCCTTTGAACAACATCGTGGCCGCAGCAGTGGCCATTGAAGTTGCTCCTCCCGCCTCCGGCCCGAGCGACCTGACCTCAACTGCGTACGAAGAATTCCTAGCCAACTCCATCGCGGCCGGGATCGCGGACCTCTACCAACTACCGGGAGCAGCACGATGAATCCGCGGCAGCTCATCATCACCGTAGTGATTCTCGTTGCGGCATCCTTGGGTATGGCTCTGTACGCATGGCGCATGCAAAAGCATGCTCTTACCACGGTCCCGGCAGCTTACAGCGGTTCCGTCGCTCCTCCCGCCTCCGGCTCTACTGAACAAGCGACCCTCTTTGTTGCGGATGACAACTCCGGCGAGTTACAGCCTCAACAAGCTTCTATCCCGTTGTCTGAAGACCGGCAACAACGGGCGCAGGAGTTAGTTCGCGCGCTGCTCAATATTTATTTGGACAAGAATTCGTCTCACCCGATCGCGCCTGGTTCGGACGTGCGCGACGCCTATCTCGTGGATCCCGGTGTCGCGGTGATTGATATGAATTCCGCGTTCGCCGATGGCCACCGCTCCGGAATTCTGGTGGAAGACCTCACCGTGGCCTCACTGGTAGAAACGGTCGCGCAAAATATCCCCGGGATTCTGCGCGTCAAGATTCTGGTGAACGGACAGGAACGGGACACGCTCGCGGGCCATGCTGACTTATCCATCCTCTACGACGTTCCCTCTGTGAATCAAATGGTCGGTCCGAGTCCATCCCCCTCGCAATAAATGCGCGCATCCTTGCCGCAGTTTACAATCTCCCTCTATGTTCTATCGCTCTGATAATCGTTCGCACGATCAACTACGTCTTGTAAAACTTATTCCCGGATTCATTAACACAGCCGAAGGCTCAGTATTGATTGAGGTCGGCAATACCCGCGTCATTTGCACCGCTTCCATTGAAGAAACCGTCCCGCATTTTTTACGTAACACCGGCAAAGGATGGATTTCCAGCGAGTACAGCATGTTGCCGCGCGCTACGCTAACGCGCACGCCGCGCGAAGTAAGCCGCGGGCGACAAAGCGGCCGCACCCATGAAATTCAAAGGCTCATCGGCCGCTCACTGCGCGCCGTCACCGAACTCGATAAACTCGGCGAGCGCACTATCTGGATTGATTGCGACGTCATTCAGGCCGATGGCGGAACGCGAACCGCCTCCATTACCGGCGCTTTCGTCGCGCTGGGATTGGCGGTCCAAAAACTGGTGGAAGCTGGAACGCTAAAAGTAGCGCCGCTGAAGGATTTTGTCGCCGCTATCAGCGTAGGAATCGTGGAAGGAGAAATTCTGCTCGATCTTTGCTACGAAGAAGACTCGCATGCGGATGTGGACATGAATTTTGTGATGACCGCAAGCGGCAAGTTCGTGGAGGTGCAGGCGACAGCCGAGCACCAGGTATTCGACCAGCAGCAGCTGCAAACGATGATCGCTTTTGCAACTCAAGGAGCGCAATCGCTGATCGCACAGCAAAGGGAAATTCTCAAAGGTCTTAAGCTCGGTTGATTAGTGACGGCTGCTTTCCGTTTGCTTCTTGAGCTCCGCCTCAAATGCCGCCTGAGACCGATCCAAAAACTGGCGGTAGCCCGTGGGATCAATGAATGGATTGTGCGAAGGGTTTTGTTTTAATTCCGCTATTTTCCCAGGCAAATCGAAAAAAGATCCATGTGAAGCCAGAAAAATGTCGCAAGGCAGCGCCCGCAACACCTGAAAGGTGTGCTGGTAATCAGCGACAAGGTGTGGATTTTTTGGATTGTTGACAAGCTTGTATCCAGGGAAACTGACGCTGCAAACGAAAACAACGTGGTATGTTTTGCCACCGTCAGAAACTTCCGTTGTCCAGGTCGTGCAGCCCCGCGTGTGGCCGGGCGTAATGTGCGCCGTCAGTGTCATTCCGCCTAATTCGACTTTTCCACCATCAGTAATAATCCTGTCCGCTTTGATCGGCGGATAGTTGTAGCGATTGCCAAATGCAAAATCATTCTTGCCTCCACCCGCCAGCTCCGGAGCATCGCCCGCGCTGGCGACAAACTTGGCTCTTGTAAGCCTTTTGACTTCCGCCAGTCCACCAGCATGGTCAAAGTGGGCGTGGCTGTTCAATAAAATCTTTACATCCTCCATGCGAAATCCAAGTTTCTTGATATTCGATTCAACCAGCGGAACATTCTCCAGCAGGCCGACATCGAGCAGGATATTTCCCTTGGGCGTTACGAAAAGGTAGGAAGTGAGATCCGCGCTTCCCACGTAATAAAGATTTCCAATGATGCGAAACGGTTCAGCCGGTTGTCTCCAGCTTGGAGGCTCAACCACTTGTGCCGAAATTGATGCGACACACAAAGCAAGAAAACCAAATATCTGCAAGAATCTCTGCATATTTTCTCTCGATTATAAAGTGTTTAATTTTTCTAGCAGCCGGGCCTTGCCTTTCGTATTTTCAGGCTCGGGGAGCTTCGCGACCAACTCCAGCGCGTGTTGCAAAACTGAAGTAGCTTCAGAATAAGCACCTCGCTTTGCCTCGTTTTCAGCCACTAATTGAAGATATTGAACAGCCTTCGCCCATTCGAAACTTTTTTCGAAATGCCAGGCCAGTTCAACGGCAATCGTAACCGACTGTTCAGAAAAGTGCGATTCCAGACATTCCGCTGCTCGTTTATGCATGCGGGCACAACGTCCAGGCGCAATGCGGCGGTAGAATACTTCCCTGTAAAAGGTATGTACAAATTGATAACGAGGAGTAACCGTGCCGTCAGGCATGGCAAAAGCGTCCAAGGAATATATCAACTGACGGCGATCCGCGAATATCTCGCAGATGTGCTCGAATCTATCTGGGGTCATTTCCGCAACGTAAGCTCCTACATTGGAGAAGAAAGAAATTCCGCACGCACTTCCCGCTTCAAGAGCTAGACGTTCTTCCTCCGTGAGGCGGCGATCAATATGTAGTTCAAGCATTCGCCGCAAGCTCGAAGGCACTTCCAAATCAATTTCCGAAACAGGCACGTTCAGGTGCCATGGTTGTTCATCGCTGAGGAGTCCGCTCTCCCTCAAATAGTCGAGGATCGCGACGATAAACATTGGGTTTCCATCGGAATGCCGGTAAATGAGCTCCGCAAATCCATCAGGCAATGGTCCATGTCCACACTTCCCAGTCAAGTATTCTCGGACTTCAATCTCCGAAAAAGTATCTACGACCAATTCCTGGCAAAGGCCGTGCACCAACAACCGCTGCTTCACAGCTTTCAAAGGATGTTGGACCAGCGCCAGGTGAACAGGGCGGAAAGTAGCCACCACCATAAGCTGTTCACGGATTCTGCGGACCGACAGCACATCAAAAAAATCAACTGTGGACGACTCAACCCAATGTACGTCTTCCAAAATTAAAACCACTGTTTTGTTTGCGGTGATGGCTTCGAGTGCCTCGCAGATCTCGCGAAGCATTCTCTCCTTGGTGGCTCCCATAATTTCGTGGTGAAGGGTTTCACGATGCTCCGGCTTCAACAGCGAAGGAAATTTTGCCAGCCAGGTGGGTGCGCGAGTGGCCAGTATTTCCGCAAGCTGGTCACCATCCTGGCCACGTAAAAGATGTCCCAAAGCCTCCAGAATTGGGTAATAAGGTTCCGGGGTTCCGAACCCTTCGACGCATTGGCCGCGGATAACTCGTACATCTGCATCAGTCGCGAGCGCCTGCTGCTCGAACATATCGATCAACGTCGTCTTGCCAACGCCGATTTCTCCCGCGACGAAAACAATTTGCCGTGTGCCACCTTTGGCTTTTTCTAGAAAATCCCCCAATTGTTGCAACTCTTTCGTGCGGCCAATGAATTTTGCTGGGCCGGGTCTGGGTAGCATCACTTGCGGGGTCTGATTAACTTCCTGAACGTTGGCGATGAAGCGATACCCACGTCTTGGCATCGTTTCAATAAAAACGGGGTTCTTCGCGCTGTCTCCCAAAGCGGTTCGCACGTCGAGAATGTGGGTTTTCAAAACTTCTGGTTGGACGAATGTATCGGGCCACAACGAATCGAGCATCTCGTTCTGACTTACCAAACTGCCTGAACGGTGCACTAGATACGAAAGCACCGCAAATGCTTTGGGAGTCAGAGCAACACGCTGGTTCCCACGCCACAGACACTGGTTATCAGTATCCAGCCGGAATGGCGGAAACTCTTTCACCTGCCGTACCCCTGTGAGAATCTCCAAAGGATACACCTTATCTTGATTTCCTAAATGGCAATCGCGTTCTCGCCACCCAAACCTCTATGGCACAGATAACAAAGGATTACTGATCCGCGGTTTAACTTTTATCTGCTGGTGTTGCGCGAAATCACCACCCAAGATTTCACAATATGGGTACCGTTCGCTCACAACTTCCCAAGGCTTTTCCCCTAAGCTGACCAGGATGAAGCGTGCATTTGTGCTCCTGATTGACCCAAAGATTGCCCTCCCCCAAGACAAGATCCAGGGTCGTCTCGAAGACGTTGAAACCGGCGGCGAAAAGGAATTTCGCTCCCGCCAAGAGCTCATTGTGTTCCTGGACGAAATTCTGAATTCGCAAGCAGTTCTTGTGAATGATCCAACCCGGGAAGCACCACCTTCAGGACCACATCTCATTACAAATTAATGCGAGGCTTATCTGTAAGAAAGAAGAAAGAGGTATAAGTGTTGCAGAACTTTTTCAGTATCTTTTCTATTCGACGCTGGAAGGCACAGACGCGGGCCGCCGAACAGCGTGCTTTGCTCCAAGCCACAGCGGGAATGGTATTCCTACTCGATCAAAACGGCATTTTCCATCGTCATCTCGGTGGAAATGCTGAATCAAAAATATCTAAGAAGGATTTGCTGGGCAAGAAGTTGCGTAATTTAGTGCCCCCGGCATCCGCGGCAGCAGTGACTAAGTATCTCGAAAATGTATTCCTTTTAGGAAAGCCCACGGTACTGTTGTGCGAGATGACAATTGCATCCTGCCCTTATCTGATGGAAGTGCGCATTGCACCATCCTATTCCGGTAACGCCATTGCGGTGATTCGAGAACTTACTGACCATACACAACTGGAAGAAGAATTACGGCTGGCCCGACGAACGGAAATCGCGGGCAAACTTGCCATCGGCCTGGCGCACGATTTCAATAATCTTTTAATGGTCATTGACGGTTATTGCCACCTGCTGCAAGCCAGTATTCCCGCAGACAATCCATCTCATTCACAAGTGAGGGCGATTGGGCGTGCTGCGGCGCGTGCCGGTTCTCTAACGCAGCAACTACTCAACTTCGGGCAGAAAACGAAAATCTTGCCGCAAGCGGTGGACTTAAACCAGGTCATTAGCGACGCAGATAAGCTGCTCGGCTTGGTTGCAGGAGAACAGCTTAAGCTGCGAACGCGTTTCGCCCCTGATCTAGGGCTGGTGAGAATCGACAAAAGTGAAATCGAACGAATACTCATGAACCTGGTGATTAACGCCCGGGACGCAATGCCGCAAGGTGGAGAGATCCTTATTGAAACAAGTAATGGCCGCCTGGACGAGAATTATGCGCTCCAGCACGAAGATGTAATCCCTGGCGAGTATGTAATGCTTGCGGTTCACGACAGCGGCGAGGGCATTGACGAAGAAAATCTTTCACACATCTTCGAGCCTTTTTTTACCACCAAAGGACACAAACGCGGTGTGGGCTTGGGACTTTCCACTATTTCCGGCATTGTGACGCAAAATAATGGTCATATAGCTGTAGAGAGCAGGCTGGGAAGCGGCACGACATTCAAAATTTATTTGCCGCTTATGGAGGAGCAGAATCTTCCGGAATTTTCTCAAAATCTCGAGGACACGGTCCCCGATCAAGAGCAGCATAAACATTCATTCCTCACCACCTGTGCCACGTAAACGAATGATTTCGCGTCCGCATGCAGTTTCTAAATTTCGCGCCAAGCATTTACAATAGGTGCGTCCCATAAAACCCAAACCAGAGCGGACGCGCTCAATCCGCGGATTGAGCACTAACTCGGAGGAATCTATGAAGCTTACCCCTGGCAAACTGGCCGGGCTGAAGAAAGTATCGAATGAGCGGGGCGTGATTGCGGCCGCCGCCATGGACCAGCGCGGATCATTGCA
>JANWKU010000055.1 GCA_025451215.1 Terriglobales bacterium
CCAGCAGCCAAGTGTCGAAATCGGCAATTAATCCTGCATCTGGAAGAACTGAGCCATGTTGCGGAACTTCTCATAACGCGATGTGAGCAACTGCGGAACGGGGATATTTTTCAGGCTGGCAAGATGTTCCTGCAATGCCGCATCCAGCAGCGCGGCAGCGGCTTCATGATCGGTTTGCGCTCCACCTTCGGGCTCAGGAATAATGCCATCCACGCAACCCAGTTCAATCACGTCTTGAGCGGTAATGCGTAAAGCCTCCGCGGCAAGCTCTTTTTTCGCCACATCTCGCCACATAATGGCGGCACAGGACTCAGGAGAGATGACCGAATAAATCGCATTCTCAAGCATCAACACACGGTCCGCAATGGCAATCGCCAGCGCGCCTCCGCTGCCACCCTCGCCAATAATCACCGTGATGATGGGAACTTTCAGGCGGGCCATTTCGCGCAGGTTGCGGGCGATGGCCTCCGCTTGGCCGCGTTCTTCCGCGCCCAGCCCCGGATACGCGCCGGTAGTGTCAACCAGCGTGATGATTGGCCGGTTGAACTTCTCCGCGATATGCATTAACCGCAACGCCTTACGATAGCCCTCAGGATTAGGCATGCCGAAGTTGCGGTAAATCTTCTGCTTCGTCTCACGCGCCTTCTGATGGCCGATCAGCATTACATCTTGGCCATGGAAGCGGGCCATGCCGCCGACAATCGCCGCATCATCGGCAAAACCGCGGTCGCCGTGCAATTCACTCCAGTCGGTAAAAATACGCTCCACATAGTCGAGCGTATAAGGGCGCTGTGGGTGCCGGGCCAATTCGATGCGCCGCCATGTGTCGTGGAAACCGTTCACCTCATTACGTAGCGCTTCGATGCGGCCGCTAAGTTCCTCGACTTGGCGCTGGACTTCGTCGGTCTGCCCGGGCAGTGCCTGGAGCGTCGCGATCTGCTCCTCGATCTTTTCCAGCTCGTGCTGTGCTTTGGGGACCAATTCCATTGTGTTGCCGTTTCTTGATGCCCACTGTTCTTCCACCATCGAGAGCAGGAAGTCGGTACCGCGCACGCTAACAGATACTTCGCTCATGGGGAAGATACAGTCTATTGTTCGAACTGCAGGTTCAAACTGCTTTGAGTGGACTCTATTCGCCCGCAGCGTCGAGCAGCAACACTTTACTCGATCACTCGCACAGCGCCGCGTCCGCAGAGCTCTTCCACGCTGACGATAAAATTGCGGTCTGGCAGTACATTATAGCCTTCCGCTTCCATTACCACCATGAAATCGTCCTTGCGTTCCACGTCAAACAATACTTTGGCGTTCCCTTTACTTCGCGCAAAAAGCGAATGCAGGGAGTCCACCACCGCATCATTAGAATCGCTGGACACAATGCGAATGCGAATGGAACGCGGCAGTTGGATTTTTACGTCTTCAAGCGGAATGATTTCATTCGCGGTGATTTTAGGGTTCGCGCCTTCCTCAATGCGGACGCCGCATTTGATCAGCACCGGCACCTCAAGCTTGGTTTTTTCTCCCAGGCGCTTGTAGGATTCCGGAAAAATAATCATGTCAATTGTGCCCGATGTATCTTCCAGGCTGGCTTGCCCGTAAAAATCACCCCGCTTGGATTTAAGCACCCGCAAGTTAGTGATGATCCCGGCCGCGCTGATGTTCTCATCCTTACCGGTGGAAGACTTCATCGCAGTAATATCTGACGTGCTTAACACCCGCAGGCTTTCCAATTTGTCGCGATAGCGGTCAAGCGGGTGTCCGCTTATGAAAAATCCCAGAATTTCTTTTTCGTTTGCCAAGCGGGTATGTTCATCCCAATCGGGAATGTTCGGTAGCGTCTCCTGGTTGGTGTGGGCTTCTTCCTGTGCGAAAACTCCGAACAATCCGTGCTGTCCTGACTCCGCATCCCTCTGCGCCTTTTGCGCCTGCTACATGGCCTTATCGAGAACGCCCATTAGCTGCGCACGGCGGCCAAGCGAATCCATGGCGCCGGATTTAATAAGCGATTCGATAACGCGCTTATTCAGCAGCCGCAAGTCCACGTTCTCGCAGAACTCAAAAATGCCGCGGAACTGTCCCAGTTTCTTCCGCCCTGCCACGATGGATTCAATTGCGTTGCCGCCAACATTTTTCACCGCTGCCAAGCCAAAACGAATGGCCTTATCGTGCGGCGTGAAGTTCGCGTCTGAAACGTTAATATCCGGCGCTTCCACGGCAATGCCCATTTCCCGGCATTCGTTGATGTACTTCACTACATCGTCCGTGCTTCCCGTCACCGAGGTCAGCAATGCTGCCATGAACTCCACGGGATAATGCGTCTTCAAATAAGCCGTGTGATATGCCAGAAGTGCGTAGGCGGCGGAGTGCGACTTGTTGAATCCGTACCCCGCAAACTGCTCCATCAGATCAAAAATCTTGACGATTTTTTTCGCCGGGAACCCCCGCTCGGTGGCACCTTTTACAAAACGATCACGCTGCTGGGCCATCTCCTCCAGCTTCTTCTTTCCCATCGCACGGCGCAGCAGATCGGCTTCACCGAGTGAATATCCCGCCAGCCGGTTCGCGATCTGCATCACCTGTTCCTGATACACGATGACGCCGAGGGTCTCCTCAAGCATCTCCTTCAATTCTGGCAATTCGTACTCGATTTTTTTGCGGCCGTGCTTGCGGTCAATAAAGTCATCAATCATCCCGCCCTGAATCGGGCCGGGTCGGTAGAGCGCGTTAAGAGCGGTCAGGTCTTCAACGGTATTGGGCTTGTAGCGCCGCAGCACGTCGCGCATGCCGCCCGATTCAAACTGGAAGACGCCGGAAGTGAGTCCAGTGTAAAAAACCTTCTCGTAGGTTTCCTGGTCGGTCAGCGGAATCTCTTCGAGCGTGACCTTTTCCCCTCGGGTCTGCGCGATAAGCTTCAGCGCGTCATCAAGAATGGTGAGCGTGGTCAGCCCCAGGAAGTCCATCTTGAGCAGACCTAGTTTTTCAATGGCCACCATGTCGAAGGCGGTGACAATTTCGTCGTTCTTCGTCTTGTGTAACGGCACCAACTGGTCGAGCGGGCGCGGCGAAATCACCACCCCGGCTGCGTGCACCCCCGAGTTTCGAACGAGTCCTTCCAATTTTTTCGCCGTATCGAGCAGCGCGCGAATTTGCGCGTCATTTTCATACGCCTGCTGCAACTGCGGAGAATCCGTAAGCGCCTGCTCGAGCGTTACATTCAGGACAGTAGGCACCATTTTCGCGATGCGGTCCACATCGGCGTAGGGCATGTCCATGGCGCGGCCTACGTCTTTGATTGCCGCCTTTGCCTGCATGGTGCCGAAGGTGATGATCTGCGCCACATTTTCCCGTCCATATTTTTGCGTGACGTAATTAATCACCTCTCCCCGGCGATTCATGCAGAAATCAATATCAATATCCGGCATGGAGACGCGCTCAGGATTCAGAAAGCGCTCGAACAGAAGTTCATTTTGTAACGGATCAATGTCGGTAATGCTCATCGCATAGGAAACCAGCGACCCAGCAGCCGAACCACGGCCCGGTCCAACAGGAATATTGTGCTCACGGGCATAGCGAATAAAGTCCCACACAATAAGGAAATAGCCAGGAAACTTCATCTGCTGAATGATGGCCAGCTCTCGTGTCAGTCTCTGTTCGTAATCGGCAATGCTGTGCTTCAGCTTCCCCTGCTCGCTGTGCACGCGCAGTACTTCCAATCGCCGCGCGAAGCCCTGCCTTGCAATGTGCTCAAAGTAACTGTCAATCGTGTAGCCTTCGGGAATATCGAATTGCGGGAAGGGATTGCTCACCTTCTCCAACTTCATATGGCAGCGCTCGGCAATGCCCAGCGTGCGCGTAAGGACGTCGGGTGAATCTTTGAAGACGCGCAGCATCTCTTCGTGACTCTTCACGTAGAAATCCTTGCCTTCAAACTTCATCCGGTTGGTGTCTTGAATGGATTTTCCGGTTTGGATGCACACCATCACATCCTGCGCGTGAGCATCGTCTTCGCAGAGATAGTGGCTATCGTTGGTCGCAACCAGCGGCAATCCCAAATCTTTTTCCAGCTTGAACAGACCAGGATGGATACGGTGTTCCATCTCCAGCCCCTGGTCCTGAATTTCCAGAAAAAAATTCCCTTTGCCAAAGATGTCGGTGTAGGTACCGGCAACCTGCCGTGCGGCGTCGTATTTGTCATCTGTTAAAAATTCCGCGACTTCGCCCTTGAGGCAGCCGGAAAGGCCAATCAAACCTTTGGAATGCTCCGCAAGAAATTTTTTGCTGATGCGCGGTTTGTAGTAGAACCCACGCAATGAGGCTTCCGATGTGATCTTGGTGAGGTTACGATACCCTTCTTCATTCTCAGCCAGCACCAGCAGATGGTTGTAGGTGTCGCCTTCCGGCGGCGTGCGGGAAATATTGTGATCGCCTTTTTTGCAGACGTAGAGTTCGCAGCCGACAATCGGCTTGACCCCGGCTTTATGCGCGGCGTTCACGAAATGCACCGTGCCAAAAATATTGCCGTGGTCAGTCATGGCAACGGCGGGCATACCAAGCTCGGCCACGCGCTCGCAGAGCTTTTCGACGTCGCAAGCGCCGTCCAGCATGGAGTAGTCAGTATGAAGATGCAGATGGACAAATTGGGACATAGGATAAGTTTGGAACCTCCTATTCTAAAGGCCTTCCAAGATCGTGCAATGCCAGTTATTGGTGCAAGTCACTTACTCTGATGCCAACACCTTTTCCCAACCTGCTAGACTGACGCCGTGTTGCGCCTGATCGTGAATGCGGATGACTTTGGCCTGACCTCCGGCGTGAACCGGGGCATCGCCGAAGCCCATGCAAAAGGAATCGTCACTTCCGCCACCCTGATGGCCAATGGCCCTACATTCTCAGAAGCTATTGAGATCGCGCAAGCCACGCCGAGCCTCGCCGTCGGATGCCATGTGACTCTGGTGGATGGAATCCCAGTGTTAGAGGCGACCCAAGTTCCTTCTCTTCTTAGTGGAAACAGCGCCCGCTTCCGCACCGCTTTCGGCAGCTTCGCTCTGGCATCGGCGCTGGGGAAATTATCCGGAGACGAAATTGAAGCCGAGGCAACCGCCCAAATTCGCAAACTGCAAAGCGCGGGCATTCAAGTCAGCCACTTCGACACTCACAAGCACGTTCATCTCTTTCCCAAAGTGCTGGCTCCCATCCTCCGCGCAGCCAAGGCTTGTGGAGTGCCCGCCGTCAGAAATCCCTTTGGGCCCGTCAGGATTTTGCATCTGCGTGCGCAGCCCGCTTCCTGGAAGCGATGGACGCAGGTCGGCATTCTGAATAGTTTGTCAGGAAAATTCCGCCGAGCAGTGGCAAAGTCCGGCCTTCGAACTACCGATGGAACCATCGGCGTCGTAGGAACTGGAAGCATGACCGCTGAATTATTTCAGTTTCTTCTGAAGACAATCCCCACCGGCACCTGGGAATTTGTTTGCCATCCCGGATATCTCGACGACGATTTACGCGCCGCGGGAACGCGCTTGCTGGCCTCGCGGGAAACCGAACTGCAAATGCTCACTACAGAGAGAATGCGCGAATTCCTTCAAAGCAACATCGTTTTATCGTCGTATCGCGATCTGACCGGATAATCGCGGAGATGTTCCACAAAGCATTCCGCAAAAAATATGTCAGACAAAATAAAAGCCGGGCCAACTCGGCCCGGCTTCTCAAGACACTCGGCCGCCTACCAGACCCGGCAGGCGTTTTCGCTCACCATCGGCTGACCCTCTTTGCATCCCCATGCCTTCTCAAATTCCGGCATGTTCTGCATTACGCCATTCACCCGGAATTTTCCCGGCGAATGCGGATCCACGGTCACCATCATCCGGCTGTACTCCGGACGGCGCTTCTCGCACCACTCGTTGCCCGTACCCAGGAAGAACCGCTGCTCAGGCGTGTATCCGTCAATCGTGCGCGCCGCACGATCGCCTGGGTCCTTTGCGATCACATTCTTCAGGGCCATCAGCGCGATCCGCTCTCCGCCGTTGTCCGCCGTATTTTCTCCCAGGGTCAGTTTGCCGTTCAACTTCATATCGTCCACGGCTACAAAGTTTCCGTACTCGTTAACTTCGCAGTCGGTGCGCTTTTCGAATTCTGCTGCGTCTTGCGGGGTCCACCAATCATGCAAATTTCCCTGCGGATCAAATTGCCGCCCCTGATCGTCAAAGCCATGCGTTAGTTCGTGTCCAATGACCATGCCAATGGCCCCGAAGTTCACTGCCTCATCGGCATTCTTATCAAAAAACGGAGGCTGCAAAATGCCCGCCGGAAACACAATTTCGTTGTACGAGGGATCGTAATACGCATTCACAGTCGGCGGCGTCATCTGCCACTCGTTGCGATCCAGCGGCTTGTCAATTTTGGCCATTTGCCGGCTCGACTCAAATTTATCCGCCGCAAAATAATCCGCCAACAAGTTATCGCGCCGGATAGTCAAATTGCTGTAATCGCGCCACTTGTCCGGATAACCGATCTTGTTATTTATCGCCTTCAGCTTGATCTCCGCTTGCTTTTTCGTGGCATCGGTCATCCAGGGCAGAGTCTGGATGTCCTCGGCCAGCGCCGCTTCCAATTCATTGACCATCTTCAGCATGCGCGCTTTGCCATCGGCCCCAAATGTGACGTCCACATATTCCTTCCCCAGCGCCTCGCCAATCCCGCTGTCCACTAAATTCACGCACCGCTTCCACCGGGCCTGGATCTCTTTTTGGCCAGTCAGCTTCTGGTGCATTTTGAACTCGGCATCCACGAATGGCTGCGAAAGCCAGGGCGCGGCGCTATTCAACATTTGCCAGGTCACGTAAGTCTTCAGGTCCTGTAGCGGTTCGTTTTCCAGGACCGTGTTCACTTGCTTGAAGAAATCAGGATTCGCGACGTTCAATTCCGCAAAGTGCGGCGCTCCAGTCTCCTCAAAATAAGCATTCAAATAAAAATTGGGCGCCAGCTTCAACGCCTCTTCCCTGCTCATTTTGTGGTCCTGTGTCTTCGGATCACGGCGCAATGTGCGGTCCATGGCCGCCTTCGCTAGCTCTGTTTCAATGCGCAAAACGGTCTGGGCCGAAGCCGCTGCCTGTTCGGCCGTCTGCCCCGTGAGCGTGAAGACTTCCGTCATGTAGCCCACGAAATTCTTTCGCATCTCCACCATCTTGGCGTCGTCTTTGATGTAGTAATCGCGGTCGGGTAGCGTGAGCCCGCCCTGGTCAATGTAGGCAATTACTTGGTTCGCGTTATGCAGATCAGAGTTGGCATAAAAACTTAAGAACGGATTTGGGCCAATCATAAAATCGTGCGCCGCAACCCCCATCAACGCCTTCTTATCACTGGCCGCCGCAATGCGCGCCAGCTCTGGTTTCAGCGGCTCCAAGCCTTCGCTGTTCACCGTTTTCTCATCCATGCAGGACTCGTAATAGTCCCCAATCTTCTGCTGGTCGGCATTTCGTCCGGCGTCATCGGCGGAAGCTTTTTCCAAAATGCCTTTCAGCACTGTGATGTTGCGCTCATGCAACTCGTCAAAACTTCCCCACCGCGACTTGTCGGGCGGAATTTCCGTCTTCTTCAACCAGCTCCCGCAGGAATACTGGAAGAAATCCGTGCAGGGATCCACGGCCTTATCAATGCTGTCCAGATCAATGCCGGACGGGGTTTGATTTCCCGAAGCAGTCTGCGCGTGAAGCGCAAAGCTCAAAAGAAACAACACAGGCAGGGCGAGCACGAAACGATAGATACGCATTTAGATGGCCTCACAAAAGCGATGTTGAGTGTATGCTGTTTTCCATTAGACGTTCAAGCCGCACGGCGGACAGCAGCATAATTGCCACTCCGGCCGCGTATTTCTTCAGCGTATAATCTCTTCAATCATGGAAACTCAGGAAAAGACGGTTGTTTCTCCCGCAAACGGCACTCATAACAATGGAAATAATGGCTCCAGCGTCCCTAAACCGCGCGCCGAATGGATTGCCCGTCGCAAAGCCGAAAACACCGACGGCAACTTCTCTCAGATGCGTTATGCTCGCCGCGGCGTTACCACACAGGAGATGGAATTCATCGCCCACAAGGAAAAGCTATCCCCGGAGTTAGTGCGCGATGAAGTGGCCCGCGGACGCATGATCATCCCCGCCAACATCAACCATCCCGAGCTTGAGCCCATGTGCATCGGCGTGGCCTCGCTGTGCAAGATCAACTCCAATATCGGCAACTCCGCCGTCACTTCCGACATTGCCGAAGAGCTGAAAAAGCTGCACACCTCGGTCCACTACGGCGCCGACACCGTCATGGACCTCTCCACCGGCGGCAATATCCACGAGATTCGCGAAGCGATTCTGCGCCACTCGCCAGTGCCCATCGGCACCGTCCCCATTTACGAAGCGATCTCGAGGGTGAAGCGCATTGAAGATTTAACCGCCAGCGTGATGCTCGAAGTGATCGAAGAGCAGGCCGAGCAGGGCGTGGACTACATGACGATCCATGCGGGCGTTCTCATCCAGTATTTGCCCATGGTCTCCAAGCGCATCACCGGAATCGTCAGCCGTGGCGGCGCGATCCTCGCGCAATGGATGGCCCATCATCACAAGCAAAATTTCCTGTACGAATGCTACGACGACATCTGCAAAATCTTCGCAAAGCACGATGTCAGTTTCTCCCTCGGTGATGGCCTTCGCCCCGGCTGCATTGCCGATGCGAGTGACGAAGCCCAATTCGCCGAACTGAAGACTTTGGGCGAACTCACCAAAAAGGCCTGGGAGTACGACGTGCAGGTCATGATCGAGGGCCCCGGCCACGTGCCCCTCGACAAAATCAAAGATCAGGTGGATAAGGAAAAAGAACTCTGCTACGAAGCTCCGTTCTATACCCTCGGCCCTCTTGTTACAGACATCGCTCCCGGCTACGACCACATCACCTCAGCCATCGGCGCGGCTATGATCGGATGGCACGGCGCAGCCATGCTCTGTTACGTAACGCCAAAAGAGCATCTCGGCCTCCCCAACGCAAAAGACGTAAAAGATGGCATCATTGCCTACAAAATCGCGGCCCACGCCGCCGACCTGGCCCGCCATCGTCCCGGAGCGCAGGACCGCGACAACGCTCTCAGCTATGCTCGCTACAAATTCGACTGGGAAAAACAGTTCGCCCTTTCGCTTGATCCTGAAACCGCGCGCTCCATGCACGACGAAACTTTACCTGACGATTACTACAAGGAAGCAGCCTTCTGCTCCATGTGTGGTCCGAAGTTCTGCTCCATGAACTACTCCTCAAAAGTGGATGAGTATAACAAGCAGGTCCACGGCCTGGAGAAAAAGGACTATTCGGAATTGGTGGAGAGACTGGTTTCTATCAAGTAGCCAGATTGAAATCATTCCACGTGAAAAAGTCCACGGCCAGCCGAACTTTTCCTGACAACTATTTTTCATCCCTCACTCGAATCGCCGCTACGATAGCGCGCTTGCAATGCCTCGAACTTCGATGTATTATAGATTCTCGATGGCAATGCGCGAAACCAATCCGAATTTTATGAATGGAGTTCCAGAACTCCTGATCCTCAGGCTACTCCAGCAGGAAGAGATGTATGGCTATGAGATCGTCCAGGCGATCCGTGACCGCACCGATGCCGTGATCGCAGCCGGCGAAGGCGTTGTCTACCCGGTGCTGCACGGATTGGAAGGCGATGGCGCGCTAAAGTCGCGGCGCAGGACCGTCAACAGCCGTAGCCGTATTTATTACTCCATAACGCCAGCCGGAAGGCGTCGATTGGCTGACCTGTCGAAGACGTGGACCAATTTAGCGACCGCAATCCAAACGATGTTGTAGGGAGCTCAATATGTCCAGACCATTCCATGAACTCCGTGAACGGCTGCTGCGGGCTGGCGTCGCACCGCGACACACGCGACGCTATCTCAACGAACTTGCCGATCATCTGGCAGACCTGAAAGTGGAAGAGGAACGCGCGGGGCGCAGCCGGACCGATGCAGAATCCGCGGCGCTCACCCGGCTCGGTGGGATCGATGATCTCGCCAATGCCATGCCAGGGCAGCGCCACTTTCAATCTTGGAGCGTCCGGGCGCCGTGGGCGATGTTTAGTCTCACTCCGCTCTTTCTTTTGGCAGGGTCCTACCTGATTGCCATAATCATTTTGTGGTCTGGCTGGATGATGTTTCTGCCAGGAGCCGATACGCCTTTCGGCAACATGCGAATCCATGGGTTTGCGAATTTGTATTTCCAAGCCGGCAAGATGATCTATTTCTGTGCGCCGATTCTTGTCGGTTGGGGAATCGGGCTCATTGCCGCCCGTCAGAGACTAAAAACAATTTGGCTCCCTTTCGGTTTGGTCCTGATTGCGTTAATCGGCGGCACGGCGCAGATTCAGGCGAGTCGCATCTCCGTCCCAGGCGGACTGGGACATATCCGCATGGACTTCGCGTTGGGAGCTTCCGTTCATGGTATTCCCGGCGGCCTGCTTAATGCACTGGTGCTTTTCTCGCTCACAGCGCTGCCGTATCTCATTTGGCGATTACAAAGAGTTCACTCACTCTAGGAAGCGCACGGGCGTTATTGCTTGGACAGTGAATAAACGAAGGTTGTGAATTGTGCGAACGCCATTACTTCTTTCGTAGCCTGCGCCACTGCTCCGCAGTAATCTCCCACGTCTCCGCCGCCAGCTTGCCGGAAACGTATTCGCGCTCTTCGGTCGCAATGACGCGCATGCCGTTCTTTTCTGAAATTCGGCGCGAGGCCTGATTGGCAATGGCTTTCGAAGTTCGCAACACTGCAAAGTTCAAGACATCAAACCAATAGTCGTTGATTGGCACACTGGCTTCAGGAACAATGCCACGTCCGTGCCATGGAAGTCCGAGCCAGAAGCCGCGATTGTCGTTCTCGGTCTTCATCAGGCTGATCGCGCCAATCAAGTGCTCCGGACCATCTTTCAAATGAATGCCCCAGTGCCATTCCTCACTGCGCGCGACCGCGGGAAGCGCGACATCGCGGTAATACGTCAGCGCACCATTCTCGGGATAGGGCCATGGAACGCGCCGCGCCAGATACTTCACGATCTCCCAACGGGGAAAAAGCCGTTGTGTTGCTGGAGCGTCTGAGAGTTGAAGCGGCCGCAGCAGCAAACGATCCGTCTCGAACTGTGGAGTCATAGCTCACTAAAGCAGCATTTAGGCATTAATGTCCGGTTGCTGCCGAAGCCGCCGCTCCCTTCTGCCCAATCATGATCGCGTCCTGCATCTGCTGGAATAGTTCTCCGAGCGCCCCCGGCGAGTGCGACACAAAAATCGTATTACTCTTGTCCTGCGCTCCAATATCTTTCATCGTGTCCAGATACTGCGTCACCAGCACCAACATCATCACATCCTTCGGCGTGGTTCCTTCCACTGCCGCGGAAAACGACTCCACCGACACTTTCAGCCCTTCGATAATCGCCTTCCGCTGATTGGCGATTCCCTCGCCTTGCAGCGCCTTGCTCAGTGCTTCGGCCTCCGCCTGCTTCACCTTCAGTATCTTCTCCGTCTCGCCGCGCGCGCTCGCCGCCACCTGCTCCCGCTGCGCCGCGTTGATCTCATTCATTGCCGCCTTCACCTTCTCATCAGGTTGAATGTCGGTCACCAGTGCCTGGTCAATAGCGTACCCGTAGGTCTTCATCACATCGCTCAACCCATCCTTGATGGCAACGGCAATGTCAGCCTGCTGCAGGAAGGCGTCGTCAAGGTTCATCTTGGGCACGTGTCCCAAAATCATATTGAACACATACGAGGAAATCTGCTGGTTAGGGCTGGCAAGCTTGTAAAACGCCTCGTACACGCGGTCCGGCAACACGTGATATTGCACCGACACCGGAATCTTCACGAATACATTGTCTTTGGTTTTGGTCTCCACATCGAGCGACAGTTGCTGCACCCGCAAATCAATGCGCGCCGCAATCTGGTCTAGCCACGGCAGCTTGAAGTTGATTCCGGCAGTCGCCACGCGCAAAAACTTTCCCATCCGCTGCACTATGACCGCCTCCGCCGTCCGCACTTGGAAAAATCCGCTCAGGATAGTGCCAAACACAAATATTCCGACAATCCCATACACAAAAAGACCAAGCACCTGCGAACTATCCATTCCAATCCTCCCAACGCGATAATTTATGTCAGCGAAGCATACGACAGAAATACCTAGATGGCCCGCATCATAACCACTGGCGAGGATTCGGGCAACGAAAAATGTCCAAGGGATATTTAGAAGTAGTGCGAACCGAAAGCTTCTTTGCTCTTAATTTCCGGCGGCTTTATCCACCCACCCGCTCAATACTCTCCACCAAATCCCCATAGTCAAACGGCCCATCATGCCGGTGATTATTAATAAAGAACGTCGGCGTGCCATTCACCCCGCTGCGCACTCCACCAAGAAAGTCGGCCCGTACTTTTTCTGCAAATTCTTCGTTCTTCAACGCTTTCGCAAGCGCTCGTCCATCCAACCCTAGCTTTTCTCCAAGCCGCAGCAAAAAATCCATGCTCAACTCTCGCTGGTTTTCGTAGATGCCATCATGCATCTCCCAAAATTTGCCTTGCGTCGCGGCGAACTCCGCCGCTTCCGCCGCGCTTTGTGCATTCGGATGCGCCTGCACCAGCGGAAAATTCCGGAACACGAAACGCATACGCTTGCCAAAATGCCTTTGCACGCGCTTCACAATCGGATACGCCGCCCCGCAATGCGGACACTCGTAATCGCCATACTCCACCAGCGTAATTGCAGCTTGCGGATCGCCCTGAATATGGTCGCCCGCGCCTACCGGAATTTTTAACTCTGACATTTTGCCCTTTCCTTACAGTGCTCTACGTATTCTCACGCGCGAGTATTTTGCCGCTTAGCAGCAATGCCTCTACTTCGGCAACGCTTCCAGCGCCTGTAAAATCCCATCTGCCCCAGGATTCACCGCGATCGGCGAGCAATAGCTCCAGGCAATCGTGCCATTCTTATCAATCACGAACAACGCGCGCTCACAGATGCCGTCATTCTCCCGATACACGCCATATTTCCTGGCGACCGCGCCCTTCGGTTCAAAATCCGCCAGCAGCGGAAAATGCAAATGCCGAGCTTCGGCAAAGGCCGCATGGCACCACACTCCGTCCACTGAAATGCCCATCAGCTCTGCTTTATGTTTCTGAAATTCCGGCAGAATCTCGTTGTAGAACGCCATCTGGTCTCCACACACTGGACTCCAATCCGCCGGATAAAAAGCCAAGACGACCGGCTGCCCGCGCAACTCACTGAGAGACAATTTTTGGTCCGCCGTCACCGCCAACGTGAAATCCGGGGCCTTGGTTCCCGGAGCAAGAATTTGTGGCATCATTCCTCCCAATACTCTTTAAAGTCTGTCTTCATCATAAATCGTTTGAACGTGGAAAAGTTTAGCGCCCAGACTTTCGCTACCAGTCAGGTCGTCGCCTACTCCATTAACCAGACCACCGGCGCTCTTACCAATGTTCCGCCAGATTTAAGCACCGTGTGTGGAACTCCAGAAAAACTGCATCGCGTTTTAGGATCATTCATCTAACCCGAACGTCTACAATTTTCTTTGGAGAATAAAATGGCCATCAGCGAACTGCTGCTCCCCGAATTTGATGAAGAGATGCGAAAAACTCGTATCGCATTGGAACGAGTTCCCTCCGACAAGAAGGACTTCGCGCCCCACCCCAAATCTATGCCACTGGGAAAGCTTGCGCCTCACGTCGCCCAACTCGCCAGTTTCGGACTGTCTATCTTGACCACGCCACAATTTGATTTTGCGACGGGCGACTACAAGCCCCTGCCGTTTGAATCCGCCACCCAGCTTGTCAAGGTATTCGATGAAGGCTCGGCCAAGGCCCGCGCCGCGCTCGCCGCCGTCCCCGATTCAGCCTGGACGGAAAATTGGAAGCTTTTGGCCAACGGCAAGCAGATTTTTGCGGGACAACGCTTTCTCGCTTACCGGCAGATGTATCTCAATCATCTGGTGCACCACCGCGCCCAGCTCGGCGTGTATCTCCGCTTGAACGAAAAGCCCGTGCCTGCAACCTACGGCCCCTCTGCGGATGAGACTCTCGGCTTCTGATTGGGGTGTTCTTCCTGATCACTTTGCCTAGTGCTGAGGGCGGTCGCAGCCACAAACCCGGCCTGACCGCCCGCTTCTTTCCCCTTCGGCCAAATTGTGCAAACAATTGCGCCCCCACTCCTCGTCATCCCACACAAAAGCCTAATTCTCAATTCAATAGCGTTTGGCAGCGGGCTTGCTTAATACCATAGCGAAGCCGTCAAGCACCCAGGATGGGCTTCCATCCTCGTTTGCCAACGTGAACGTGGAACGATTCTCTCAGGCTTTATTGGAGGCCCATGAAAAAGTTACTTTTTGCCGCCTGATTTTTGTTCGCCACCAGCGCCTTCGGACAGGTTGGAACGTCCTCTTTGAGCAGTCAGATCACCGAGTACACATTTGCCAGCCACCCTGCGAAAGCGGACTTCAAAGAGATGGGACATCCGCAAAACCTGCTCGATTCTTCAGGCTATACCTACGCCCAAGGCGAGCGCCCGCTGTGGGAAGTCGCGCCCGAATCTCATGAAATCCCTTTGGGCGATATTGCCCGGGCCATCCGCAAAGAACACGAGTCCACCAAAAAGGCCACTGCCACATGGCAGAACTAATTTGATTCGCGTGGCGCGGACCCACCTCCGCGCCAGATTCCTTTCTTAATCGCCACCACTTCTATTTTCATCCTCGCGCGATACATGCACCGGCTCATGGCTCATTCCCGTCCCTTATACTCGACCAGCGCCATGAAATCTGTTTTCGCATTTTCTTGACCTAAACTGAGCTGCCGGATTATGTTGCGGCCTTTACTCCGCACTCCATTCCAATGACCCTCAATTTCGACGTTCTCATCCTGGGCGCAGGCGCCGCCGGCCTCATGTGCGCCATCGAAACCGGAAAGCGCGGCCGCCGCGTCGCCATCCTGGAGCGCGCCGAGCACATTGGAAAAAAAATTCTGATCTCCGGCGGCGGACGCTGCAACTTCACCAACCTCCATTGCACACCGGAAAATTTCCTCTCCGCCAATCCTCATTTTGCCAAATCCGTGCTCGCCCGTTACTCTCCTGCCGATTTCATTGCGCTGGTCGAGAAGCACAAGATTCCCTATCACGAAAAAACCCTGGGCCAACTTTTCTGCGGCCGCTCTTCGCGCGACATTCTCACCATCCTCGAAAGCGAATGCCACGCCGCCAACGTCCGCATCTTCCTCAATACAAAAATCGAAGACGTCTCCAAGTCTTCCGAGTTCACCATTCGCGCCACGCATAACTCCGAAGCCCACGAATTTCGCGCTTCGGCACTCGTCGTTGCCACTGGCGGCCTCTCCATCCCGAAGATGGGTGCCACCAGCTTCGGCTACGATCTCGCCCGCCAATTCGGACTCGCCGTCCAACCGCCGCGCCCAGCGCTCGTGCCGTTGCTTTGGAACAATAACGACAGCTCCCACTACGCCACCCTCGCCGGACTTTCCACCGAAGTCATTACAACGACCTCGAAATCTCCCCACGCAGATTCCGCTGCAAGCTTCCGCGAAAAAATGCTCTTCACCCATCGCGGACTCAGCGGCCCCGCCATCCTGCAAATCTCTTCTTATTGGAAACCCCACACCGGCATCTCGCTCGACATCGCTCCCGGCAAAGAACTCACTGCCCCATTCCAAGATCCCAAACTTCCCCGCTCGCTTGCCAGTCTGAAAAACGAATTCCGAAAAGTTCTTCCCGCGCGCTTCGCCGATCATTGGCTTGATCACCACGCTCCACCTTCGTTCACCAACCACGACCTCGCCGCGCTCGAACGCACCGCGCATGCCTGGCGCGTCACTCCCGCTGGAACGGAAGGTTATGCCAAAGCCGAAGTCACCGCCGGAGGCCTCGACACCAGCGAACTCTCCGCCAAAACGCTCGAAAGCAAAAAAGTCCCCGGCCTGTTTTTCATCGGTGAAGGCGTGGACGTCACCGGCCACCTCGGCGGCTTTAACTTCCAATGGGCCTGGGCCTCCGGCTTCTGCGCCGGACAAGCCGTCTAACCCGTTACTCCGCCCAATCTTTACAAACTCCTTATATCTCCCTTAGCCGATCCTTACTCGCATTCATTTCCAATAAAGGTTGGAGGCCCAACCGCTTCCGGCTATGGAACTCGTCATCAGAATTCTCATTTATCTTCTCGAAGCCATGTTCGCCATCGGCCTCTTCGGATGCGTCTTCGTCCTCATCCTCTCCAGCGTTGACGACGCCAAGGTCCTGTTTAACCGCGATCAGCCTCATCCGCCCTCCCCCACTGAAGCTCCCGCCGCAGCCATGAGCCACTCGAGCCTGCATCCGCAGGCGCACTAGAGGCGTTCACATAGCCATTGGGTTTCAGCGCAGTCATTCGTGCGCCAATGCTTTGGATTGCAGTGCGTAGAAGTGAGCCATCGTTCATTGCGTCCTGGTACGGATCGTCGGGGTCCAGCCAGTCTTCCCTGTTCCAGGGATTTTCGCCTAGCGGAGTTTCGTCCACGGAGCGGGGATCGATGACGACTTTTTCTTTGATCACTGGATCGAAGGTGACCTGGCGGAGGTTGGACGAGGCGGCCTGCAATCCATAGAGGAGCAGGCTGGCGGTTTTGTGCTCGATTTGTCCGGAGAGCAGTAGGCGCATGACCTGCATGAGGGCGACTTGAACGGCGTTGGCGTCTTCGAGGACGGGAAGATCGAGCGCGGGCTTGGAGCGTCCCTTGCGGGGCGTTGAGCCGGGTGCGCCGAGAATGACGCGCTGCTCGTGCCATCGCTTGTGAAAGAAGCAGAAACGGTTGCGGCGCATGGCCGGCGATCCGCACTGCGTGCCGTTGACTTTGATGTATTGGCAGCGGGGAATATTCGGGCTGTAGAACATGGGATTACCCCCTCCCCCTGATTTGATCCATGGAATCTTTTGGAATCATGGAGATAGACGAAGGCGAAAATGCAAATCTATTGGATTGATGGGCTTGCGGGTAAAACATTGATGGCCAGATAGTTACAGACATTCTATAAACCTCTTGATGAAAATAGTCTTATGAAAGTTATCGCGGAAAATGGGGTCGGGAGTCTACGTCACGTATGGAGCACTCAGAGGTTTTAAGACGGGAGGTTTGGGATGCCAAGTTAGCGTTCAAAACGAAGCTGGTAGCGCGACAACATTTAATTAATTGCGCAAAGGCGCATTACGAATTACGATACACTCCCCTTCGAAAAGCCGCTGATTGCGCGCTAATTTACGTGAAAGTCAAAAATAAATGAACGACCCAAAAAAGCGCATTACAAAATTGCTTGATGATAGCCCAGCGCTGGAAGACGCCTTCGGAAGTCATAAAAGAATAGCTGATTCGATCTTGGAATTGGTACGCACAGAAATAGGCGGGAAAGCCATCGCTCTGGTAGGAAGTTGGGGTAGCGGCAAGAGCACAGTTGTAAAGCAGCTGCAGGCAGGAACGGAATCTGAAAACGATACGCAAATCTTTGTTTTTGACGCATGGGTGCACGAAGGCGACCCTCTCAGACGGGCTTTTCTAGAAACGCTGATATCTCATTTACAGGAGAAAAAATGGATAGACAAAGAACGTTGGGACAAAAAACTTGAGAAACTGGCAAATAAATGCAAAACGACTACAACAGAATCTTCGCCTGTCATAACGCTAATTGGAGCCATACTTGTGCTCCTGGCATATTTAGCTCCAATTGGTTTGCTTTTGGCCGACGATCATGACAAGTTCTACCATCACCGAACTGCACTTTATTTCGGCTTTATTCTTTATTTTTTGCCGATTTTAGTTTTACCGATCAGACTCATATACGGAATCTGGAAAAAGGAAGATATAACTCGCAAGAACTGGTACAAATTTTTCTCACTTTTGGCCGATAAACAGACCGAAAAAACAGAAACGGAGACTTTTGAAACTCCTGATCCAACCTCAGTCGAATTTCAGAAAGTTTTCGAAGAATTACTCAACGATGCCCTGATTTCGAATAGAAAGCTCTTGCTAGTTATCGACAACCTCGGACCGAATCGAAGTTGTTGATGCTATCAAGATCTGGTCTGTCATCCATTTGTTCGTAGATTTGTCACCCAAAATACAATTCGATTGGTCCAACAGATTCTGGGCCTTGGTGCCTTTTGATCCCGATGGCGTGAGCAAATTGTGGTCGACCGAGCGAAACAACGCTAAAAACAGCGATTTAAAAGGTCAGATATTTTTAGAAAAAACATTTCAGATTAGGTTCTTGGTACCCGCTCCAGTTTTATCTGATTGGCGATCTTTCATGTTGTCCCAGTTAAAAATTGCGTTCCCCACGCACACCGACAATGATTTTTATGAAGTCTCGCGTGTCTTTGAAATACTTCAACCGGATTCTGGCACTCCGACACCGCGGGAGTTAAAAGTATTCATCAATCAGATCGGATCGGCGATGAGGACTTGCCCAGAAACTGTTTCACTTCCAATAGCTGCCTTGTATGCGGGATTGTCCAAAAATTCTGAGTGGAATCTCAATAGTCCGTTTCCAGAACACCTGCTCACCAAGTTGCAGCCATTTCTTCATAACGACTGGCAAGAAGATCTCGCGGTATTGTTCTACGGCGTTCCTAAAGAAAAAGCATCTCAGGTTCTTTTTGGACCTAAGGTCGAAAGATCGCTAACGACGGGCGATTCGAAAATGCTGTCGGAACTCGTCAACAAGCCCGGGATTGATCTTATTGTTGTGCGGACACTCGATCAAAGGTTTCCACAGTGGTTGAAGAGCGAACCAATAGTGCTAGCAAAGGCCTCATATGCATGTGACGAAGCAGGCATTCCCGATACTTCATCCTGGGAGGAAGTATGGAAGCGTTTGATTCTGGGCGCAGGACAAGTGCAACGCTGGGTTGGACTCGACCGCCTGGCTGGTCGGGGACTTGGAGCACTTATTCGTAGGGGCGATTCAAGTTTTGCAAAAACAATCCTACTGAGAAGTAATTCCCCTTTAGAGGCCAATAAACCTCAACCAACCGATACCGAAATGCAAAGCTGGGCTGAGAGTGTCTCCGAAATAGTAGACGCTGCATTGGCGGCCAACCACAAAAATATCGTTTCAGGTTCTTTTCGACTCGGTGAAAGTGGCCATGAATACGTCAATCTAATGAACGCTATGGGACTTCTTCAAGATCGATCAAATATAGCCGCCTATCTAAAACCTCCATGCGATAAAGCTGACGTAATGAATGCGCTACTTGACAGTGTAAGACAAGGCTCTTTCGATGTGGCTCACGAAAGAGCTTGCACGGTAATGGCAGAAACTGGGATTTCTTGGAATTGGGGGTCACTAGCAAGCGAGGTGAGAGCTCGATTAGAACAAGGAAACTGTTCCCGGGCCGAAGTGGGTGCAGATATTCGCGCTCTCTTCCGCGTCGGACAAGAAGAGGGCAGAGAAGCACTGCGTTCGATTGCTAGAACTGGCTGGATATTTCATCACCTTTACCAAGCGCATCAGGAAAACAATCTAGAGACCTTCACATCATGTTTACTCGTAATACTTCTCTATGATTCGGAAGCAACGTCGTCGAATCCTAATATCTCTAACCAAGGAAAAAATATATATCGACCAATTGCGAGTGGATCTGGCCGACAGGATATCTTAAATACACTCACTTCACAGATTGTCGATTTGCAATTATCAAATGAATTGGTGGCCAAATGGCTAGAGGCTAGCTTGCCCCATGGTCTGTTGACCGAAATATACAAAAATCTAAGCATGCGACCTGAAGCATTTCAGTTATTTTCGCCTTCAACAACAATCAAGCATTATGCAATCCTTAAAGCGTCCTTATCGGACGAAGAATGGAATGGATTGCTGAAGTCTTCCATCACAAATGCCCAACTCCTTAGCCAGTTAGCAGATTCGGACTTCTCAATCCAAGATATACCTCTTTATCTGGATATTTTGAAGCACAGCGCGGATCCACTCCTAATCACGTACCTTTCGTCCGGGATAAAAAGAACTTCAAAAGATCAATGGCTGGAATCCATAAGAAATAAATCCGACTTGATTTTCCTGACATTCCGACTCCAAGATCTGGGCGTAACTTTAGATTTAGGTCATCCACTCAGTGATGCGCTTAACCATCTCGTCGATGACTCGCTTGCGGGCAATACTCCTAGTAGCGTTTCTGCAGAAGACTGTAAAAGACTCTTTCAGACACTAAAAGCATCACAACGAGAGACCTTCAAGCGGCGTCTCCGCGATGATCTGATCGAGTCAAGATCAAATACAGCCACGTTTCTGGATTTTTTCAATGATTTGATAACGGACTGCAGCACAATGGCTGAAGAGGCCGACAAGCTAGTCCGCGAAGGTTTTTCCAAAATTCTAGATAGATCGAACAAAACGGAAATTGACTGGCTTGAAAAACTTATATTGAAATGCCCAATGGTGATTCAAAATTGTAAGGAAGCATCGTTGCAAGACTTTAAAGACAGACTTTCGCATATGGAGAAAGGAAGCACCGACGAGCAAATCAAAAGCTCTTTGATTCGAATAAAGGAGCACATTCCGAATTGACGCGAGAAAAAAGCCTTCGTGACCTTGGCACTAGCACTTCCAATCTTTTCAACAACTTAACCCCGCCCACTGCCCTATTTGACCGCTAAACCCCTGATTTTCCCCTTTCATTGGGTTCCACATTGGGATTCCTTTACGCTCCAATAGGATAGAGGTGCAGTCATCCACCTAGTGCGTAGGGCCCAGGTTCTCGTACGTTCTGCCAAAATCGGGCGGACGCGGCGACAAGGCCTTCAACTGTGGACATCGTGATGTGGACGTAGAGCGGTAAACATCAAGATTTAGCTGTGGGCTGGCGGCGGATAGCTGACGGCTTCAGAAAGCGAGAGGAAATGCACAAGCCAGTAAAGTATGTGGAGAAAGTAGCGACACTTGGAGCCCGGGGCGCGTGGGTTGTTTTTGATCGCCTCAACCGAATCAAGCCGAATCCTTCTCCCACACCGAAGTGGTCGGACAAGCCGCTGCTTAAGTCCTATGAGAAGTCGAAGCCGCCGCTTGGCTGGCCGCGCTCGACGGACTCGCTTTGTCCCAAGTGCGTGCCTGAAATCCGCCAGCAGATTTTGGATGGCCAGCTGCCGCATGAAGTGTTGCTCAATGAAAAGGTCGGCGAAATTAAGGCCACCATTATTGAGCGCGATGGAAAGATTTTGATGGTGAAAGAGTGCCCGAAGCACGGGCGCTTTGAAGATGTGATGTCCATTGATACGGAGTTTTCGCAGCACCTGGAAGAAGTGTTCCCCGGGCGCGACATCAAGGCGCACAACGACGAGAAGCTGCACAACCATGGCACGTCCACGGTGAAGTACGGCCGCGGCTCGGTGCTCACCATTGACTTGACCAACCGATGCAACATGATGTGCGATCCCTGCTTTATGGACGCGAACCAAGTCGGCTTTGTGCACGAGCTGACGTGGGAAGAAATCAAGACGATGCTCGACAACGCCATCACCATTAAGCCGCGCCGCCAGATGTCGGTGCAGTTCTCGGGTGGC
>JANWKU010000056.1 GCA_025451215.1 Terriglobales bacterium
ACCGCCAGGCTGATTTTTTCCACCGTCTTCGGCCCGATGCCGTCAATGTCCTCCAATTGTTCCGGAGTCATATCGGCCAGGGCTTCCACCGTGGTAATGCCCGCGGCTCCGAGCTTCTCTACTATGCCTTCGCCCAGGTCGGGAACATTCTCAAGCGGAGTGGATGTCGGCACGATCATCTGCGACATCTGCTGCTCCACTTCCTGGCGCTTTTCTTCCTCGCTTTTAATGTCAATCTTCCAGCCCAGCAACTTGGCCGCCAGCCGCACGTTCTGGCCTTTTTTGCCGATCGCGAGCGAAAGTTGCGTGTCGTCCACGACTACTTCCAAATGCTTGTCGGCGGCATCCACCACACTTACTTTGCTGACTTTGGCCGGTTGCAGCGCCTTTTCCGCGAAGGTCACCGGGTCTTCGTGATATTCAATGATGTCAATTTTCTCTCCGCGCAGTTCGCGGATGATGGACTGCACGCGCATGCCTTTCATTCCCACGCATGCGCCAACAGGATCCACGTCTTTGTCCTTGGACATGACGGCGATTTTCGTTCGCTCGCCGGCTTCCCTTGCGATGGCGCGAATCACAACCGTTCCATCGTAAATTTCCGGGACTTCCGTTTGAAACAGGTTCGACACAAGCTCCGGCACGGCGCGTGAGACCACCACGCCCGGCCCTTTTGACGCGCGTTCTACTCGCGCGATCACTGCGCGCACACGCTCGCCGACAGCGAATGATTCCAATCGCGACTGCTCCTTGCGCGGCATGCGCGCTTCGGCCTTGCCGATGTCGAAAATTACATCCGGCCCTTCAACGCGCTTCACCATCGCGTTTACAACTTCGCCGACCCGGCCAATGTACTCGTTGTAAACCGTATCGCGCTCCGCTTCGCGAACTTTCTGGAAAATCACCTGCTTCGCCAGTTGCGCCGCGATGCGGCCCAGAATTCCCTCAGTCTCCTTGGGAATCTGCAACTCGCCGCCAATTTCCGCGCTGGCATTCAGCTTGCGCGCGTCTTCCAGAGTGATCTGCTGCAGCGGATCTTCCACCTGCTCCGGCGTTTCTACCACCGTCCGCACGGCGAACGCGCGGATTTTTCCCGTTTCTTTGTCCAACTCCGCGCGCAGGTTTTCCTGCGTCTTGTAATACTTCCGGGTGGCGACAACGATCGCGTCTTCCACAGCGCCGACGACGATCTTGGGGTCAATTCCCTTTTCGCGGCTCAATGCATCAATCGTGTTATAGAGCTCACTTGCCATAAAAATATTCCGTTATAAATTGCAGGTCTGATGAAACTCAAAATTCCGCGGCTCAAAAATTCTGGCGCTTAAAACTCTGGAACCAGATTCGCCTTTTCCACTTCCGCCAGACTGATTTCGAGCTTCTTGGATTCTTCCTGCGCCGCGCGGGATTTCTTTCGCGCGCCGCCCAGTTCCAGAACCAATTTGCCGTCGTGGAAACTCTCCAGCCGGCCTTCCAGAAAACGGTTTCCGTTCACCGGCTGGCGCATCGCCAACTTAATCCGGCTTCCAGTAAAACGCTCATAATCCGCCGGACGCACCAGTTTCCGGTCCAGCCCCGGAGACGAAACCTCCAGAACATACGACCCCGGCGGCGCCGCATCCTCCACTTCAAGGATGGTTCCCACTTCGCGGCTCAGGCCTGCGCAGTCTTCGTGCGTGACCCCCTGCGGCTTATCAATAAAGATGCGCAGCATCTGGGCTTTGCCCATACCGCGCAGCTCTAATTCCACCACTTCCAGACCGCTGGAAGCCGCCACCCGCTCTACAATTTCACGCACCCGCTCGAGTTCAAATCCCATAAAGCCAGCAACTTGGCCGCTGCCGCAGCGGGTAAAGTTCGGAGCAACTAAAAAGTGGGCTTGCGCCCACCGGTGTGTTCCGCCAAATCTTGGTACTCCACAACAGGTTCATTGTTAATATACGCTGCGATTAGGGAAAAAACAAACCATGGGCCGGCGACTCAGATATTTCAGCGGCCGAGCTTTTCATCAAAGAATTTGGCCATCAAACCCAGAGCTTCTTTTGTTTCAGGAAGCTGGAAGTTATACCAAAAGGCGTGCGGCATGGCCTCAAAGACCACCAGCTGCGCGTCATCCCCGGCGGCAAGTAAGGCGCGGTGGAGGTGCGCGGTGTCGCTCAACAGCAGATCGCGCGTTCCGGTGACCAACAAGCTGGGCGGCATACCATGCAGGTCGGCAAAAATCGGGGAGAGTACCGGATTCCTCCGATCCGAATGGCCAACATACATTTCGTCGGGCGAAGGGCCATCCACATATCGGGGCGCAAGCATGCCGGGAAAACCGCTGAGCGTGAACAATTGATAGGAATCGCCGGGACGGCTGTAGTCGGAGTGCGTGGAAAAGATGCCGAGCGCGCCCGGCAACGGCAGGCCCGACTGCTTTAGCTGGACGGCAACTTCTCCGGTAAGAGTAGCTCCCGCGGAAGTTCCATAAATTCCAATGTTGTGCGGCTTATGCGTTTTAAGCAGTTCCTTATAAACAGCGATTACGTCGTCCACCGCGGCAGGAAAAGGATTTTCCGGGGCAAGGCGGTAATAGACGCCAACAACTTTTATCTTGGCCAGGTTCGCAATTGGATCGCCCTCGATCTGTGATCCTGAATCAGAATTAAATCCGCCGCCATGCAGGTTGATGAGCACAAGATCGCGATTTGCTTCCGGCATGGAAAGCGGCGTGATGATGTCGGTAGGAACGCCGGCAATTGTTTTCTGTTCAATGTTGACGGGAAAAAGCTTTTTCGCCACGGCGGACTGGCGCGCTCGCCACGCGTCAGTGCCAGCTCGCCTTTCGGCAAGAGTTTGCTGCCCATGCTGGTTTTGCGTAAGAGACGCCAGCCATTTTTGCGCCTCGGGACTGACGGTCTGCGGCATGGGTACAACTCGGATGATGTGCGCCGTGCCATCGGCATCAAAGGTTGCGGAATCCTGTTGCGCGGGCGCGGACTGAGCGTACAAAGCGGATGAGACTGTGCAAGAAAAAACTATGCAGGAAAGAAAAATGGTAAGCGCGGGCGTAAGTTTCACGGGATCTCCTGAACGATGTGCCAGAGTAGTTGAACGGTAGCGCGAGAGCAAGTGCGAGAGACGTAGCCGGAACTCCTACGATGGTTCGTCCATATCGCCATCTACCTAAAAAGCATGTCATCCCGAACGCTGGAGCGCAGCGTAAGCGGAGGGACCTTACGACCGATGCAAAACGGCACTGCAGCACAAGAGAGTAGCAACGTTCCTCGAAACAGCCCCAACACTGCAAACCGTCGTAAGGTCCCTCGCTGCGCTTCGGGATGACATGGTTTGAAATGCGTGACATGACCGCAGTGGGTACCATGGTTGGAGCGAAAGAACAGCAACGAAAGGATACGCGCCATGAAACTGCTGGTAATTGGCTCGGGGATGATGGGTTCAGCGGCGGCCTTTGATATGGCGCGCTCGCCGCAGGTGAAGAGCGTGACGCTTGCCGACGTTGATGACAAGCGGGTGAAAAGAGCGGTCAGGAAAATCAATCAATTGACTGGCGGACGTAAAGCACGGGCGGCGCGACTGGATGCGAGTAAGCTGAAGCAGGCGTCCACGCTTATGCGCGGTCACGACGGCATCCTTTCCGGTGTGCCTTACTTTCTTAATTTAGGGCTTTGCCAGGCGGCGCTCGATGCGGGCTGCCACTTCGCCGACCTGGGCGGGAACAATGCCGTGGTTCGCAAAGAGTATGCGCTGGCGCGGAAAGCCGCGAAGAAGGGGCTGGCCATTGCTCCCGATTGCGGTCTTTCTCCGGGGATGGCGTCCATTCTGGCCGGCGAGCTGCTGCGCCGCGTCGGTGGACGCGCCGAAGCCCTGAAAATTTACGTTGGCGGCTTGCCCAAAAATCCTAAGCCGCCGTTTTTCTACCAGATGGTTTTCAGCGTGGAAGGTCTTATCAATGAGTTCGTGGAACCCGCGAAAGTTTTGAGAAATGGGGCGATTCGCGAGATCGAGCCGCTCACCGAAGTTGAAGATTTTCATATGGACGGCTTTGCACCGCTCGTCGCCTTCCACACTTCTGGAGGGACCTCCACGCTGCCAGAAAATTTTCAGGGGAAAGTCGGGGAATGCTTTGAAAAAACGTTGCGCTATCCAGAGCACTTCCGGGTAATTCGCGGACTTTACGATTTCGGTTTCTTCTCCAGCAAGAAAATGCGCATCTGCAAAACGGAAATTTCTCCGCGAGCGCTCACTGCGCAATTGTTTCTCGACAAAATGTCCGGGAGCGAGCCGGACGTCACTATCATGCGAATCGAAGCACACCAGAACGGCAAAGTAGCGAGCTTTACGGTCGAAGACCATTTCGATCCGCGTACGCGAATGACTTCGATGATGCGCACGACGGCCTGGCCCGCGTCGGTGGTTTTGCAGATGATCTGCTCCGGGCAGATTGCGAAACGCGGCGGCATATATCAGGAACTGGACGTGCCCGCCGAAATTTTTATGAGAGAGATGGAAAAGCGCGGTGTGAAGATTAGGTACGATCAGCGGTAATTAAGAGTATCTGGAATAAAGAGCCACCCAAAAGTTTCCACTCATTCCCCAACGCGCCACGGGGAAGCTGTTTTCCAGTTCAGCAACTCTTTGCTTGCCCATTCCGTGGACTTGTCGGTATGACACGAAGTGCAAGGGTTTGGAATCTTGTACTTGTCAGTCATCGCAGGGGTAATAAAACGGAAGGTGTGAGCGCTGACAAACGAACTCGGCACACCCTGTGTTTCGATCTTCGGCATGTGGCAAGCTACGCACTGGCTTCCAAGGCTGCCATCTTTGTGGTGCGTATGCTCCTCAAGCGTTGCCGTGTGCGGGCCATTCGGCGAACCGGGGCTATGGCAGTCGAGACAAATTTTCTCGGGCGGTTTTCGTAGCTGCGCGTAATTGTCGGTACCGTGAACATCGTGGCATGAGGCGCAGGTCACTCCGTGCCTGTACATCACGCTTTGCACAAAATCATTTCCTTGCATGCGGTTTTTGTGTGCTGTGCCGTCAGGAAAAAACAGGAAATCTGTCTGTCCCAGCGTGTTGTCCTCGAGCTTCCAGAAATCGGCAAGGCGTAAACCTACGTGATAGCCGGCCGGCCAATCGTAGGCTTTGCCGTCGATGAGGCCTGCCCGAGGCCGTCCCTGCGAATGGCACTGAATGCATGAGTCATCCGAGGCAAAGTCATCCATCTCGGCTGGATTCAGGATATTGTTGCGCATTGGATGGGCCACATGTTCACTGCCCGGACCGTGGCAACGTTCGCATCCCACATTCCATTCCGCGACCTGCTTAGTATGAATGTTGTAGTCCACGGAATGGCAACCATCACAGGTCGGCCCGGTTGGACGTTGCGTATTGTCCGACGGATAGTACGGTGCCCACCAGTCCGCGCCCTTATCCGGCACATGATACTTGAGCCATTTTTTGTTGCCGATGTCCCACTGCGCGGGAAGCGGATAGTAATCGTCTCCTACCTTGGTGAAGTAGCGCTGCTTCCATTTGCTGCCATAGACGAATGCGATTTGATCGACCGTAAACTTGGTGATGTTGTTCGTCCTGAGATCAGGAATGATCGCCTCAGGATGCACTTTCGGATCACGCACGATGTTCGCCATAGGCGTTTTCTTCCAGCGTTGAAAAATATCTGCGTGACATTTCTCACAAGCCGATGAGCCGACGTAGTGCGCGGTGTCGGCAACCTGCTCCTGTGCCGCTGCTTCTTGCGGCATTGCCGAGCGAAGGCTGCGGATAAACGTGACGATTTCCCAACTCTCCGACGAAGACTGTGAGTGCATCGCCGGCATTCCCGTGAGCTGTACACCGTTTTCGATGATGTAGTGAATGTCGCCGTCAGTCAGCTTCTGCGTTTGTGGGGAATGCAGGTCGGGAACCCGAGGATATTCGTTTGCTCCAATCGGTGTAGCTCCGCGACCATCTATACCGTGGCAAGTCGCGCAGCGGCTGAGAAAGGCATCGCGGCCTTGCTGCAACGCAACAGGGTCACCAGCAATGGGATTTACTTTTTCACTCTCCGCATGCGAAATGGCAAAGTTGCGGACGGATCGTGCAAGTTTTGTCTCAAGCGCGCCAGGAGTTGAAGAAGCGCGGAAGCCTCGCCATTAGATACAGGCTGTCCCAAAAGCTCCGATTATCAGAATGAGAAACGTAATTCCAGCTGTCCGTCGCATTTCATATCTCCTGCCGGCCCAGCCAGATTACCGCTCATCGGACAATTTCTGCAAAGTAGGAACAACGTTGTACAGTCGATCAGTTTCTAAGGCTGACTGAATCCTGCATCGCGTGATCTTTTTCTGGTTCTATGTAAGAGTGCGGCATTGAAACCGGCTCCTTGATGGCATACTTCAGCATCACCCACAATGCACGCACGCCATCTTTCCAGCCGATTTTTTTTCCCTCTTCGTAAGTGCGTCCCCAATAGCTGATACCGACTTCGTATATCCGCAAATGGCGCTTGGCGACCTTCACCGTGATCTCCGGCTCAAAACCGAAGCGGTGCTCTTCCAATGGAATGGACTGGATGACATCGCGGCGGAATGCTTTGTAGCAGGTCTCCATGTCCGTGAGGTTAATGTTGGTCAGGCAATTGGAAATTAAAGTCAGCAGCTTGTTGCCTACCGAATGCCAGAAATAAAGAACGCGATGTGGCGCGGCGCCCAGGAAGCGTGAGCCGTAAACTACATCGGCTTTGTTTTGGATGAGCGGGTCCAGAAGCAACGGATAATCGCAGGGATCGTATTCCAAGTCGGCGTCCTGGATGAGGACGAATTCTCCCGTGGCCTCGCGGATGCCGCGCTGCAACGCAGCGCCCTTCCCCATGTTCTTTGGCTGTAGAAAGACGCGAATCTGTGGATGCTGTTTTTCAAGGTCGGACAGGATTCCGCGGGATTCGTCTTTAGAGCCATCATCCACGCAGATCAATTCCAGATTCATGTCGGGAACGGCCAACACGCGCTCCACAACCGTGCGCAAGGTTGCGTGTTCGTTATAGACGGGCATGACGACGGACACTTTTGGGGGCATGCAAACCTTGAAGCAAAGCAAGCGTAAACGCAAGGTAAAGCGAAAGACCAAGTGTAAAACAAACCTCCGCGCGCAGCGCATGTGATTCTTAAACGTCCGGTATCGAGACAGGGACGGGCGTTTTGTCAAGATCCCGATGAGGCGTCATTTTCCGGAAGTTGATGATTCAAGGGAAAATATATCCTGAGCCGGCATGTCCCATTTTCACCTTGCGAACTGCTATGCTTGAAGTAAGCAATCGGAAAATCCGGTATTAATCCCTGTCATTCCGCACAGGGTAATAACTTCCAGCGACAATTGAAATAGATGGAAATTTGACCTAAGGCAATTGGCCTAGATTGCTCGAGGACAACCTTGGATGTGACTTGATCTCACTAATCCGTGGAGAGGACAAAAGAAATTCCGCGACCGCGCCGGGGCAGCCTGGAAAATGCCTCGCCGCGGCACAGATCCTGCACGAGCACCTTGAATGCTTGGTTTCCTTGGATTTTTAGCAAAATTGTTCTATTTAATTTGGTGCATTTCCCCGCACAAATCGGTTAGATGCCGCATCAGGTCGGCTTTTTAGCGTCATTGTGGAAAAAACTTGCAACTTTTTCCCATTTTTAGAGGGTCTTGGCAAGGTTCATGCTATGAAAAACTGTACAGCAATTCTACTGGCCTCAGCGAAGGACAATCTTAACGAAGTGGTAGCAATTTTTGAGTAACCGCCTCACCCAGGGGCGGAAGTACTCCGGGGGAGTAAGCAATGATGGAGAAAGCCGTAACACTGGGTCCGCGGGAGCAGCAAATTGCTGAATTGCTTCTGCAGGGCTGTGACAATGACGAAATCGCCAAACAGCTCCACATGGCCCGTCGCACGGTCAAAGCGCACTTCAACCGGCTTTTTTTGCGCTTTGGAATTAATGGCGGGATCAAACGAGTGAAACTGGCAACACTTTTATATCGGAGGCAGCTATGTTCGAACGATACGGAAAACGAACCCCAAGTGAGCGAGAGCAGCGAGTCATTGAACTCGTTGCACAAGGATTCAAAAACAAGGAAGTTGCCGACGCCATCGGAACATCCGAACACGTTGTCAAAAACTACCTTCGAACCATCTACGACAAGCTTGGACTCTGGAACCGGGTCGAACTTGCCCTCTGGTATGAAGCTCGACAACACCACGTCGCAGTCCACGCTTGATGTAATGGAAAGTTGGGAGCACCGTATTTTGAATTTGAATGCTGATGCTGCACCGGGCACCTCGTAAATAAGCCCTCCCCATACAGTGCAGTAGAGCAAAAGGCCCTCGTGAAAACGAGGGCCTTTTAATTTTGGTCGGCTTTAAAGGTTAGCGGCCTCGGTTTGTTAACGGCAGCCGGCGTTTTCAAAATTGCGCAATTTCAGGCCTGCATCGGGAGCGCCTTTTTTTGCGGCGGCCACCAGCAGCAGTCGCGCCTGGTCGCAGTTACGTGAGACGCCTTCGCCGTGAGCGTAGAGATCGGACAATAAAACCAGCGCGGTGGGATTTTGCTTGCTTACGGCTTTCCACAACCAGGTCGCCGCCATGGATGGATCGCGAGCGCCTGATGTGCCGTTCAAGTAACGCTGCGCCACCGACAATTCCTCGGAACCATTGTCGAGCGGAACGGCGGACGAAGCTGGCGCCTTGACGGGCTCCAGCTTAGCGGCACGAGTGACTGGCGGCCGGGAAGCGCGTTTCGCCACGGAAGCCGATTGACCGGAACTCGCTCGTTGC
>JANWKU010000057.1 GCA_025451215.1 Terriglobales bacterium
TATATCCAAGGTTTTCATAGGCCTTCTGCTGATGGAGGGGGATGGGGTAGTGAATGCCGGTGCCGATTCCAGCCTCCGCCAGACGTGCCTGGAACGCTTCCCGGTCCTGCACACGGACGACATAGAGATGATAGACGCCCTTTGTCCAAGAAGCTTCGACGGGGAGAATCAACGAATCCTTCATGTCCGTAAACATTTCATGATAGCGATGCGCAAGTTTGCGCCGCGAATCATTCCACTTGGCCAGATGCGGCAATTTCACTGATAGCCAGCCAGCCTGAATGGAGTCCAGTCGGCCGTTGTAGCCCTCAATGTCGTGGTAATACTTCTTTGCCTGACCGTGATCGCGAATCATCTTCATTCGTTTCGCCATGGCTTCGTCATTAGTGGTAATGGCGCCGCCTTCACCACAAGCTCCCAGATTTTTCCCGGGATAAAAGCTGAAGGCCGCCGCAATCCCCATCGAGCCGGCGCGCTTCCAGGCGTTTTCTTTTTTGGAGAAGTACTGGGCGCCGTGCGCCTGACAAGCATCTTCCACAACAAACAGGTTGTACTTCCGCGCCAGCTCAAGGATCGGGTCCATATCGGCCATCTGCCCGTACAGGTGAACCGGCACGATACCCGCGACACGTTGTTTCGACGCGCGATCTATCAGTTTGCCGTTCTTACTGTCGAACTCACAGCGGGTCTCCAGATACTCGCGGAGTTTCTCGGGATCCATCGTGTAGGTCTGTTCATGGATGTCCACGAACGCAATTTTTCCTCCCGCCTGGGAAATTGCCTCTGTGGTGGCGATGAAGGTGTTCGGAACGGTGACGATGATGTCGCCGGGCTGCACATCCGCGGCCATGAATGCAAAACGGAGCGCGTCGGTGCCGCTATTCACACCCACACAATACTTGGCATCGCAGAATGCCGCGAATTCGCGCTCGAAGCCCTCGACCATGGGCCCGCCAATAAAGCCTGCGTTGCTAAATGCCTTTTTCACCACCGCCAGAAGTTCGGATTCCAGTTCCTGGTGCGGAGTGACCAAATCAAGAAACGGCACTTTCGTCGGATTTGTCATGTTCTACTTTTTCTCCTCGGTAACAAAGCGTAAAAATTTTGCTGGATTTCCCGCTACGATCGCATTTGCGGGCACATCTTTCGTCACCACGCTGCCTGCTCCCACGATGGCATTCTCTCCAACCGTGATATTGCAAAGAATTGTGGATCCCGATCCGATCGAAGCGCCCTTGCAAATGCGGGTCTTTTCGACTTTCCAGTCGGCTTCGGTCTGTAAACCGCCGCCAGCCGCAGTTGCGCGGGGATACGTATCGTTAATAAAAGTAACGCTATGGCCGATGAAGACGTTGTCTTCAATCTCTACACCTTCGCAGATGAAGGAATGACTCGAAATCTTGCATCGTCGGCCGACCCGCGAATTCTTCTGAATTTCAACGAAGGCGCCAATTTTCGTCTCGTCGCCGATCTCGCAACCATAGAGATTGATGAATTGCGAGAGCTTTACGTCTTTTCCGAGCTTCACCGAGGGCGCAATGCTAACGAACTCACTCACAGAGTGACCGCCTCTCCCCGGCTACGGATCGAGCGATTTGCCGCCTCCAGAATTCGTACCACGCGCAGGCCCGCCGCGCCGTCGTTAAATGGATTCTTGTTTTCCTCAATACACTTCACAAAATAGGAGGTCTCCGCCCGAAGTGCCTCCACCTGCTCAACTTGCGGCGCCCACATATCTCCCGAACGATAACTGACTAACAATTGGTGAAGATTCGCCGGGTTCGTGGACATGCTGACGCCCTTGTCATAAATCCGGATCTTTTCATCAACTTCCAGATCGTTCCACACCAGCATCTTTTTCTCTCCCCCGATGAGGGTTGTGCGAACTTTAACCGGTGAGAGCCAATTCACATTCACGTGCGCAATCACACGCTTTGGGAAGTAGACAGTAATGAAAGCAACGTCTTCGACGCCATTCAGGTGTTTCTCGCCGGTTGCCACAACCGCTTCTGGCTTATCCGCAATCACGTAGTCCATGATGCTCAAATCGTGGGGCGCTAAATCCCAGATCACATTAACGTCATGCTGAAAAAGCCCCAGGTTCACACGCAAGGCATCGTAATAGTAGAGATCTCCCAGTTCTCTTTTGTCGACCAGGTCCTTGATCTTTCTCACCGCACCTGTGAACAAAAATGTGTGGTCGACCATAATCTTTAAGTTCTTTCGGTCCGCAAGTTCGATGAGTTCTTCCGCTTGAGCGACACTGTAGGTAAAGGGCTTTTCGACAAAAACATGCTTCCCATTCTCCAGCGCTTTCTTTGCCAATTCATGGTGGGTCCAAACTGGAGTCACTACCGCGACCACATCAATATTTGGCGAAGTCAGAACGTCATTCTCGTTGGTCGTAAATCCAATGGACGGGAAGGTCTTCTTGAGCCGCATCTCGCAGTTCGGATTGCGATCAGCAACCAGAATAACTTCTGTATTATCCAAAGTGTGAAAATTCCGAACAATGTTCGGACCCCAATAGCCGTAGCCAATCACACCGATACGCATAGTGGAACTCCTTGAGAATCGTTACTCGACTACATTGCGCTGTGGAGCGACAGTGGAAGACCGAAGACATCATTGATCTTCACGGGTACATCAGAGGCTGTTCGTCTTTCCGCGGGGTGGTGGCGACGAATGCCTTCGCTGAATGGAAAATGGCGGTTGCTTGAACAGAGAATCTTAGTGCGCACCCTCCCCCTGGATCACAGCCGCAGGGGTCTGGGCCAGAATTTTGAGGTCGAGCCAGACAGACCACGCGCGGGCATACTTCAGATCCAAGCGGACCATGTCATCAAATCGAGTGCGACTGCGGCCTTCCACCTGCCACAACCCGGTGATACCAGGCTTGATTTCAAGTACCCGGCGGCGGTGCCACACTTCATAGGCTTTGTACTCGTAAGCAATCGGCGGCCGCGGACCAACCAGGGACATTTCTCCGCGCAGCACATTCCAAAATTGAGGTAGCTCATCCAGGCTGGTCTTGCGGAGGAATTTGCCGATCGAAGTGATTCTAGGATCCTCCTGGATCTTAAACACTGGTTTTTTATTCTCGTTCGAGTTGTCGTCCACCCGGCCGGCGATAAACTGGTGAACGTATTTCTCGTGGATTTGTGCGTCGCAATTTGTACGCATGGAACGGAACTTGAGCACCACAAAGGGACGCCCGTAATGCCCCAGACGCTCCTGCTTAAAAAGTACCGGTCCTTTGGAAGTTACCTTAATGGCCAGCGCGATTGCGCCAAAAATTGGCGCGCCGCAGACTAGCGCCATGCTGCTGCCGACGATGTCGATAAATCGCTTCACGGCTAATGAGACTTTCTTGCTTTCTTCCCGCTTCTGCATTTCCGGATAGAGCGCGATATTTGCAGAATGATCGTTCTGGTCTTTCCGTTCTTCCTCCGGGAAGAAGTGGAACGACACAGAGATTCCAGAGCTGTTTTTCGAACCCAGATTGGCTCCGAATACCTTCCGCAGTTTGGAAAGGAAGCAATCCTGAATGACGTGGTTTGCGGCCTCCCCGAGCTCAGTACCGATGATGCCCATCAGATTGTTTTCCAGATACCAACCCATGATGTCGGTTTCCCGAGTGCTCTCGGCCAAAGCCTTCGAGAGAGTGGGGACCATGCGGTCCTTGTGCCCATTCGACAGCACTTTCTGCACATCGACAAGCACTAAGACAAATCGCTTCTGGGAACGCTCCGCACGCCGGCGTTCCAGGTAAAGCATCGAAACAAAGGCTTCTTCGTTCAACAAAATGCGAGAAGGACTGTTGCCCATGTTCGGCACAGAAAGGTGCGCTCGCACTTGAAGTTTCTTATTCGTCATCGTTTGCGGCAATTCCAGATCCATAGGACTCATGCGTCTTGCTCCACTTGCCACTTACTGGGTCTTTTAGCTACCGATTCCTGTTCGAACTGGGCGGAGAATTCCCTGACCGGCCGCACCGCGCTTAATTTCGGAAACTGGCGACAACCATGCTGTGTCCACTTCCATCGCAACGGACCGTTGCAGCAGGGTCACGGAAAGGATCACGCGGTGGTTTCCCTTCACGTTGACTAGAATGCCTTCAAGGCCCGTCAAAGTTCCGTAGTTCACCCGAACCCGCTGTCCAACTTCCAGGTACGGCCAAGGCTGCTTTGGCATTCCAGAAGTAACCGCCAACCTAAGAGCGTTAATTTCGTCCTCCGACACCGGGATCCCGACTCGGCCATTTCCCAATATTTGCAACACACCAGGAATCGTAATCAGCGGCCGACGAGCCTGAAAATCAAAACGGCAAAACAGATAACCTGGGAAGAGGGGTTGTTCCAACTCTTTCTTGCGGTCGGACCATTGCCGAACGCTTTTGTAAGTCGGCAGAAGACATTCGAAGCCCTGACCCAAAATATGAGCAGCAACGTAATTCTCTTTCCTGGAACGCACCTGCAAGGCATACCAAGCCAGCTTTGCGTTCAAACCTGACTCAATCTGAGCGTTTAAGCCGTCCAAGGGGCCTTCCATTCTCGGTTCCCGCGGAATTAACGGTAGGCTATCGCCGTTACAGTCCCTTGGGTCCGTCGCACTCTTAAGGGCAATTAGTCTGCCAGTTGACTGCGACTATCCGGCCGGAAGACAGGGTGGAGCACTTTTGTAACTTGCTGTTTTTACAATACTTACGACGATCTCCGTTCCTGAGAGCGAGCCTTCGGCGATCTGGCCCCGCTAGAATGAGAAAACCTATGCCCTATAGTTGCAAACTGCTTCCCGGCTCGAAAGCTTACTCAATGAAAATTCGATTAAAGAATTGAAAACACAGATGTTACCAATTTTTAACGAATTCTGCCCCCCTGGGCCAAACGATTCCTATATTGCAGAATGGAAGGCGAGGTAGCCGGTGCGGCATACTAACCTAATGAATTGATTATAATGATGTTATTGGAAGGGTGGTCGGGACCCAAACCGACCATCTTGCCTTTGCAGGGATGCGCTCGGACTCTACGGCCCTCCGGAATCAATCCTTTCCCGGTTGCAATTCGGGCCTCGAATTGCCTCCTGACTTGGACGTTAATCGTTCCTGTAGGCGCCCCGGCAGACGTTTGCCGCCTCAGTCACATGGAGGCAACCCAAACTACTGTCCAAAGCAAATCTCTGGAATACTGAGTGGAGTGTTCTTCGGGCTCGCTTGAAGCGGCGGGGAACGGTGATAGCCAAGTGGACACTCAAAATTCTAAGGCGGCGATCGCTAGGTGGCAGAGGAGCGCCCCTTGATCGCCACAACTCCCCCTTCTCAAAAGCGATGGATCTATTTTGGTGTTTGGGTTCTGCTGTGCCTCGTCCTCTATTTCAAACCAATCATGCGCTTGGTTCAATTAGCCTGGAATGATGATACAGCGTCACACATTCTGCTGATTCCCTTCATCTCGGCGTGGCTACTTTATACGGAACGGAAACCAAAACCCGAAGAGCACGGGTTGAGTTTTGGCCCGGCAATCGCGTTCCTGTTTCTATCTGTCCTCGCGCTGGCGTTGGCTGTAAATTGCGCTTCCTGTTCCGCAAAAGACATTTTATCGATCTACATCACGTCCCTCATACTCTTGCTGATTTCGGGCTTCGTCCTCCTGCTCGGAGTCTCCAGAGCCAAGAGTTCCTCCTTTGCTCTGGCGTTTCTGCTGTTCACAATTCCAATTCCAGATGTCATCTTGAACAAGATTATTTATTGGCTGCAAGCAGGATCGGCCGCGATCGCTGAAGTTCTGTTTAATCTGAGCGGGGCGCCCGTCCTGCGCGAAGGCTTTGTTTTCCATCTGCCAAAGATGTCCATCGAGGTTGCGCAGGAGTGCAGCGGGATTCGCTCGAGTCTGGCGTTACTGATTCTCGCCTTGCTGGTCGCACATTTCTCATTTCGCGCCTTCTGGAAAAAGGCGGTATTTATCTGCGCGGGACTGGGGATGATGCTGGTAAAAAATGGGATACGGATAGCGACACTTACCCTGCTCGCAAACTACGTCAATCCTGACTTCCTGTACGGCAGGCTGCATCACCAAGGTGGGGTCGTCTTTTTCCTGATCGGCCTGGGACTGCTCTTGCCGGTATTTTGGTATCTGCGTCGAGGGGAAATTGGTTCGGTGGGAAAAGCAAATCAGGTAGCGCCGAAGCAGACACCCGCCGCAAGCTAAACCGGCGAACATTGACGGGTGGAGCTAGTATCTAAAGATCTAGGATCCCACTTCCGGATCAGCCCCTCTTTGGGATCCATAACCCGAATAATAATAATCACCGTAAGTGTCACTTTTTTCGATTCGATTCAGAACCACCCCTAACAGATTCTTCTCGTGAAACTCCGCAGCAGCCTTCTCCGCAAGCTCGAAGTCCGTCGTGCCCGCACGCACAACAAACAAAACGCCGTCACACATATCAGCAAGGATACTTGCGTCGTGTACCGCCAAAGCTGGAGGCGAATCAAGAATGATCCAGTCAAACAAGCTCGACATGCGGTCGAGCAATTGCCTCATGCGCTCGCTATGCAGCAACTCGCTCGGGTTCGAAACCTCTCGTCCTCCGGGAATCAGACAGAGATTCCCATCCGTCCCAACCTGAGTAACCTGAGATTCGTCGCACTCGCCGCTCAAGTAATCAGACAATCCCGGCTTGCCCTGAGCCCCGAAATGAAGGTGCAAGCGAGAAGCACGCAAATCCGAATCAATCAACAGGACTCGTCGCCCCGACTGTCGAATGAACGATTGGGCCAGGTTCGCCGTCACAAAGGTCTTTCCTTCAGCAGGCGTGCTACTCGTGACCAGAATTTTCTTAAGGGGTTGCGCCGATGCGATCTGGTAGAGCCTGGAGCGCAGCGTCCTGAATTTCTCCGCTCCTACCTGATGATCCATGTGTGCGGAAAATACACTCGCCGAGGGCTCAATTTTCCAGGTACATGGCGTACAACGTTTCACAAAAGCTTCAAAAGGAAGAACTTGTTGGCCACCAAGTGCCTTCAGGGGCGCACTCGTGATCGCGGCGCCGTTGCCTGATGGAACCTCACTTGAACTTTCGGGCCTCGGTAGATCTACTAACTCGGAGACACTCCCGTTCCCGGATTTGGCATTCCGTTCTTCTGCTGCTTTTTTCAGCGCTTCGTGGATCCGGCTCATCTATATTCTCTTCTCAATACCTGACTCGATCATCATGCCTTCGAAACAAGTTCATCGTCGTACTTCGGCGTATTTTTGGCCTTGTGATGATGGACCTGGCCCCGCACATCGAAACTCGGCACTGCTGCCAGGACAGGCAGCTTCAGGCAGACTTCCACATCGCGTTCGGAGTACAACGCTTTATCGCTGAGCGCTAGCAAGTAAAGAATGCCCAAGGACAACGCGAGCCCCGCACCCAGCCCACCTCCCAGGAACACCGATTTTTTGGGAAACGAAGGAGTTGAGGGAAGACTAGGGCTGTCCACTACGCGAAAAGTCTCCCCTTCCTGTTGATGCTCCAAGTCCGTGGCCATCACCGAATTCTCTCGCTTCTTCAACAACTCGTTGTAAATATCGGAGGCCGTTTGGTAATTCCGCGACAATTCCTTAAGTTGTTGTTCGACGGCCGGGCTTGCCTGCAACCGGCTTTGCACACCACGCACCTGATCCTGAATTTGAGCTTGCCGCTTGGTCAAGTCCGCTATGTTGAAATTGTCCTGCTTGATTTTGGTCCGCAATTGCTGAAGAGCCGGTGGCTCCCGGAGCGCAGCCTGGGTACTGGACGGTGAAGTTTTGGGCGCGGGCGTCTCAGCCATCCTCTTTTTCAGATCCTCGATTTGTGCCTTCAGCTTGATGACATCTGGATGCTCGGGAGTGTATTTCGCCAGAAGCGCGGAAAGCTGCTCCTGAAGAGCGGCCAGCTCCTGGTCCTGAGTTTCTGGATTCTGCAATCCCACTTGCGAAGCCTTCCAGTTCGCTTCTTGCTGTGCCAGCAAGGTCTCATTCAGGGATTTATCTTCTTGCGCCCTGGAGAGGGCTTGCGTCGTGGCATCCAGTTGAGAATTCATTCCGCCCAACAGTGCAAGGTTTGTTTGCTCCTGTTCGGGCATGGAAACTAAATGTTGAGCCTTAAACTCCGCAAGCTTCCTATCCTGCTCGTCTAGCTTCGTTTTGGCATCATCGAGTTGTTGCGTCAGGAATAGCGATACCTTGTTCGAATTCGTAATGCGTAAAGTTGCGTTCTGTTCCATGAACGCGGAAGTGATTTCCTGGCAAATCTGTTGCGCCAGTTGCGGGTTGTCAAACGTTACGCTGACATTAAATCCAGGTGGCTCATGATCCGCCGCCCCCGCCATCGGTTGGATCAGATCCACGGTAACCGCGCTTTTCAGCTTCTCAACGAGGTCTTCCATGTGCGTCGTGGCGCGCTGTTCAGGATACAAGTTGAATTTGTTGATGATCAATTCCAACCTGGAGCGGCTCAAAATCTGGGACTTCATTGACGCCATTCGTTGGTTAAGATCATCCGTGATGACGGGCCTGATCAGTTCTTTCGGGACTGTAGGCTGTTCAACGAGCACAAGCGTCGACGACGTATATTTCTTCGGGAGGACAAGCGACGCGGTGAGTCCGAGTGCACCGAGCGCTATCGTCATGAACGTCGGTATCCACCAGTAGCGGCGCAAAATCCGCTTCACATCGGCAATGGCGATTTCCCCGTTCCTGACCATTTCTAGCTACCTCAACCCGAAGTTCATCTTCGAGTCCTTCCGGAGCGAGCCTCTACATAAACTGCTCCGAGTGGAAGAAGATGCACGAGTGCTTCCATGAAGCATTCGCTTCAAGGCACATAAGATTTTCCCACACTGAAACAACCTTCTCAATATCAATCATTTACAGCTTGATTCAAGCCTCAACATTATTTCGGAAACCTTCTCAGGCTCGTTCGCTGGCCGAAGTGGAAAAAATATATCCCAATTGTCCCGCGGATTCCCCCATCCTAGCCTCAGCTCCGTGGCTTCCTATTCCAGCATCGCCCATTCTCAGGCTGGGTACGCGCTCCGGCCGTTCAACCCACAGATAGCATAAGCTTTAACCGTAATAAGGATTCACCTTGTCAGAACTGACAGGAGGGCGCAGAATTGCACTTTCCCATGGACATGAATGCGCCCGCTTATTCGAAAACCCTTCGGTTTGACCCTACCCTGTCTGCCGTAAGGGCATCGGCCACCCTCGTACTGCTCGCTGTGCTGTTACTTGCGGGTTGCAATCGCGATCCCAAGAAATTTCTGGCGAAAGGCAATCAAAGCTTTGATCAGGGAAAATATCCCGACGCTTTGATTTATTACGGCCGCGCCTTGCAGCTCGATCCACGATTCGCTGAGGCCCATTTCAAACTTGCGCAGACGCACCTGAAGATGAAGAGTTGGGCCGCGGGCTTCAGTGAACTGCAACGCACCGTTGAGCTCCAGCCGGATAATTGGCAGGCCCAGTTGGAGCTTGGGCAACTGCAACTTGCCGCCGGAAAACGAACAGAAGCGAAAGATCGCGCGCAACTAATCCTTAAATCGAACCCCGCCAATGTTGATGCTCAACTGCTTCTAGCCGATTCCGACTCCGCCTTGGGAAACACCAAAGAAGCTATGGATGAGGCTGCCGAGGCCATCAAGATGGCGCCGGAGCGTCCCGCCTCTTATCTGAATCTTGCTCAGCTCCAGATCCGCGCCGGGAATTTGAAAGACGCCGAGGCCAATCTGCTGAAAGCGCAAAGCCTGGATTCCAAGGCCACCGCCCCCTACATGATGCTTGGCGCGCTCTATTTTCAGGTAAAACGTCCGGGCGACGCCGAACAGCAGTTCAAATCTGCAATTTCTCTGGCTCCAGCAGACCCTGCCCCTCGCGCCGCGCTAGCAGGCCTCTACTCTGCTCTAGGTCGCTCTGCTGAATCCGAACAGGTTCTAAGCGACGCCAAAACCCAGTTGAGCAACAATCCCGCGGCCTACCGCATGCTGGGTGACACCTACCTTGCCCACGGGCAGATTGACAAAGCCTTGAACGAGTTCAGTTCCCTTTCGACGAAATACCCCGACGATCTCTCCGTAAAGAAAACCTATATCCAGTTGTTGATTCTCAACAGCCGCCTTGATGATGCCGCAAACCTTGACGATACGATTCTCAAGAAGAACCCTCAAGACGTGGACGCGCTGATCTTCAAAGGCCAGATTCTGCTCAGGCAGCACAAAACCGACGATGCGTTTACAGCACTGCAAACCGCGGCAAAAAACGCGCCAGAGAATGCCCTTGCGCACTATCAATTGGGAATTGCATTCTCCGAAAAGGGTAATCCTCAACAGGCCGAGACCGAGTGGCGAGAGGCGGTGCGGCTCCGGCCGAATCTTGCGGAAGCTTGGCTGGCCTTGGCGAAGAGCGCCACACAGCGAGGGGACTGGCAAAACCTCGAAGAAGTGAGTAATCAACTCAAGAAATACGCGCCGAGGGGTGCGGACGGTTATCTCTACCACGCCACTGCTCGCATGAACCAGGGGGATGCGCTTGGGGCGGAGGCGGACTTGATGAATCTGCAGAGAATTGCTCCGCAAAGCCCTATGTACTACCTGAAGATGGGAGAACTTCGGCTCGCCCAACATCGCATTCCTGACGCGGAAAGTATGTTCCACCAGGCTCTCGACCTTGATCCGAATTCCATGGAAGCGATTCAGGGGCTTGTTCGAGTCGATGAGATGAAGAACAAGCCGGCGGACGCTCTCAATTTGGTTCAAGAACAAATCAAACGGAATCCCTCGAACCCGGGACTCTTCCTGATGCTTGCGGAGCTTCAAATTCAGGCCAAGCAACCTCAGCAAGCGCAAGATTCCGCGAGCAAGGCCCTCGAATTAGATAAAAATAATATCGCTGCTATGGTTCTTCTGGCCCAAATCCAAGCCGCGACTGGCCAATCTGCGAAAGCCATTTCTCTCTACCAGAATGCGATTCAACTAGCTCCTCGCGACCTTCGGCTGCAGGTCGCCCTGGGTGGCGTCTACGAACAAATGGGCAATTGGCAGGAGGCCCAGTCCACCTATCAAAAAGTATTAGCCACCGATCCCCAGAATGCCCTCGCCTCCAATAATCTCGCGTATCTCCTGCTCGAACACGGAGGGAGTCCGACGGTTGCGTTAACCCTGGCTCAGACGGGGCGGAAAGGCCTTCCCAATCTTCCTAACTCCGCTGATACTTTGGGATGGGCCTATTACAACAACGGGGGCTATTCCGTGGCGGCTCCGCTATTTGAGGATGCGGTGAAGGCCACTCCGAATAATCCTACCTACCGCTACCATCTCGGCCTCACCTATCAAAAGCTGAAGGACCCCACTCGCGCCAAAGCAGAATTCGAAAAGGTCATCGGCCTGAATCCTCCTCCTCGGCTTGCTGAACAAGCTCGTCGCAGCCTCTCGGAAATTAGCGGTGGCTGAAAATTCCTTGCAATGAAAATTCCCTTAATTCACGCGCTAGCTAGGTTACGACTCACGATGCGGGCACTGCTCCAGAAACGCCAATATCCGTGTGATGAGACAGCTGTTCGATGAGAGAATTGTGAACTGGAGAGGAGGATTGCTGCTGTGAAAGGAGTTGTCCTGGCGGGTGGAAGAGGCACTCGGCTTTATCCACTTACGCGCGTCACCAACAAGCATTTGTTGCCTGTGTATGACCGCCCGATGATCTACTACCCAATCCAGACGCTCGTCGACGCCGGCATTCGGGAGATCATTGTCGTGACCGGTGGTCAAAATTCGGGCGACTTCCTACGCCTTCTCTCTAACGGCAAGAATTTTGGCCTCAACCGGATTCATTACACTTACCAGGAAGGCGAAGGTGGCATCGCCGATGCCCTGCGTCTGGCCGAACCGTTTGTGGAAGGTGAAAAGATTTGTGTAGTGCTTGGCGATAACATCATCGAAAACAACATCATCGATGCGAAAAAACACTTTGAGACTCAGGAGCGCGGGGCTCACCTCATACTCAAGGAGGTCCCCGATCCAGAGCGATTCGGATGTCCGGAGCTGTCCAACTGCAAGATACTCCGGATCGAAGAAAAACCTAAATCTCCCAAGTCGCGATTCGCAGTGACCGGAATTTATTTCTATGATTCCACTGTCTTCGAGAAAATCGGCAGGACAAAACCGAGCTGGCGCCACGAACTGGAAATTACCGATGTCAACAATTTCTATCTCGAAGAAGGCAGTTTGTCTCACGATGTTCTGGACGGCTGGTGGACCGACGCGGGCACGTTCGAATCACTCCTTCATGCCACAAATCTTGCCGCGAAAACTGGCACAAACAAAATTCCCGGGCGTGGAAGCCCACCGCGTCCCGTCATGGATTCTGAATAATTCGGTATCACTCGTTTGAGATCGTAGACAACTGGGCACTCAGAGGGAGTCAACTCTAGGTGAAGCTTCTAATTACAGGTGGAGCTGGATTCATTGGTTCCAATTTCATTCGCCACCTGCTTGCTTCGCGCCCGGACTTCGAAATCCTCAATTTCGACAAACTAACCTACGCCGGAAATTCGGAAAATCTGGCTGACCTTACAATTGACTCCAGTTACCAGTTTGTTCGGGGAGATATCGGCGACCACCGGACAATCGAGCGATTGTTTGAAAGCAATTTCGACGCTGTGATCCATTTCGCCGCGGAAACCCACGTGGACCGCAGTATCGAGGATGCTTCCCCATTTCTAGAAACCAATATTCTCGGCACGCAGCGCCTCCTGGAGGCGGCACGACGGTTCCCGAACCTGCGTTTCATCCACATCAGCACCGATGAGGTTTACGGCAGTGCTGCTCCGGGCGAGAGTTTCACCGAGGAATCACCTATTGATCCGCGCAGTCCCTATGCCGCCAGCAAGGCGTCGGCGGAACACTTTGTGCGGGCTTACGCGAATACCTACGGCATCTCGGCAGTCATCTTGCGCTGTACAAATAATTTCGGCCCATTCCAATTCCCGGAAAAGCTCATTCCGCTGATCATTTCAAATGCGAGTGAGAACAAACCAATCCCTGTTTACGGCGATGGCTTGCAGGAGCGCGACTGGCTCTTTGTGACGGATTTTTGCACTGCGATCCGTCTGGCGATTGACACCGCTAAACCTGGTTCGCTTTACAATGTCTCTGCAGGCTCGCCGCAGCCCAATTTAAAAATCGTGCGGACAATCTTGCAAACGCTCGGCAAATCAGAATCGCTCATCCAATTTGTCCAGGATCGCCCGGGCCACGATCGCCGCTACGCTCTCGACAGCTCGAAAATTCGGCGCGAACTGGGTTGGGCTCCCGCAGTCAGCTTCGAAGACGGGATTCGCAGAACCATTGAGTGGTACCAGTCAAACAGTCAGTGGCTGGATCATGCCCGCTCGGGGGAATACCGTACCTATTACGAACGCCACTATGACCGCCGGTCCCAGACCCTTGGGAATTAAGTAAAATTTTATCGGAATCGGTTCCGAACAATTGTCTTCACTTCGAATGCGGAGAATGCATTTCATTCAGTAATCATTATGAACTCCCATGTAACCATCTCGCCTTTCCGCATCCACTCGCCCAGGTACAACTGAACGTATGCGCATCGCAATTATCGGATCGAGCGGCTTGTTAGGGACTGACCTTCTTGAAGGTTGGGCTGGGGATGAGATTATCCCAGCAACGTCGCGCGACGTGGATATTCGCGATTTCTCCCAAGTTCACCGGTTCCTCATCAGAGAACGCCCGGATTGGATTATTCTCGCGGCCGCTTTTACGGATGTTGATGGAAGTGAGAAATCGCCTGAACTGGCCTTCTCAATCAACCGCAACGGTCCGAGAAATGTTGCCCTTGCGGCCCGCGACACCGGAGCAAAGCTCTTCTACCTGAGCACAGATTATGTCTTTGACGGGCTCTCGGATCGGCCCTACGAGCCAACCGACCCTGTCCATCCCTTAAGCGCCTACGGCGCTTCCAAAGCAGCCGGCGAACAAGCAGTCCAGAAGCACGCAAAAGATTGGATCATCGCTCGGACCTCTTGGCTTTACGGCGCCTCACGGCCCTGCTTTCCCGAGAAGATTCTTCATGCCGCCGAAACGCAGCCCGAACTCAAGGTGGTCAATGATCAGATCGGTTCGCCAACCTACACGAAAGATCTCGCTGGGGCCATTCGTGAGCTTATCCGAATGGATGCGCACGGCATCCTGAATATCACCAATTCGGGCTTTTGCTCTTGGTTTGATTTTGCGAAAGACGTTTTACGCAAGGCGGGTCGTTCAAGTCTGGTCCTACCCATTTCCACAGCCGAAGCTCACCGCCTGGCCAAACGTCCCGCCTACTCCGTTCTCTCTCCGGCCGCCTTGGGGGCTTATGGCATCGCTCTCAGGAGCTGGCAAGATGCCTTGAACGATTATCTCCGCGACCTCCGCCAGAAAGGCAAACTTCGCTAGGGATTCTTCACCCTCCTAGCTGATAATTATCCATGCCACCGCGGTTCAAATACTGGATTCCCGCCATCTGCGTCGCGATCCTGATTTCCACCTTTTCCTCGCACTATTTCAGCGGCGAACAAACCGCCCGCATCCTCATCCCGTTACTTCATCGGATTTTTCCCTTCGCCACCCCTCGCGAACTGCGCCTGACGCACATTGCCATCCGCAAACTCGCCCATATCACGGAATTTGGCGTTTTCAGCATTGCCGTGTTTCATGGGATCCGCGCGGAGCGTCAAGGTTGGAATCTCCGCTGGGCCGCCCTCACCCTGTTGATCGCCGTGAGCTACGCAGGGTTCGACGAATGGCATCAATCGTTCGTGCCCCTACGCGAGGCAAGAGTCCGCGACGTCCTGATTGATTCCACCGGCGCCCTACTTGCCCAGATTTTGGTGTGGATCTACGCGAAATTGCCGTCAAGATCATCGGAATCCAAAGAATCCAGCTGATTATTCTTCAGTTCCGTCCGGAAGCGGGCACCGTTTTTCTCCAAACCGTTGGACTATTCCCGGACGAGACGCGCGTCTCCACGCTCCCGTGCCAGGAACTGGCCATAGATCCATCGGTAGGTTTTTTCCAGACCACTCCGAAGAGTCGTGCTCGGCTCCCAATTTAGATATTTCTGAATGAGCGCGTTGTCGCTGTTTCGACCGTTCACGCCTTTGGGGGCGCTAAGGTCATACTTGCGCTTGAGCTTGATGCCCGCAAATTCCTCTGCCAGGTCAACCAGTTGATTGATGGTAACCGCTTCGCTGGAGCCAAGGTTGATCGGTTCAAGAATCTCCGAGTCCATGATCAGATCGATGCCCTTCACGCAGTCATCGATATACATGAAGCTCCTGGTCTGCACGCCGGTGCCCCAAATTTCAATTTCATGTTTGCCGGTCTCTTTTGCTTCGATCACTTTCCTGCAAATCGCAGCGGGAGCTTTCTCCCGTCCTCCGAACCATGTGCCCCAGGGACCATAGACGTTATGAAACCTGGCCACACGCGTCCGCAAGCCGTAATCTTCCCGGAAATGCCGGCACATCCGTTCGGAAAAAAGTTTCTCCCATCCGTATCCGTCCTCGGCCATCGCGGGATACGCATCCTCTTCTTTCAGGGAAGGCGCTTCAAACGTTTTTTGTTTATCTCCGTTGTAGACGCAGGCGGAGGAGGCATAGAAAAATCGCTCCACACTGTTCTTCATCGCTGCCTGCAGCATGTGCGTATTGATGAGCACGGAGAGCATGCAGAGTGCTTTATTGTGCTCGATGAATCCCATGCCACCCATGTTGGCGGCGAAATTGTAAATTTCGTAGGCGCCTTTGGCAGCGAGTTCGCAGTTCTCTTTCAGGTTGAGGTCAAGACAGAGGTTTTCGACGTCCCCAAATTCCTGGTACCAATCTCCTATCGGCTTTATGTCTACCGCTCGAATGGATGTGTAACCGCGATCTCGTAAGGCTGCCACGAAACTTCCGCCGATGAATCCCCCCGCGCCCGTTACCACGATCAATTTCGTTTTGTCTTTCACCTTCATCTCCTCGGAATTAATTTCGAACTTAGCGGGGCATAGCGCGCCACCCTCGCGGCGCAAAAGCCTTGAAATACTTACCGGGCGTCGAATCTATGCCTTGTATTCTTTCAGCCGTTTCTTTCGATGTCCGCGCCAGCTGGCATGGACCGGTTTCGCGCTCTCTTAGTAACCCGTACTTTCCCTGTCCAAGTTCTGTCCTTTTGGCCAGTAGTCTAGGTCCTGTGAAGGAAGCTACTGTTATGTACATCAGTAATCATCGCTATTCGTCTTTCTATCTGGATCGCAACCATATGGAGTTATTGATTTTGCCTGAATTTGGGACGCTACGCTCGCATTGCAGAATCCGTATTGTCGCAGCGATCGGCATCTTTCTTGCCTCCCTTGGGCTGATTCCTTACGCTTCCGGACAATCTCTACCACAAATTTCCCCGAGTTTCTTTGGGATGACCCTCGTCAATCAAACAGATTGGCCCGCGGACTCCGTAGGTGCACTGGCAAAGGCACCCAACGTCAATTGGCCCTATTCGGAACCGCAAAGAGGCGTCTTCGATTGGACGAATCTTGATGCATGGGTCGCAATTGCCGGCCATCATAAAGTCAGCTTTTTCTTCAGTAATGCGCTGGTCCCGCCCTGGGCTGCGGCTGACCGATCCAGTTGTTCCCCTACCTACGCAGGTTCAACGGTCGAAGGGTGTACCTCAACAGTCGCAAACATCGCGGATTGGGATGACTTTGTGACTGCACTCGCGACTCGCTACAAAGGTAAGCTGATCTACGAGCTGTGGAATGAACCAAATGCCAAAACTTTCACGGGCACTCTCGCGGAGATGGTGACGCTGACCACTCACGAGTACAACATTATTCGATCCATCGACCCCGGAGCTCTGATTGTGACGCCGGGATGCACCTATGGAGTCAGCGGCGCGGCAGATTGCCTGGACCAATATTTCACTGCCGGCGGCCCCACGGGGATAGATATCGTCTCCTGGCACGGCTACTGGCCTGATCCCGAACACGTGATCTCTGAAATCGGGAAAATAAGAACCACGCTGGCAAAACATGGAATTTCGTCGAAACCCCTCTGGGATACAGAAGGGGCTTGGACTTCCACTCTGAATCTTACTCAGCAAGCTGGTTTCGTGGCTCGCTACTACTTGTCTCACGCTTCGGCAGGGGCTTCGCGGTTCTACTGGTATGCATGGGACTCTCCAAAGACCGGAACGATGTGGAACAGCACTGGAGGAATGCGCCCAGACGCGGTCGCCTTCCAGCAAGTTTATGACTGGATGGTCGGAGCGACCTTGACCGGCCCTTGCACTATGGCAGCAAACTCGACCTGGACTTGTTCCTTGACGCGCCCCGGGGGTTATCAAGCCATTGCGGTCTGGAATTCCGCCGGAGCTGCCAGTTACACACCAACGGCCGCCTACAAGCAGTACAAGGATTTGACTGGGAATACGAGCCCAGTTCAAGGTGCCGTGGCCCTGGGCTACAATCCGATTTTATTGGAAACTCAGGCGCAACCTGCGGCCCCCACCAATTTGGCCCTCAGAGTCAATTGAACAAGCACCCTGATGTGGAATTGATCTGCTTCCTCACTTCTTTGCGATCCTCTCTTAAATCGCAAAAGCTCTTCAGCAATTGACCTGCGCAGAGGAGCCGCGTTCGCTAGCTCACAAATTCGTACGGAATTGGACCAGAAAATCGGGTGACGATAGGGCCTCTTAATTGCCTAGTAGTCCGTAAACATCCAGATGACCTTGCGTCCCAAAATATACTTTGCCGTTCGCGATCGTGGGAACCACGAATTTCACGGGCATGTCTGCCTGATCTCGATTTTGCGGTGCCTCCGTACTGTCATAGAGCAAATTGCTGACATCGGCCGCGTCGTAAGCACGTAGTATGGCTGGCCGGTTTGGCGCGTCCGGAGTTCGCCGAGGCAACAGCTTCTTTAACCAACCCCAGAAAGTGGAGGGGCTATGAAAAAGAAGTTTCACCCGAATTACCAGCTTACGAACCGACGCTCGGGGAGCGTGCACAATCTCTCGCAAGGAAAGCCGGATGCGGTGGAAATAAGCGCTGACGACGGTCCGCGTGTCCGGTGCGGCAGTTCCTACCACCCACACGATGCCGTTTGTTTTACCGTTCGAGGAGATCGAAGGAGTTGAACCGGGGTATCCAAAGAGCTCTTCCGATTGAACGGGTGGCAGAGAGAGCTTTCCTTCGCTCACAGCATACTGCTGGAGCGGTCCTCCGACTCCGTTCATGTACACCCATCGTTGACTTGCACCTTCCCAATAAGCCCCCGATGAATCAATTTTTGGCTGAGCTCCGCGGATAGTCTGGACAATCTGGTCGTCACTCTTTTTCTGGGACCGCCCCATCTTGTCGCGGTCGACTAGGTAAATCGTGCCGCTTTTCCCTGCGCTCACAAGTAAATGTGGATGCGCGCCCTCCTGGACCGGCAACAGCAGGGTGCCGCTGGATCCAAGGTCTTCGTTGAGGTCGTCCAGTCGCTCCTGGTCGAATGGAGTGAAATAGTCGGGAACCTTCCAACGGTTATCGGTTCCCAGGGTTAACTTCAAGAAAGTGTCGCCATAATCGGAACCACCAGACGTCGCATTGAAGGTACCGTCCCCGGTAACGATGTATAGATTCCCTTCCTTGTCCGCTCCGGGCGCGGCCCCAGACTGCCAGATCCCGCCTTTGGATGCGTTGGGGGTAGTAATAAACGCAGCGACCTGTGTCAAGGTAGTCGCATTAAAGGCCAGCAACCATCCATGGTAGTCTCCGAGATCGCATGTAGAACCGAATCCGGCAAATACCCTTCCTCCAACCAGTGCGAGACCCGGCCTCTGCAACTGCAGGGTTGGATCGAATGAGATATAGCCATTTCGGCTGCCGTCCCCCGTTCCCGGCACGGAAGCTGAGATCACAACCGGGCTGCCGGGGCGTTCTGCCCCGCTGGTCGCATCGAGTGCATGTAACTTGTATTCATTCTTGGAATGTTCGAATGTCCTCGCCACAACGTATAGCGTATTTGTCGAGGGGTCGATCACCGGCGTCCCTGTGATACCAACGAGTGGGACGATCACCGTACAGGCTCCTGCCGGTATATCCTCAAACGACAGCGTCGGCCCTAAGTGCGCGCTCCAGACAATCAACCCTTTTGGATCATCCGCATCGATGGCATAGACGCTGTTGTTCTCGGTCGCAACGTAAACCAGATTGTGAATTCCTTTATCAGGAACGCTGATTTTCGGCAGATACAACGGTTGCGCATAGACGTCCCCGTCAAGGATGACGCTGAAAAGTTTTCCGAATTCACCTGGGTTCACATTCAAGGGCGTCAGAATTGTTTCCTTGAGATTCGCCCCGATTCTAGCTTCGTCGTTGTGGTAGGTGAGCACTCCGGAAAACTCATCACTCCGGGGCCTTGTGTTTGCGGCCGTCTCGCCCTTCTTGGCCGCCCCGGTCGAAACCGCATCCGCGGAAATGCGCAGGGACCCCGCGAACAGATGTGATGCTCCCCGGCCAGATAGCAAAAGCCCCCTGCCAAAGAAAACTCTCCATCCCAAAGCCGAGATGGCGAGCAGTGCGAGCAGCAATACAAGGCGGCGGAAGACAGTCGGTGTTCTCAAAAGTGTTTTAGCAATTTCCTTGTTTTAACAGTATGTCTAGCTATCTGACAGTTGAACATCAACCGAGAGACGGCTGGGTGCGTTCCCGGAACCATGGTAAAAACTTTCGACAGTAACCATCGAACTCTTCAATGTGTAAGACCTTCGCGAAAAGAACCATCAGGAATAAACCGAAAACGCTGCCAGCCACAATGAGTTCCAACGCCCCGATTGAATTTTGCCAGGCCATGCGGGCCTGAAGCCATTGCGCCCAACGCTGGCACGCCCAACCCGCGACCACGCAGACCGACACGACCTTTGCAAAAAATCGAATTACACCCGAAGCGTCGGCATTTTTAGTCCGCCGCGCAAGCAAAAAGAAAATCACGATCGTGTAGGCAATCACACAAATCGAGCTAGCGCTCGCAAGACCATCATGTTGCCAGTAACGTGATAGCAGCCAGTAGAGAGGCAGACTGAGGATGGTCATGCCTGTCCCGACAATCGCCGGTGTATAGGTGTCCTGAATTGCGTAAAATCCGCGAGAGAGCAGATTCTGCAGTCCCCAGGCAAACATCCCAATGCAGAAAAACATCAGACATCCTGCGGTGGCTTGGATGTCGCTCGCATTCATTTTTGTGTGTGAAAAAACAAAATAAACCACGGGTTCATGCAAGGCAATGGCTAGCGTAGAGATCGGGACAAGCAACAAGATCAGTCCGCGAGTTCCATGATTTAGCGTACGATTAAATTCCGAAAATTGCCCTTCGGCATGCATTTTCGCAAGGTAAGGATAGGAACCGGTCCCTACTGCCTGCCCTACCACTGCAAGCGGCACTCGCATCAGCACTTTGGCGAAGACCAACCAAGTAATTGAGGCAGCCGCGAGAAACGACGCAAAGTACCGCAACAACCATTCGTCCATTGCCACCGTGGAAAGCGCAAGCATCACTGGAATCGCCAGCTTGATGAAAAGCCGGAAGCCGGGATGTCCGAAATCGAACGACGGTCGAAAGCGAGCCCCAATCCTCCAGGCACCTGAGAATTGCAGAACAAAATAGCCGAAAAATAAACCGACGACGAGGCCAATCGCAAATCCTGTGATACCGATCCGGGGCGACAGCAGCCAGCCACCGAGAATAATCCCCAGGTTATATAGAACACCCGCGAGCGCAGGGATAAGAAATCGCGCTCGGGCGTTCTGCACCGCGATCATGACTACGCCGAGACAAAAGAAGAATTGTCCCGGCAACATCAGGCGCGTCAGAAAGACAACTTCTGCCTGCCCCGCCGGATTGAAGCCCGGCGCTATGATCCTGACGATTTGCGGCGCAAAATACTCGGCTATTGTCAGCAGCGGCACAAGCAATACGATCATGAATGTAAGCACTGTCGAGAAAATGTGCCAGGCTTCCTCTTCTTTTTTCTCGGCAATGTATTTACTGAAGACGGGAATAAAAAAAATTTCGAGCGACCCGCCTGCGACCATGTAGGTCAGGAAGTCGGGCAACATGAACGCGGCATAGTACGCGTCGGTCGTTGCATTCGAACCCATCTGATGGGCAACTGTCCATTCCCGGACGAACCCCAACAGACGACTGAGCAGAAGCGCCCCCATGAGGATGCCGATCGACTTGACAATCTGACGATTATTATTCTCAGAACTCATGAAGAATCAGGATTCTCCCCAGATACAAAGTGCTCAGGGACGTGTTTATTGTGCAGGGGTAACCGAAAGCTGCTGAACTCCGCGGCGATCTGGCTCCCGATAGCCGTATGCTAAGGATAGATAATTCGATTACTCAGATCTTGAGAGCGAATCAGCCGCGCTTATCCCCCTCCGTAATCGGCCAAACCCGTGTCTGCCCCGCCCGCCAGCTGAATCTCGCAAGCCCATCTGCCGTAAGTGCTTTGTTTTCTGTTCTTAATCCGCGCTGCCGGTTCCGGCTTCCGTGGCTTTCATTGCACGATTCGTTTTATCGAATTTCCTCAGGCCCAGGAGTTCCAGTGATACTGCCCACGCAGCTTCCGGAATGAGGACAAGATACCGCTTCCATAGCCGCTTCGGTTCCTGCAGCAGCCTGTAAAGCCACTCCAAGCCGGAGGATTGCATCCATTGTGGTGCTCGGCTCAAGCGCCCCGAATGCATGTCGAATGCCGCGCCCACGCCAACCATGAGGGGCACTTCCAGCATTGGACCGTATTCCGCCATCCATTTTTCTTGTTTCGGAGTGCTCAATCCGACCCAGAGAATATCCGGCGCCGTTTCGGCGACACACTTCTCAACTTCAGCAACCTCTTCCGGTGACAAGGGCCGAAACGGGGGAGTGTAGGTACCGGCCACAACGATTCCGAAACGAGCAGAAAGTTGACCAGCCAAGTCCTCCGCCACGCCTGGCGCGCCTCCATAAAAGAAATGACGGAACCTGGGCCCGGTTACCTCGCAAAACGACTCCATCAATTCCGATCCGCACACTCTCCGACGCATCGGAATTTGATGGTATCGCGCGAGCCACACAAGTGGCATTCCGTCCGGGACAACCAAGAATGCACGGTTCAAGATCTCTCGAAAGCGCGAGTCTTTCTTCGCCTCACTAAGCCCGTGCATGCCAGTGACCGCGACGTAATGACCGCGGCCCCCCGCGGCAATTTGCTTTTCCATCTCCGCAATTGCTTCTTGTTTCTTTATCGCGTGGACTCGGACTCCGAGAGCCTTATATTCTGGAAGGCTGCTGGCCTCTGCGTTCATGCTGGCGACCCCTCCTTGCGATGGATGACTGCGTCATAAATTTTCATCAATTGATCAAAATTTCTATCGGCCGTGTAGTTGTCCAGGAACTCCCGGCGGCACTCGCGCCCCAGTGACTCCATCTCCTCGGGGTGAGAAAATGCCCATAAGCTTTTTTCGCGCAAATCAGAAGCATCTCCGGCTTGGAAGAAAATGCCGGTGCGGCCAGCGCTCACGATTTCCGCCATGGCACCCAACTCAGAAGCAATTACCGGAACGCCGCAAGCGAACGCCTCGATGAGTGTTAAGGGAAAACATTCGTACCAGACACTGGGGAAAATGAGGAACTTGGCATTTCGAATGGCCGCAATGGTCTCGACGCGAGATAGTCGGCCTTCGATGGAAACTCCTTCCAGCCTCCACTCCTGTTTCCGAACCTTCAGGACATCCAACAGCGGCCCTTCGCCAATGATGCGCAGTGGAAATTCGCGTGGCATCTGCCTCCAGGCCTCAAGAAGCGTCAGCAGACCCTTCTGTTCGCTGAGGCGCCCCACAAAAATCGCGCCATTCCCGGAGGACTGACGGGGCCCCGGGTCTTCCTGAAGAAAGTTTGACTTAACAACGACACGCTCCGCCGGGAGTCCGCCGTGGATGAATTTCCTTCGCGCAAATTCGGTCAGCGCAATGTAAGCATCGACCTTCTGGTTCCATGTGCCCAGCGCGCGATGAGTGCCAAGCATGAGGGCTACCGCTGCGGTCTGTGCCCGCGAATCTCGATAGCAACCATGTCGCACCCCTTGGCGCAATCCGCCTTCCAGGCACTCTTCGCACACCTTGCCATCGCGATAAAAAAGTGCGCCGGGGCAAAGGAGTCGATAATTATGCAAGGTCTGTACAACAGGCACTCCTGCTTTTTGGCAGGCGTAGTAAATCGAGGGTGAAATCAGGGGAAAGGAGTTGTGGACATGCACAACGTCGGGGTGTTCTTTGGCCAACAATTTGCCAATACGCTCATGCCATTCCCCTGACCACGTGGTGCGCAAACCGAGCGCTGCCTTCGTTAGCGCCCCCTCTGGTGGCACGGTCTTGATGCTCACAGGTATGACCCGGCATCCATGGCGACCGAGCATCTCTACTTCCGCCTCAAATACCTCTTCCTCACCTCCACGAATTGCGTAACGATTAAATACGGAAACCACGCAAAGCGCACGAGTCGCACTCGGCTGGCTAGCTGCATGTTCAGGAATCAATGGCGTCAAGGTTTGGCACATGCTTGGGCAGAATCCTGCTGCAGGGGAGCAAACTTCGAATTTTTGTCCACGCCAGTAAGAGATTGCCAACCCTGAAAATCCATGTTGTGCACCTTTCGACCACCCGAGAGTTCCGGATCATACTGAAAGGCACGTGGCGTTGCTGAGTTGTACCAGTTGTTCGAGCTCGACGAGATCGAGGAGAAAAGCGCGGCCGCGCTGTCGGCATCAACCTGATAGGTCTTAAACAACAACTGATCTGGGACGATTCCCGCAATCGTGTTGCCTTGCAGCGTGAGATTCTTGGCCCGGGCTGTGAAATTCGCGTGCGTTTCCCAATCGTGTTCGCTTCGGGACTTCTGCCTGCCGTCGGCTAGAATCTGCGCGCCTTTATTTGCATATAACAGGCTGCTCTGGATTGTCACCCCGTCCGTATCGAGGACAAATACGCCTTCGGCCTGGTTTTGACATACTCGGCTATTTCTGAGCGTGATGGGCCCCTGATTGGCTTCGAGGAAAAGTCCATTTGCCCGGTTGAACGAAAGAGAAGCATTCTGGATCTGAACGTTCGCATTATCGGTATCAAACCAAAGGCCGCTGGTTTGGTTGTAGGTTGCCCTGAAATTTTGAAATTGGCTGTCGTGCACCCTGAGGAATTTGGCTCCAGCTTGACTGAAAAAATAGAAGCCGCCCCAGTCGCCCCGCCAATTGTTGTAGGATGCTTCTGAATCCTCTAAATTCATATCCTTGATTTGGTATCCAGACAGCCCGGCGCCCCCGTTGTGGGAGGCCTGGATGCCCCGAATCGTAAGTTTTGAAACATTGTGCAATACCAAGCCTTCCCAGTTGTTCCAGTTAAAAATTGAATTAATAATCGAGTCGTTCGTGCTATCGAACAGCTCCATGGAACCGCCAGGCAGACAACTGGCCGCCTTTGTAAAAACAAACCCGTTTACAGTGAAATTCGAAACACCATGAACATTGAACAGATGCGGCCGCACCCCAATTTCAACCGAAGCCGCCCCCATATCCGTTCCCGAAGCAGGGTGTACCCTGATCTGTCTGGACGCCTCGTCCAGGAAAAACGTGCCGTCCACTAAATCTCCGGCCGCCAGAACTTGCTTGAGAAGTGTCCCATTCACAAAAACGATTTCGCGTCGCGCAACGATAGGTTGAATCGCGGGCCAATCTTTGGGCACGTTGCACGGCCCCGTCGACAACGTCCAGGGATGCGTAAATTCCAACGGATTTGACGGACTCACCTGCCAGCCGCTCCAAACGTCTGCACCGTTCACCACTACAGTTCCTGCCTGCGCCGCCACAAACGAAATACTTGCGGGCGAGGCTGAACTCGGAGAATTTAGTGCAATCGCCTCGCGATACTGGCCAGGCTGGACCACTACCGTAGTCGACACTCCATGCATATAATTCTGAAGTGCAATGCGGGCCGCGGCGGTTAGTGTCTTTAGTGGCCGTGAAGACGTCCCGGGATTCGCGTCCTGCCCGAAAGATCCATCAACATATATTGTGGCGGCTGGATTCTTCTCCGCCGGCAAACTAGCGGCCGTCCAAATCAAGATCAATCCAAGCCAGGGTATGGCAGCCTTCCAGCGGACGGCGCTGCGGTCGCGCTCTGTCATCTTGCTTCTTTCAATCTTCGACGAACCAATTCCGCAAACCCGACAATCGCAAGAAAAGGCAGGGCCGGATGCCGTGTGAGGTTACTCACAAAAACGCAGCGCATCGTCAAAATCGCGAGCACCAGAAGAGATTCCAACGTCAAATTCCGCTCGACGGATTCGAGCCGATTGCTACGGTATCCACGAAAGAGAAAATACCAGGCAGCTGCGACGACAATCAGCAACGCCAGCAATCCCGGAATTCCTGTATCGAGCAGTGTCTCAACCAGCGTACTGTCCACATCCACGAATCCCGTTTTCTGGACCGCGGGCAGAACCACAAATCGCCCTCCGGCGTACGCGCCCCAACCAATGAACGGGCGCTCCGTAATCTTCTGCCACGCAAATGCCCACAATTCGGTGCGCCCCGTCAATTGCTGGAATTGCAGGGCAGATTGGCCCCGCATCATGTAGTCGAGCATGGTCTGGCCAAGCCCACTCACCAGCAGGACGAACGCGGAACCTGCGGCCAGGATGGCTCCGGCGATTACTCGGCGAGTCATAATCAGGTAAAGGATGACCGCAGCGACAAATGCTCCAATGGCGGAACGCGCTTCCGTCATGAACATCGTAATCAGGCCAAATCCCAGGATCATCTGGTACCAGCCACGATTGCCGCGCTCTCCCGATTCGGAGAACAATCGGCACAGGGCCACAATGGCGACTATTGCGCCATAGGTCCCTAATCCATTCGGTGCTTGCGCCGGAAACACTCCGGTTAGTTCCGGCATCGATAGTGTGCCCATGGGTCCATAGTCGAATGCTAACTTGGGAAAGAAAATGGCCTCGATAACAGCCAACACCAACAGCGCGCCACACAGACCATAGACCCAATTGAAAAGGAGTCTGTATTCCAGGAGGGATTTCATGGAGGTCAGGATCGCTACGATGAGCGCAACATCCAAGCCGTATTCCGCCGACTTATAGAACGACCAATAAGGCTTCACCGACCACAGCGTGGTCGTCAGTGAAATGCCGACGAAGATGACCAGGATTCCAAACAATCCGCGAAACATCGGACGCAACCAGGGAGTTTTTTCCGAGATCAGTCGGATCGCCAGAATCAACGCCACAAGGGCATCGCAGGCCAATCGGATCTTCACACTTGTATCCACCGGATTCGCGGCAATATCAGCAACGTCATACGCCTGCATTCGATAGTCGAGGCTCCCCAGCAAAGCTAGAAGTGCAAGCCAGTGCCACCAGGTGAATGACTGGACGAGCGAGTTGACGTTAGTCCACGCGGCCCGGACAGCCGACGGAAACACAAAGAAAAGAAGAAATGGGGCAATCAAGACGATCAGAATGATGGCTTTGCTATGAAATGGCGCCATTACATAAAGGGCCATTATGCCCAGCAAGGCAAAGATCCCGATCTCCCCAATCCAGCGGACTCTTGTCATGCTTCCCTCTCGAAAGTGACGTTCGCGGAACTTTTATGAGGTTGTATTGTCTGCGCCATGCCGGCCGTTGCAACTGCATTCTCTTTCCGATCAGAGCTAGCGATTCCCTGATACATCGCCTCGAACTTTTCTCCCACTCGGCCCCAATTAAATTTCTCCCCAACGCGCTTGCGGCTCGCCTCTCCCATGCGATTGCAAAGCGTTCTATCTTTTGCCAGACAGCGAAGGGCCTCAGTAATTTCATTTAGCGCCTGCACGGGATTAATTGCCTGGATTCGAAATCCGGTCTCTTCGTTGACCTGGAGCGCCGGTCCCCCCAGATCAAGACAGACCACCGGGCGGCCAGCGGCCATAGCTTCAACGCTTGCCCAGCCACCTGAATCGTGCAAGGTCGGGAAAAGCAAGACATCGCACTCCGCCATTTTTTGAAGGGTCTCGGGACGGTCAAGATTTCCGAAAAAGGTCACGCGATGTGCAATTCCTAGCTTCTTAGCCGAACGCTTAAGGCGCTCTCGTTCCGGACCGTCGCCAATCATCCAGTACTCGCTTTCCGGAAAGTCATGCAGCAGTCGTGAGAACGCCTCTAGCCCCAGCTGGAAACCCTTCCAGTGAAGCTGTCTACCAACGCTGAAAATCCGAAATGGCGCGGACGTGCGTGGCGGAAGTGCTCCCAGAAGCTGCAAGTCAGTTTCATTCAGTGCTGCGACGCTTTGTGTCACTACCTTAGGTGCACCCAACGCGCGAATGCGCGTCGCGGTTTCCTCAGTTGTCGCAACAACAATGGTTGCCTTCTGCGCGGTGCGCCGAACAAGCGGATCTCGTTCACCTCGCATCCGGGCCAGGCTGCGCACAAATTCGAACAGGCCACCCTTCCATCCCAATGACTTCCAAAACGCAAGGGGCGCCGATTCTCCTCCGCCAACAGGACCCCAAACGTAGGGGACGCCCGTAAATGCCAACAGGCTCGGATAAGAATAGGTTCCGAATGTGATGTGATGTGCTACGTCGAACGGCACCTCTCGGGCGAGTTTGCGGACGACCGATACCGCCCACAATTGCCAAAGATAGAAATAAAGATGCACGCCGCGTGATCCTCTCTTCCAGAAGCGCGCCCAGCGTGGAAGATCGAAATATACGAAGTGGATATTTGGAATTGGCTCAACCCCAAGGGCACTCTCAATGGACTCACGATTGTTGGCTCTGGTGATTACCCAGACATCGTGATTTTGCGCGGCTTGGCAAACCGTGTTCCACCCAATGCCGGGCTCGGAACCCATGGAGGGACCGCAGGAGTAGGCGGAAATTAGCACTTTCAATCGTCTTTGAACTTTAGTCGTCAATGCGGTCGTCCCACTTCGATGTGATATCAAGTCCCGAACCTGCCATCATTTGCGACATCGTCAACGGAACACCCGTTCGTTCTCCCGACAATTGCCGCCTCAAGAGTGCCTCGCGATACTCCAGGGTCTTGGGAGCAGAATTTTCCGCCGCGAGTTGCGCCGTCGAGTAAAGCAAGTACAGGATGAAAGAAATTCGAGCTCCATTTCGGGTTTCTGGAAGGACTTCTGGCCCGGCGCCCTCGTTTATGAGCGAATGCGTTTGCGCCAGGAAGTGAAACTTGTCCCAGTGAATCGGGGCCGACCAATTCGCTGATTCCCAATCAAAGCAGGAAAGTTCACTCGTGCGGGATCGACTATTCCAGGGCGTAAAATCACCGTGCATTGGTGCGCACCGCAGACGTTTTCCGCTAAGCTCCCGCGAAGCTATGTGCAACGCTTCGGCGGCAAGGTCTTGCCAGCTTGGGTCGAGTTTTTCCGCGGCACTTTCCCAAACCCGAGAAGTGTTTTCGACGATAGACTCACCCGATTGCCAAACCGGATCGCACGCCTGCAAGTCTTGCAAGAATTCCTGATGGAAGGATGTGAACGCGATCGGACCCGGATCTCCGGCGAGTCGGGTCTGCACCAGTATTCTGTCGCCTACGTTCCCACTTGAGTTCAATAGACGCGGGATTCTCGAACGCATTCGTGGGAATTTGCTCAATTTTTCAAGAATGTGCGCCTCATTGCGAATACGCGCATGTGCTCCGGGTCCAAGCGGAATCTTGATGTATGCCAGAATCTCGCCGGCTGGCGACATCGCTTGCGCCGTTAATTTCTGGCAAGTCCCAGGTGTGCCGATAGAGACCGCAAAACCAGGGTGAAGTTCCCGCGTCAGACCTCTGATGAAGTTTTCGATCGGCAGGGGCTCGCGAGAAGCCACCAGAACACGGGATTTTGAGCGCCCCGGAAATCCGGTGGCTGCAATTCCCATACCGAGCGCCTTGAGCACTCGTGTTCTCACGGAAAATGGCGTATACAGCTTCAGCCCACCAACGGCCTGCCGCGCGTTATCTTCGGGAAGCAGCCATCTTGGCTCGTTGATTGACGGAAGAATTACAAACGGCCGAATTTTGCGAAAACCCGCGTGGGCCAGCGCGTTCGTGCTTTCCACTGAACAATCGAATGACAAGACCGCTGCGGACTTCCGGATTTCCTCCAACTGTTTGATAGGAGAAGCAACCACCTGTTCTTCGCCCAAGCTGAATAAGGCCCGGAGTGCTCGCTCCACGAGCATGGGACCCTTGGCGTGCAGCGTTTCTGATCGCGCAATCCGGACCTGGTGGCTCATGCCTCGCCGCCATACCATTCTGGATACATGGCCGTGAACCGTCGCGACATGTATACCGCAATTGCTTTGGCTGCCTGATGGGCAACCTCCTCCCGCGTCCCATTCGTGTTTATGAAACGCATACGCGCTGGGTCCACAGGTAACTTCCGGTACGCTTCTCGTTGGCGATCGACCTCCTCGGGAGGCAACTCGGATTTCCGCGCGACGATGGTGTCGGTATCGGCCTCCAAAACAAGCACAAGGTCTGGCGATGCGACAATTTTCGAATAAAACCGGGCGAGCCCCATCGGTCCACCGAATCGGACTCGCTTGCGGTCCACCAAAACATCGTAGAAATACCGATCAAACAGAAGGAAAAAACTTCGTGGCTTTAGTTGGCGCAGCACTAATAGATAGCCCAGGCAATGGTCGGCCAGGAACGCCGTGAGATATAAGCTGGACAGAATGGGTCCCCGGGGTGGTTTTGCATGTGGATCGGCTACCGGAGCGGCCGCCCGTTTGCGAGCGATGAGCTGTGGGCGCCAATGAAAATAACGTTCGCCCCAGAAGGCCGGCCCAATTTGATCGTGCAGACTATCGATTGCCGAGCTTTTCCCAACACCGTCAGGACCGAGAACCGTAACGAGAAGGCCGTTTGGCTTTATCCAGCGCCGCACCCAACGCGTTAAATCACCAGTGACGTATTGGAGCAGGCGCACAGGATGGCGCGTCAGGCTCGTGACCCAGGTAAGTTTTTTTAACCTCGGGAGAAGCTCCGGCAGTGTTCCATCGAGGCAGGCTGCGACAACCGCTTTGCTCCATTTATCGGGAAAGATCTCGCGCGCAATCTCCTCTGCCCGGCGACTCCCCAATAATTTGACGAGCTCTTTCAGTCGGTTTGCTTGCTCTGATTTAATTTTCCCCTTAACTACCTTCTTTAGGAGCAGGTAGGAAAACTCCATCGGGGGCGCGGCAATCCAGAACTCACCAAATCGTTCGCGCGTCGCGGTGATTTTTGCGCCATTATCTGCAATTAATCCGCCCCGCCTGTGTTCAAAAATCACGTCTACGGCAGCAGCCTGATATCGTTCTCCGCAATCCCAACCGAACACAAAGTAATAGCCATTAACGTTATGGTTGATGAGCTGAATGGGAGCAAACCCAAGTTTGCTCAAACGGCGGATCGCCACGGCTAGTCGCGTCCTGTCTTCCGGGTGCACGGCTATGTCGAGATCGGATGGCAACTCGGCCGGCAGGTTCCTCCAGGAATGTAAAACGCAATATCGTGTTCCTGATTGCTCCAGACATTTGAAGAGCGTTCGCAGAAATTCCACGGGGCGCGGTGCGGACGGAAGGCCTTCCGGTTGGTGCACCGGCGTGCTCATGCTCGGAACTGTCGCTTGGGTGGACATTGCTCTACTGAAAGAATCGGGATTCTTGCGCAAAGGCGCTCTTAGGCAGCCCCGGTGCCTCGGAGAACCGCAGGGATGGTACGGGCGAGAATCTTGAAATCTAGCCACAGAGACCATTTGTCTATATATTGCATGTCCAACTCCATCCACTGTTCGAACGGGACGTTATTGCGGCCTTTCACTTGCCACAGACAAGTGATGCCTGGCCGCACACTGAACCGGCGCCGTTGCCAGTCCTGATCGAAAAACCCGTAATCTCGAACCGACATGGCACGGGGACCGACCAGGCTCATATCTCCCTTCACCACATTCAGGAGTTGGGGTAGCTCATCGATGCTGGTTTTGCGCAAGAGACGCCCAAGCGGCGTAATGCGAGGATCGTGCTTGATCTTGAACACTGGTCCGGACATCTCATTCTGGGAGAGCAACATCTCCTGCAGTTTTTCCGCGTTCACGACCATCGTTCGAAACTTGTACATCGTGAACTGGCGTTTGTTCAGCCCTACCCGCTTTTGGCGGAACAATATCGGGCCGGCAGACGTCATTTTGATGGCGATGGCAACGGCACAAAAGAAAGGGGAAAGGATCAGCAACAAAATCAAACCGAGTGTCAAATCCACCGTTCGCTTCATGAACATCTGCCACCCATCATGTGGCGTAGCGCCCGCGGTAATGTGCGCCTCTCCGTCAAGTTCGTCCGCTCCTGAACGCGCGATCTTCAAGTCAAAAATCTGGGTATCAAAACGAATCAGAATGCCATGCTGCTCACAAAGCGCCACCACCTTTGACGCGTATTCATAGAACGAGCGCAGTGGCACAAAAATGGCCACCTCATCCACAACATGATCCCGCAGGAAATGCCTAAAATTTTCGATGTCGCTGCAAATGGAATTCCCAGTACCCAGGAATTCCGGGGTTCCCTCCCACTCGTCATCTACGAAACCTCGGATCTGATAACCCAGTTCAGGGCGCTCCTGTATGCGCTTGGCAAACTCGATTGCACGGCGGTTGGTTCCCAGAATTACCATCACTCGGCCGTTCTTGCCGTGCGCCCGGAGGATTCTCAGGAAAAGGCGAATCACAATGCGGCTCCCAACCATGAGCAGAGTCGCAGCGCCCCAGAAGATGGCTACCAATTCCGGGGTAATTGTCCGCAGATGAAAAAATCTTCCCTCCAGCAACAAAAAAGCCGCACACAGAGTTGTCGCCTTCAATACCTCGATAAGTTCCGAATAGATTGTGGAAAGCCGCTTGGAAACGTAAAGCCCGCACAATGCAAAAATGCCATGCCACACAATCAGCAATAAGCCAAAATGAAAAACGTTGACGATTTTTACGCGATAGGCCAGATACTCCGCGAGAGTAGTGGTCTTCATGTTTGAATAAAGCCAAGCCGTCGCGTAACAATAGCAGGCAGTCAGTACGCAAAGATCGTACAGTTTGGCCGCGTTCCTGGAGAAAACTCGTCGCGTCTGGTTCAAGCCGAATCCTTAGAAATGGGATGGTACAGGGCGGAAAACTCTTCGTGCATCTTCTCGGGTGAATTGGGCGCACCCGATTCAAATCAAGGCGACTTCCTCTAGCTCAGCATGGTCCGTTCGCAATCAAACTTGTCCATTGCACCACTAAACTGGTTCAACTCGGAATCCCGCTACCCGAATCGCAACCGACCGCTGAATCAATTCGATGGAAATTACCAGGCTGGTCTCCCCTTTCTTTTCATTGATAATTCCCTGAATTCCATCGAGACTTCCCCCAACGATTCGAACTCTTTGCCCAACATTCAGAAATGCGTAGGAACCAAAAGAAATTCTCGCCTCAACAATGGATTGGATCGCGTTGATTTGCTCATCAGGGATTGCCGCGCCCAAACCGCGAAACCCCACAAAGCCGACAACTCCTGTGGTTCGCAATATGCGAACCCGATGATGAAGGTCATTGTGCGTTCGCGTGAATACGTATCCGGGAAAGAGCGGCGATTGGACTGATTGCTGCCGATCACTCCAGCAATGACTCTCGGCTACAAGTGGCAGAAAACTTTCGATCGATTTTTCCCGCAACTCCTTGTGAACTTGCTTCTCATGCCGTGCGCGCGTTCGGAGTGCATACCATGCCACGTCAATTACCACCGATTCAATCGGATAGGATTGTGATGGCTCGAATGCTGCTTGTGCTAAATTGGACATGGCTCCGCCATTCTGAGTCCCACTCAGCCTTCCCATTTCTTCCGAATTTCTTCAATGGCTCGCATCCGAGCCACTCAAACTCTTCCCTCGACTCAATCCAATCGTTCAATCGAACCTTCGCGTTCAGCCCGGCTGCACCTTCCCCGCCTCACGGCAGGCGCCAGACTAAAACTAGCCGAGTATTCCTAAAGTCTGCGATACAACTTCTCGGGTACCGGGAACGTCCTCTTATTTAAGACAGCTCCCAAAATCGGCGTGTTCGTCGCTTGCAGACTTTCCGTCATTTTTCGAGCCGCTTCTCGCCGAGTCGAATTAGCCTCCAGGACCATGATGATCCCATCGCACAGTTTCGCCACTGCTGCCGCGTCGGCGTAGTGATTGAGCGCCGGCACATCCATCAGGATAAAATCGAACTCCTGCCTCAGTTCACGCAGCCGGGCGTTCAACTTTTCCGTGCGGAGCAGGTTCGCCGAATCCGCAGCCAGCGCACCGCAGGAAAGCAGCCAGAGATTGTTGGGACGCACTTGCTTCGCAAAGCTTCGGACCGGGCCATCCTGCAACAATGAATCCGTCAACCCTCGATGATTTGTGACCCCGAAATATTCCGGCATCGATGGCGTGCGCAGGTTTGCGTCTACCACACAAACCGTTCCAGTAATATTCGCAGCCAACACCTCGGCCGTTTGCGCGCAAATCCGGCTACAGCCGCTTCCCGGGTCAACCCCTGCGAACATCACGACGCGCGGGGCTTCGGCAGACTGCAGGAGAAAGACGCGCTGTACGAGCTTAAGGGTCTCTTCTCGTGCGAATCGATCCAAATCTAGGCCGTTGCCATGGCCGTTGCCCAGACCATTTCCATTGGTAGATAGAAGCCGCGGCGGGTCCACCGGAATCACAACTGTTTGCGGTTGCCGCTCCATCTCCGCTTGCTGCATTAGTTCGAAGTTCTTACTCATGGTTTCTCTGCCTCCGCGGCCGACTTTGAAGTCGCCGCCTTTGTCACTTCTGATTTCACTTTGGGTTCGGGAATTCGAATGGTCCGCCCGGCCCGGATACGGTTCGGGTCCGTAAGCCAGGGGTTGAGCACCTGGATCTCTCGTACATTCTCTTTGTTATAGGCACCGAGATTGCTCATTGCGATGCTATAGAGCGTCTGGTCTTGCATCACCCTAATGCTCTTACCGGGAACCACAGCGTCAGGTAAGTTCGGTGAATCTGCACCCGCCGGAGAAGCCTTTGAGGTGGCATCAAAATGCTCCGATCCGCCCGACGGCATCGGGAGATTCAAGGGCTGCTCTTGTTTCGGAGCATTCGGCAAAGTCGAAGTTGGCTCTGTCGACGCAACGGTGTTTGCAAATTTCGCAGCCTGCTCCCATCCTGTACGACCACCGTTCGTTTTGTGATGAATTGCACTGGCGCCGAAAACTGCTGCGGCTAACACCAAAGCAGCAATCGCAAATCGCGGAATCAACCGGCGGAACTTATTGGGCAATTCGTTCTTCACTTCAATTCTGGAGCTACGGGTAGTCGTCGAGCTCACCGCCGTTTCAGCAACTGGCGGAGCGTTTTGTTTGACTGTTCTGAGGTCGAAATCCCTGATGACTTCGACAATCGTATCTCCCTGAATCATTCGCTGCTTATTTACACAACCCAGCGACAGCGCGTTAAAACACAAATTATTGATGTTTCTTGGAATGCCGCCGCTGGCTTCCGCAATCAGTCGCAGCGCAGGGCGGGTAAAAAGGGCAAGTTCCTCAGCGTAACCCGCAATTTGCAGGCGGTGATTGATGTAGCGCTCGGTTTCATCCCGATCGAACGGGGCGAGCCGCACCATCATGGAAATTCTCTGTCGAAGCTGCACCAGCGCGGGGGATGCAAGCCGGTCGGCAAGTTGTGTCTGGCCGGCCAGAACGATCTGCATCAGCTTTTCGCTGGTCGTTTCAAAGTTCGAAAGCATCCGCAAGTGCTCAAGAACAGAGTCTTCGAGATTTTGGGCCTCGTCCACCACCACAACCACACGCCGGCCGGTTCTGGCCTCTTGCAGAAGCATCTCATTCAACTTCGCCTGCATTTGAACGAGGTCCCCACCGCAATCATCCAAGCCCAGATCCGCCATCAGGCTCCGGAGAAAATCCCGGGGAGTGACGTGGGTCTGAAACATGAAAACTGTGCGCGCGTTCTTGCTGAGCTGCTGCAAAAGGTGGAAAAGTATCGTCGTTTTGCCCATTCCAGGTGCGGCAACAATCCCCAAAAAGCCACGGCCTGAAGAAATTCCGTACTCCAGGGAGGCAAGTGCTTCCCGGTGCGTTGGACTCAAATACAAATACCTCGGGTCCGGTGTGACACCGAAAGGCTGCTCGCGCAAATTGTAAAACTTTAAAACCATATGCCTCTGTCTATGCCGCCTGCTTGGGGAATGAAGCCAGCACCGGCAACTGCAAAACATTCGAAACATCCGCGGGCGTCTGGAATGACGGATCCATATATTCCGCAACAAACCCAAGACCGATACTGACGATCAATGAAAATAAGAAACCCAGAAGGAACACTGAAATCGGATTGTAAGCCGGAAGGATTGGCACCGTGGGCGCCACGGCCAAAGACACATTTGCCACCCTCTTGGCGTCCAGCGCATCCGCGCTGCGCTCCTGATCTCGCTTATGCAGGTAAAGCAGGTAGGAGTCTTCGTTGGCCTTTACTTCCCTCTGAAGATCCGCCTGCGTGATTAATTGTTGATTCAGGTCCACCGTCTGATTTTTGATTTTTTGCACCGCGCCGGAAAGTGTCGCCACACTTGCCTGCTGGGTCGCAAGATCGGACCGGGTCTTCGCCACATCCTCGCGGAGTAGTTCATAGGTCGGATCAGTGTCCGTTGTTTGGCCACGCAGATTCATTTTTTGGGCCGCTTCCAACGCAGCTTGCGCCTGGGCAACTTCCAGGTCAGCCTCTTTTACCAGGGGAAATTCGGGATCGAATTTCACCGCAAGCTCGGCGCGTTTCTGCTGCGCCTGCAACAGCTGGGCGCCGATTTGTTGCACCAGCAGCGCCGCGGCCGCGTTATCTTCTTTTGTCAGCATGCGCGGTGACATTGTCTTCAAGCGCTCTTCGTCGTCGTTAATCCTGCTCCGGTCTGCGATCACCGCCTGCTCGGCCAACTGCAATAACGCTTGCGTATCGGCCAGTTGCTTCGCCACCGCGGGCAACTGAATGTCAGGTGCTCCAATCCCCGAAGTCTTCGCGAAATTCGAAAGCTGCAACTCAGCCGTTTCCAGTGACCGGTGAAATTCGTCGGTCGCCTTTTCAAACACGTCAAGGGATCCCGTTGGGCGATGTGTTTCCAAATGCTTCTGAAGATAGAGCTTACTGAGCGCAGAAAGTACACACGCCGGAGTTTCCGGATCGCCCGTGCTGCCATAGGTAACATCGATCACGTCCGCCTGCTTTTCAACTTCGATGTTCTTGTTCAGCACCTTCTGCAGCCGGCGTGCCGCCTTTTCGGTCTTGATCGCCTCACGTTTTGCCGGATCACTCGGCAGCAGAAAATCGGTCACGCTGAACTTCTTGGATAACCCGCAAGTGCGAGCCACTTGCCGCAGCGTATCTGGCCCCTGCAACAGCGCCATTTCGGAGTTGATCTGGTCCGGGCTCAGCATCTGGTTGGAATTCTGTTGAATGGCACTGGCTGCCGGAGTCACGGAGGGATCGATGCGGTCTTGCAGTACGAGAATCTGCATGGAAGATTCGTAGTACCGTGCCGCCCAAAACACCGTGAAAAGAATCGTGCCGAGCAACAGACCCGCAAAAGAGGTCAGGATCAACCGCCGCCGGCGAAATCCGACCGCACACCAATCGCGCAGCGTCGTGAATTTTGTGGATTCCTCGGGACGATTTCGAATTTCTTTATTTTCCATCTCTGTCATCCTTTTTCCCGGAAATTAAGCCGCTCTGTCGCCCAATTAGAAATTCACGCCCGGATCGTAGTAAGCCCCGAAACTATAGGGCACGTACTTGCGAAATTTGGTAATGAAGTTTTCCGGCACGAACAACATATCCCCGGCTTGCAGATGCGGATCTTCGGAGGGGTCTTTGCCGTTCAGAATTTTTTTGATCTCGTAGCATTTCACTTCCGCCCACCCACTCGCTACTCGATGCATCACAAATACTTGCTGCCGCGAGCTGGGTGCCATCCCACCAGCAATGGCGAGCGCTTCCGTCAGCGTCGTATCCCGACGCAGTTCGTATTGGCCGGGCTTGGTGACCTGCCCGTTGACAGAAAAATAGGGCTTTTGAAAATCTCGCAGGTCAACTGTTACCATTGGCTCTTTGAGGATCTTGGCCTTTACGTAGGCGTCTCGAATCGCCACCTGCGCCTGGTCCAGGTTGAAGCCTTCCAGCCGGATCGAACCTGCTCCGAGAAGACTTATGTATCCGTCGGGCTGCACGGTAATGACTTGGTTGTATTCAGGCGAGAGCGGAAACGTGATGGTGATGCTATCGGACCTCTGGATCGTGTATCGCGGCCGATGCTGGAGCTCTGGACGCGGATCATCACCTGTTGCCGCGGAGCTGGTTGCAACTTCCGCGCTGCGGCTCATATTCAATTGTTGACCAGACGCCGGCAACACCACGAACATCGCCGTTAACACACCCATGGTCGCAAAGAGATCGAATCTTACTCGCATAATACTTTCTCCTCTACGTAACATTTCGGCATCAAGCTTTCCGGCCATTCAACCGAACTTTCTGTCGTCCCGGCTTGCGGATGCAAAAAAGAATGGCCAGCATCACGCCAACCGCGGTCGCCCTTCTTGAAAAGCTTCTTGGGCTTGGCGGATTACTTCTCTTTTTGTTGGTGACAGGAGCCTACTCGACCCTGATTATTTTTGTTCCTTTAATCTTTCGTTCATACGTATCCGTTATTCTTATCGCTTGCTAAGTTGGGCTGCGGGGGAAGGAGAATAACCTCGCAACCCGAATGAATTCAACAGAATTTTCGTACCATAAGTACTAAGATTTCGGTTTGCTTGCCCGCTGACTTTGTCTCAAAACTGTCTCAACCGGCCCAGAAATCTCGGGGCGACGGCCTCTGATCAGGAATGCCCTGACGGCGCTTTTATGAATTTTCCCGCGAGAAATGATGAAAATCTATACGTTGGGAGCTTTCGGGGAGAGGTTGGCGATTAAAATAGAGGTAATTTATACTACTTCTGACTACTTACTCTTCTTTGTGCTGGCGTTTCGGTAATCGATATTCGAACAATTAACTGCATCACAGTTAAATAACTACACCAGCATAAAAATGCAACGTTCCGATGTGGTTGGGCGCCAAAAAATCGCCCCGTCTTGACCATTTCCCCTCACCTGAGGTCGAAATCCATCGGAGCGGGAATGCAGGATTCGTATCCGCGGGCGTCCGTCAGTTCCAGCCGCCGATTTGAGGTGATCACCGAAGGTCAGAGAAGCTCTCTGATGCTTCCCCGAGCCAGTGCAGGTAGCATTTTGGATGCTTCGCTCGTCTTATCCCGGGTGGCCCTCCTGGAGCAGCAGTTGGGAAGGCTCAGGGAAGAAAACTAGGGGATATTGGCTGACGCTTCGTTCGAGTACGTGCTCTCGTTGCCACTCGAATCCACAGCCGTAGTCACATAATAATAAGTAACGCCGTTCTGGACGGCCGAGTCGGTGTAATTCACTCCTCCCACCAACCCTCCGTTCACCTTCGAATAGCCGCTACCGCTCGTTGTGCTCCGGTATACGTTGTACCCAGAAACTGTAGAAGTGCTCGCAGTCCAGGACAAACTGACTGTATGCGGTGTCGCCTGCACGCCACTGCCAGTCAGCGCAATCGTCGCTGGCGAGCCGGTCGCATTGCTGCTAACCGTAACGCTGCCACTCACGCTCCCGGCTGTCGTTGGGCTGAAGATTACGCTAAACGTCAATTTCTGCGATGGAGACAGTGTCACAGGCACGCTGGCTCCACTCAACGAAAAACCTGTGCCGCTCACGCTAATCTGCGAAATCTGGACATTCGAGTTGCCCGTATTGGTGATCGTCTCGGTCTGCGTCGAAGACAATCCGGTATCCACGTTACCGAAGCTAACGCTTGTCGTACTCAACGAAAGTGTCTCGGTCGCCGCAATACCCGTCCCGCTCAAGGAAACACCGCTCGGAGATCCCGCGGCATTGCTCACCATCGAAATGCTGCCGCTTGCCGGACCCGTTGCCGAGGGTTGAAATTGCGCGTTGAACGTGCTCGATTGACCCGGATTAATGGACAAAGGCAAGCTCAGGCCACTGGTGCTGAACCCAGTCCCTGTCACGCTCGCCTGCGTAATTGTCAGCGTCGCGTTTCCTGGGTTGCTTACTTGGATGGTCTGCGAATTGGCCGCACCCACCACTACGTTGCCGAAATTTGCACTCGATGGTGTAAGGCTGATCCCCGCTTGCAGGCCGGTCCCGCTCACTCCGATTACGATGCTGGAGCCTTGGGAATTCGTAACCGTAATGTTCCCGCTCACGGTTTCCGCCGCCGTCGGACTGAACTTCACGCTCATCGTTTGGCTCTGTCCAGCAGGTAGGGTCACTGGCAGGCTTATCCCGCTTTCGCTTACGTCTTTCGCACTGACGGTCACTTGAGAAATCGTCAAGCTTGAGTTCCCGCCATTCGTCAGCGTCACCGTCTTCGTGCTCGAACTACCCGCAACCACATTCCCAAAACTCAAGCCCGTCGGATTCGCCGACAGCGTAACGGTGGATGCCACTCCTGTCCCGCTCAAGGAGATCTTCGCGGGAGAGTTCGGTGCATTGCTGGAAACCGTGACCGTCGCAGCCAGGCTTCCAGCCGTCGTTGGCGCGAATACCGCACTAAACGTCGTGCTGGCACCTGCGGCCAGGCTCGCCGGAGTTGTCAACCCGCTCAGGCTATAACCAACTCCGCTTACTCCAAGCTGCGAAATCGTCAGGGAAGAATTGCCCGTGTTGGTCAGTGTAAAAGTCTGCGACTTTGTTTGTCCGTCAACCACGCTTCCGTAAGCAAAACTCGATGGCGTAACAGACAATCCCGCCTGAACTCCTGTGCCAGTAACCGGGATCGTCAGAGGTGAACCGTTCGCGTTACTGGTCACCGTTATGCTGCCGGTAATGCTACCCGCCGATATCGGCGCAAAAACAACGTTCAAGGTGGCTGTAGCTGATGGGATCAATGTGTAAGGAACGCTGATTCCATTCACCGTTACGTCGGCGCCAGTCGCCGCAATGTTGGTGATCTGCACGGCGGCATTGCCCGTGTTGCTCAGCGTAATTTGTTTCGTTGCGTTGCTACCCGTGGCCACGGTTCCAAAACTCAGTGAACTGGGATTGCCCTGGAGCTGCCCCAACGCAGCCGTCGACCCCGTCCCATCCAGAGTAACGCTCGTCGTCGGGTTTGTCGGATCGTTGCTCGTAATCGTCAAGCTTCCAGTGACCGCCCCCGCGGCCGTGGGCTTAAAGGTGAGGGCCACCGGCGTCGACTGTCCCGCGCTGATCGTTTTCGGTGTTGTAATCCCAGCCAGCCCAAATTCCGCGCCCGTCAGAGAAATTACAGAGATCGTCAAATCGGAGCCGCCGGTGTTCGAAATCGTCAGGTTTGCATTACCTGTCGAGCCAACGCTTGCAGTCCCAAATTGAACCGCTGCGCTGCTCACGGAAATCTGCGGACCCGGTGTCACTGCGGTCGCCGAAAGGTTGAGTGTTGCGGGTGAGCTGCCATCGCTCCCCTGGACCGTTAGCGTTCCGCTGATCGTTCCCGCGGCTGTTGGCGTGACTGCCACCGTCAAGTTGCTGGACTGCCCCATGGCCATAGCGATCGGAAACGTTGCACCGGGCAAGCTGAACGCTGGATTGGAAAACGTCGCTTGAGTAATCGATACCGTGGTATTGCCCGTGTTTGAGATCGAAACCGACTGCGTGGCCTGCTTACCCACTCCCACTTTTCCAAAACTCACGCTGGTGGGATTCAGTTGAAACGCAGCCTGGATCGCCGACTTTGCACCGCTTACCAACCCGGAACAACCGCTGAGAAAGCCGGTCGAAGTGAGAGCAACCACCAGGAGAACGGACCTTCGAATGCCATTAAAGCTGGAACGCCGCCGGGCCCCCTCAATCTTGGTGCTGACGATTCCCCCGATTTGCATGGCCTGCCCCTCCGCGTTCTTCATCACAAATGGAGGGTAATGGTACTAGGTGCGCCTCGACTACTGGCGTGAGGAACAAATTCGGGCCAGTTCCCAGTCCTGTCCGCGGGATAGCCCCAGACCTGCCCTTTTGACTATGACCTGACCAAGGGGAGCGTCGGTGACGTCCACCTGACCACTCTCACTGCCGAGAATTCAAGTAACCCGTTTATTTATATAATGTTAAGAGACGACAATTGCGGTGCTGTCAATTGCCAGCGTCACATTCCACCCGATTGCCAGCTTAGAAATGTCCGTTACGAGAAGTAGCGCCGCCTCAAACGGGCGCGCGGAAAGGAGTCTCAATTCACGATTGCGCTGAAATTTCCGCAATGGCGCCCAAACCGGGTACAAGGTCTGGCAATCTCCCGCTCAACCAGAAGCTCTTGCAAGACCTTCGGGCAATCAAATCAACCTCGTTCTTTGGAGGCTTACGTTGCAATGTCTCTGAGTGGGTGACCCGCTCGATCCTTCTCCGAAACGATTGGATCTCCGCGCAGCGGCCATGGGATCGCAAGTTCCGGATCGTTCCAGAGCAGTGTGCGCTCTTCCCGGGGAGCGTAGAATTCCGTCACCTTGTATGCGACGTCCGCCGATTCCGACAACGTATAAAATCCGTGCGCGAAACCCTTCGGAATCCAAATTGTCTTTTGTTCCTCGGCGTTTATATGAATCGCGGCCCATTTCCCGAAGCTGCGCGAGCCAGGTCGGATATCCACAGCCAAATCATAAATCTCCCCCTGGAGGACACGAATCAGCTTCCCCTGAGGGTTCCCAACCTGGTAGTGCAAGCCGCGAAGAACCCCGCGCCTTGAACGCGATTGATTGTCCTGCACGAATCGTTCGGTTATGCCGGCCGCCGCATACGTTTTTTCGTTGTAGGTCTCGAGAAAAAATCCCCGGATGTCCGAAAAGACCTCCGGCTCCAGTACGAGAACTCCCTCAAGTTCCGTCCGATGGATCCGCATTTATTCCCTTAGGTGAGGCGCGGTGGGTTTTTCGGGTTATCCGGCTCGCCGGCGCCATCCGTTTTCGATAGCGGCAGGCGCACGACTACAGAATACATCCAAGCCCCTGTTTTTTTCTTGTCTTCAAAACGGATTTGGAGGCGCTCGTTAGGAGATTCCAGCGAGAGTTCAAATTCGAGGCGCAAGTGGCTCAATTCCCGCCGATGCTCAACGGCTCGCCTGCCTGGGCCTTTTGGAGTGCTGCTCGTCGTGAAATCAGTCCCGCGTCACGGATCTTATAGATCAGCGCTCGATAACTGATCTTCAGCGCTTGCGCAGTTTTCCGGCGGTTCCACTGGTTTGCCCGAAGCGTTTCCAGGATTACCGTTTTTTCCATCTCTTTAATCGCATCCTTGGACATGCGCTTCAACATGCCATGGCCCTCGCCGTATCCATTCGCCAGCCCTGAATTCTTCGCTCGTCGCGTCGCAAGATCCTGATAAATCGCCGCGTCCGGTCCGAGCAGCACATACCTCGCAACTCCGTTGGACAGTTCGCGGATGTTTCCAGACCAGGCAAGATTCTTCAAATATTCAAGCAGCTCTGGGGGGAACGTCTCCGCCTGAATCTCAAACTGCTTTTCATATAGTTTGCGGAAATACTCGGCTAACACGGGAATATCGTCTCTGCGCTCGCGCAAGGGCGGCATCGTCAGCCGAAAAACATGAATACGATAAAAAAGATCGTCGCGGAAGCGTCCTGCCTGTCTCTCCTGGTCAAGATTCCGATTCGTAGCGCAGATCAATCGCGCATCCACTTTGCGCTCGGAATGGTCACCTATCCTGGAAAAGGTTCCGTCTTGAAGGAAATGCAAGAGTTTGCTTTGCAAATCCAGGTCAAGATCCGCAATCTCATCCAGAAACAGCGTTCCGCGGTGAGCCGACTCCACACGCCCAGGCTTGATGTTATTCGCCCCAGTAAACGCGCCCTTCTCATACCCGAACAATTCGCTCTCGAGCAGTGCCCCGGGAATCGCCGCGCAATTCACTTTTACGAATTCCCCGTCTCCGTACTCGGAATTCCTGTGAATCCATCGCGCCAGCACTTCCTTCCCCGTGCCTCCTTCCCCGCAAATCAAAATGGGGACGTCAGTCCTGGAAATCCTCAATGCGCGAGTCTGGATACCCGCCATCGTAGGCGAACATCCGAAAATCACCTCGTCCGGCAGAAGGGCTCCTACCCTTCCCGCTACCGAAACCTTGTTGGAATTTTCTCCCGTCATGGCTCTCCGGCCAGAGTAAATGCACTTGGCCAACCAAATAACGAAGTTAAATCTCGCGAGCCGCAGTCGCTGGATCGCAAATAACCTGTTCATTTTCAATTTATTACGGGAATACAATACAGGTGAGTTTTAGTACTACCGCCATCCAATCGAATGGACTATTTCCCCTAAACAGGAAATTCACAGCACACTAGGAGGAAGGGATGTTCTCTTCAAAGCCATCCCCCTGCCTTTGCCACCGCCCCCTTCAACTCTTAGCGATTGGGAAAAACGTACGATTCCAGCAAATCCGCTCGAGCCTTTTCATCGAAAACCATGACCTTCAAAAGATCGCTAACCGACAACATCCCCAGATATTTCTTCTCTTCACCAAGGATCAAAAGGTGGTAGACACCGTTTTGTTCCATGAGCCGAAGGCATTCATCAAAAGTCACTTCCGGCGTAACTGTCAACAGCTTCGTGGTCATGATCTCCGACGCTTTCATCCACGCGGGGCATTTGTTTTCCGCCGCCACCTTGTCGGAGACGTCGCTTTGCGACACCACTCCCACCAGCTTCCCTGCCGAGTCTAGAATGCCCACCGAACGCACCTGCTTTTCACGCAGGTACTTCGCGGCTTCTAGAACGCTCGAAGATTCTGGGATGGAATATACTTCTTTGCGAGACCCGATCAGATCCGCAACTTTCATAGGACCCTCCGGGGGATAAAATTTGCCCTCATCCTAGGCCCGCCAATGCCGGATTGCAAGGGGAAATGAGGATTTCACAAGAGGGTACTCGTTTGCCCTGGCTCTGCCCACCAGCTAGGGTCGCGCCGCTTCGCCCCGCACGATGTCATACCGTTCGATCACGGCCGCCACGCCCATTCGCGTCTCCCCTTCTTCCAGCCGCCGTTCCACACGGATTACTTTCCCCTGCGCCCGCACAAAGACATCCGAGCCATGGGTAATCTCTCCCGGGAGCGTGAGAGTTAAATCCAGCTCGCTCCCGTTTTCCAGGTCGCGCTCAACAACGAAGTACAACCCTTTGGTGGAAATGTCCCGGGTCTTCCCCTCTTGGCGCAATACCAATTTCTCAACTGCCGATCGAATGCTCACCGGCAGCGTCAGATCATAACGCCGGGCTACCCGGCGCTCGGTCATTAAAGACATCCTCAACTCCGTCTATGGCTCGGTCCGCGGAGCCATCCACTGTTCAGTTCCAACAAAATCTATCGAGTGCACAGAAAACTGCTTGCTGAAAATTTTGAGAGTTTCCGGCCAACAGCTACCGTAGCCCATCGCGTTTAACCGGGTTGTTGTGCTTCAAGACAAACACCTACCGCGCAATGACTCGCTGGGCGGGTTCTCTCGTGTTTAGGAATTCGAGATTGCCGACACGTCAGGAGCGTCGTGGAAAGCTGGTGTCCAGTCTGAAACTCCATTTCGGATCAGATCAAGCAACGCGTTTGGAACGAACGGATTATCTCGCTGCGCACGATACATTGGTTGCAGACAACTCGCAAGTTCTCTTTTTCTATTAAATACGGGGCCTCAATCACTTCGTACTAGACCCAGGTTAGGCTTCCTGTTTCGCGCCAACGGGCGCAGGGGCTGGCCCGCTGCCCCCACTTGCCGTAGGAGGAGTTCGGCGAGTTCTAGGAGTATCCAGGTTGAACTGCCTCATCTTATAGAGCAGCGCCTTATAGCTGATTCCCAGCATTTTCGCCGCATCCTTCCGGCACCAACGCGTCTTTTCCAACGCATCCGCAATCGCTTCCATCTCGGCTTCGTCTTTAAGCCCCCGAACAAGCGCCTTCAGGCCCTGTTCGCGGACAACCGGCATGTCGTCGCGTGGCGAAGTTCGCTGCCGTGTCGCGGACATCTCCACCAGTTCGCGCAAACTCCCTTCGTCGTCTTCCAAAATCACATACCGCTTGACGAAGTTCTCCAACTCCCGCAAATTCCCCGGCCAGGGATAGTTTAGAGCGGCGTCCAGAAGGTGTTTCGACGGTGTTTGCGGCGTCTTCCCGAATTTCTCGCTGTACTTTTCCAGGAAGTGCTTGAATAGCAGCGGAATTTCCGACGTTCTTTCCCGCAACGGCGGCACATTGATCGAAAGCACGTTTAACCGGTAATACAGATCTTCGCGGAATTTCCCTGTCTTCATTGCTTCATGCACGTCCACGTTTGTCGCTGCCAAGACACGTACGTCCGTTTCCACCAGATGCCTTCCGCCTAGCCGTGAATACTGGTGATCCTGCAGAACGTGCAGCAGTTTCGCTTGCAGATGCGTGGACATTTCCGCGATTTCATCCAGGAAGATCGTACCTTTATTCGCCAGCTCAAACTTCCCGGGTTTGGCGCGAACCGCGCCCGTGAACGCGCCCTGTTCGAATCCGAAAAGTTCCGATTCCAGCAGTTCGCCGGGCAGGGCAGCGCAATTCACCTTGATGAACGCCTGGTTGCGCCGTTTGGACCGCAGATGAATCATCCGCGCGACAACTTCCTTGCCGACGCCGCTCTCACCGCATACAAACACCGGCACGTCCACCGGTGCGATCTGAAGAATCTGCTGCCGGATGCGCACCATTTGTGGACTCGCCGCAAGAAAACTCAAATCTTCGGTCACCTGATCGCAATAATCCCGCAGCGCCTTGTTCTCTTGGGTCAACTCCTTCTTCTGGCGCGACTTCAACATCGCTGCTTCCAGTTCGGACTTCTCAAATGGCTTGGTCAGGTAATCGTGCGCGCCCAGTCGGATCGCTTCCACTACTGTCCCCACTTCGTTCGAGCAGGAAAGCATGATTACGTTCAGACTGCGGTCCAGGTGCATTAATTCCTGCAGCGTTTCCAGGCCGCCCATCTCCGGCATCAGTACGTCCAGAATAATGAAATCTGGCCGCTCTCCTCCGCTGACGCGCTTGATCGCATCTTTCCCGCAGCTTACCGCTTCAACCTCAAATCCTTCCACCTCGAGCAGCGTTTGCAAATACTTCCGAATGCTTGGTTCATCATCCACTACCAGAATCTTTTCTTTCACAGCCATATGCTTTCCCCTTTTTCCCTAACTGCCCAACACTTAGCTTTGATCCATTGGCAACAGAAACGCGAATGTGCTTCCCCTCATAGATTCGCTTTCCACCCA
>JANWKU010000058.1 GCA_025451215.1 Terriglobales bacterium
AGCAATTTCACGAGCTTCTGCCGGAGATCGGCGGAGGTAACCGTAATACCGAGTATGAGACGCATTTGCGTTCGTGTCAGGAGTGTTGGGGACTGGTTTCTGACCTGAATGCGATTTCGCGGCAGGCACCTTTGCTGCAAGCGTCGGAAGAACCTGGCCCACAACTCTGGAACGCGATTGAGTCGGCATTGCGGGACGAGGGGTTGATTCACTCCCTGCGGCAACAGCCGGTTTTGGTCCTTAAGCGCAAGCCGAGCTGGAACCTGGCCTGGATGCTTCCGGCGGTCGCTTCGGTGTTGATCGTGTTGGGAGTCTTAAATTACCAGGGGAAAATCCATCCAGTTTCTACTGAATCCGCGCCTGCCTTGACGGCTCAGTCCGCCAACGTTCAGGGTCCTGTGGTAGCGGCGTTTTCAGTTGAAGATCAAAAATTTCTTACCGCCATCGCCTTTCGGAGTCCGACACTTCGCGCAAAATATGAACGCGGGCTTCGAGACGCAAATGCCTACATCCGGGACGCTCAAGAATCCGCGCTGAGCGATCCGAACGATGAGGAAGCGCAACGATATTTGATGAGCGCATACGACCAGAAAGCCATGTTGTACCAGATGGCTTTGGATCGTTTTCAGTAAGAAGCGCGAGAGTGGTCAGGGACCGCGCCGGTGCCGTGTACGAAAAGGGGAGAGGGCAGCATTATGGACAGCAAAAGCCGTAACGCCACATTGATCATCGGGTTGACCATCGCCGGAATTATTTGCGCGCAAGCCGAAACACGCAAAGAAATGCGCTTTAAAGTGGGGCGCCACGCTACGGTTTCCATCACCAATCAATATGGGCCCATTTCGGTGCGTCCGGCGGTTGGCCGGGAGGTGGTTGTCACCGCGATTCTCTCTTCGGATAAAGTTGAAGTAGACCAAAGCCAGCGCGGAAGTCGGGTGGACATTTTCTCTCACCTGCTCGCCAACGCCGATGCAACTTCCGGACAAGTGAGCTACGAGGTTGCAGTGCCCGCGGATGCCAGTATCGTGCTCCACGCCACCGCAGGCCAGTTGCGCGCGGAAAAAATGCGTGGCGATGTGGATTTTGAAGAAGCCACGGGGGATGTAGATTTGCGTGATTTCAACGGCGCTCACGTTCACATCAAGACACTGGATGGACCTGTGACGTTAACTAACATCCAAGACGGGTATGTAGAAATCACTTCCATGGGCGGCGACGTTGTGATGAACGCGGTGAGCGGTCCCATGGTCCAAGTAAATTCGGTCAGCGGAAAGATTTTGTATGATGGCGATTTCGGCGCTGGTGGCGAGTATGTGCTGACCAGCCACTCCGGGGACATTGAAGCGCAGGCGCCCGCCTACGCTTCCATTGACGTGTTTGCCCGCTCCGTTACCGGGCTGGTGGTGAATGATTTCACCCTGGAACCGGAGCACACGCCCTTTGCCATTAAGGCCGGGAGTGCCTTCGCAGGTACGGTGAACAAGGCCGCATCGAAGGTCAAGCTGCTTTCCTTCAGTGGTAAAATCCACCTCAAGAAGCGCTAATTTCAATCTTTCAGAATAGGGCGGAACAAGCCTTTTGCTGGCCTCCATGCATGACAGCGAACCGGGGCTACAGAATGCGGCGGCCTCACGCGACGGCGTGAAGACGATTCGTGCGGCGGTGCTCGTCGGCTTTATGGGCGCCGGTAAAAGCACAGTGGGCCGGGAGTTAGGACGCCAATTAAGCTGGCCCTTTGAAGATCTGGACGACCGCATTGAATCGCAAGAGGGCCGGAGCGTTGAGCAAATTTTTCGCGAGTCCGGAGAAGCAGCTTTCCGCGTCGCCGAGCACCGGGCATTGCAGCAATTGATTTCCGGATTGAAATCTGAACCGCGCATTGTTGCGCTTGGCGGAGGGGCCTTCGTGCAGGCGGACAATGCTGCGCTGCTTGAGTCTTCCGGAATACCCATTGTTTTTTTAAATGCTTCCCCGGAGGAGTTATTCCGCCGGTGTGAGGAACAAGGAACAAATCGGCCTTTACAGCGCGATCGGGCGGAGTTTCTTAAGCTGTACGAAGCAAGACACCCGCATTACCGGAAAGCCAAATTTCAGGTTGATACGACCGGAAAAGATGTGTCGACGGTGGCTGCAGAGATTGGCCGTTTGCTGGGATTGACGGCTAAGTTTTGACGAGATCATTTTGCACGACTTTTTTGGCACGACCTTAAGGAGCAATCGGTGAAATTATCAGTGCTTCGGTTCGCGGTTTTGATTTGCCTGCTGACAATCGCGGCGAGCAGTTTTGCCAAAGACAAGCAGAACGCCAAAGCAAAAGAAGATTCTTCCAGCAAAACCGTGGACTCAGGATCATTCGGCATTTTTCAGAATGAAAAGCGTGTTGCAACGGAAACCTTCTCGATCGTGCAAAACAGCCATGGGAGCGTTGCCAAATCAGAATTCAAGACGGAATCAACGGCTGGAGATGCGGTGCAATCTTCGGAATTGGATCTGACTCCGAACGGGGAAATAGTGCGCTATGCATGGAAAGAAACCAGTCCGGGCAGCGCGGAAGCCTCGGTTGCTCCCAGTAATGACTTCCTGACGGAGCATTATCGCGACACCGGTGACACGAAAGAACAAGAGAAACCGTTTTTGCTTCCCGCTTCCACGAGCATTCTGGACGACTATTTTTTCATACAGCGGGAAATTCTTGTGTGGAAATACCTGGCGACCTCCTGCAAGACGCAAAAGGGAATATTGCAATGCCCGCTGAAGCAAGAGACGAAATTCGGGGCATTGAATGCCCATTCCCGCATTTCTATACCGGTCAGCCTGACCTTCCTGGGGCCGGACGAGGTCACTATTCATGGCGCCCAGGAAAAGCTCAGCAAAATTGACTTGAAAAGTGACAGCGGAGACTGGTCAATGTGGGTCAACGAACAATTTAAGCTAATTCGGATACTAGACGTCGAAACTGGCACTGAAATCGTGAGGGATTGAAAGCCGCACTGCGCCAGCGGCGTTCGCCGCCCCTGAGAATGGAGATCCATGTCTCTTGTTGATGCACGGACAACGCGGGTGTTGTTTACGGTGCTGTTGTTCGCCCTGGTATTTGGCTTCTTCTATGTCGCGCACAACACCCTGATCGCTTTTCTCTTCGCAATCTTTTTTGCTTACCTGATTGACCCCGCGGTTTCTCATCTGGAAAAGTGGACCAAGGGGCGCGGCAGCGCGATTGCAATTATCTATTTGCTGTTAGTAGTTCTTCTTGCCGCATTCTTCTTTTTCGTGGGCCCGCGGATTGGACGCGAGACACAACGTCTAGCCCAGTCCGTGCCCGGCTTGATTGAAAAGGGCGGATCGGCGGACCTTGGCGAGATCGCCGTCAAAATCGGACAGGGACACGGCTGGAGTGCGCAGACACAGCAACGATTGCACGATTTTCTCCAGCGCCACCAGAACACTTTCGCGAAAATCGCGCAACGAGTGGGTGTGCGCGTTGCGCAAGCGGCAAGCGACGTATGGCTATTGGTCCTCATTCCGATTCTGGCGGCCTTTTTTTTGAAAGATGGGCGTGGATTTGGCGAGTCTCTACTCGCATTTTTTCACACCCGCGCGCAGCGTGAATTTGTCCAGGGCGTTCTCGATGACATGAATCAAATGCTGGCACAGTTCATTCGTGCTCAGTTGACGTTGGCGGCCCTTTCTTTGCTTGCCTACACGGCATTCATGGGGAGCTTGAAGGTTCCGTATGCGCTGGTGCTAGGAACGGCTGGCGGCATTATGGAATTTATTCCCGTGATTGGGCCGCTGGTGGCCGCTTCCGTCATTTTGGTGGTAGCGCTGGTGCTTGGCTATCAGCACTGGCTGTTGCTGCTGCTGTTTCTAATCGCCTGGCGGCTTACGCAGGACTACGTAATTTCTCCGCGCATTATGGGAAGAAGCGTGGAGTTGCATCCTCTCGCGGCGATTTTCGGGGTGCTCGCGGGAGGTGAAATTGCCGGCATTCTTGGCATTTACCTTTCGATTCCGGTGATGGCCAGTTTGCGGATTGTATGGCGGCGCTGGCGGCTGTATGCGGAAAAGCGGCGCTTCGGGCCACTGAATGAATACTCATTCGGGGCCGACGCTACCCCGCGGCAATAACTGGGGCTCCGCCCTTCTTCGGGACGTTCGTGCAAATATTGTAGAATCCAACCGGACGGACCAACCATAAGTGCTACAACTTCTTCGACTCCGCGCCGACTTTTCCTTTTCCTCTTTTACTTCGTTTCTTTTTTTCACTTTATTGCCGGAGAGTTTTTCCCGATGATCGTGATGAAGTTTGGAGGAACGTCGGTGGAGGACGCCACCGCGATTTCCCGGGCGGCGGCGATCGTAAAGGGCCGGGTTGGGCAAAAGCCGGTGGTCGTGGTCAGCGCCATGGCGAAGGTCACTGATCAATTGCTGGCCATGGCGAAAGCTGCGGGAGCGGGGGACAGAGACACCGCGCAGCGATTGTGCCGGTCGCTCCAGGAGCGGCACTACAACACAGCGGGCGAGTTGCTGGGCACGGTGCGATTTACCCGATTCCATGCTCAGCTTGAAGAGTCCTTCCAGGCGCTCGATGAATTGCTGCGAGGCATTGCAGCCGTTGGAGAGCTAACTCCGCGTACCACTGACAATGTAGCGGCTTATGGGGAGATGCTTTCGAGCGTACTGGTTACCGAGGCTTTCGTGGCGAATGGATTGGACGCGGTTTTGGTGGATTCACGCGAGGTGATCGTGACGGACAGCACTTTCATGCGTGCTGCACCGCAATTTGAAGAGACCAATGAGCGGCTGCTCGCGAATGTACGGCCGTTACTTGATGCTGGCCGTGTACCGGTGATGGGCGGATTTATCGGAGCGAACAAAGCTGCCGTAACTACTACGATTGGCCGGGGCGGATCGGATTTTTCCGCGTCGATTGTGGGAGCTGCGCTTGGCGCGGAGCGGATTGAAATTTGGACCGATGTGGATGGAATGATGACGACTGATCCGAATTTGTGTCCGGATGCACGGCGCATTAAAGTCATCAGTTTCGATGAAGCTGCGGAGTTGGCATATTTCGGCGCGAAGGTGCTGCATCCGGCGACAGTTCTGCCTGCGATCCAGAAGAATATCCCGGTCTATATCTTGAATTCCCGCAATCCGTCGGGAGAAGGAACACGCATTACCACGCGCGCTCCGAAGTGCCGCAATTTCTTCAAGGCGATTGCGGCCAAAAAGCGCATCACGATTGTGGACGTGGCAGCCCCGCGCATACTGCTGGCGCACGGATTCCTAAAAGCGATTTTTGATGCTTTTGACCGCCACCGGATTCCCGTGGATGTGGTTTCAACGTCGGAAGTCAGCGTGTCATTGACGCTCGACTCTAATGAGTCCATTCCCGCGCTGGCGGCGGATTTGGCGAGCCTGGCCGACGTGAAGTATGAAGGGCGAAAAGCGATTGTTTGCCTGGTGGGAGAAAATTTGCGGGAAATCCCGGGCATCGCCGCACATGTGTTTGGCGAGCTGAAGGACATCAAGATTAGAATGATCTCTCAAGGCGCATCGGAAATTAATTTGACCTTTGTGGTCGAGGAAGAAGACGTTCCGGAAATCGTGCGCAGGCTGCACAAGAAGTTTTTTTCTGAGCTTGATCCGGAAATTTTTGCTTAGCGGCTGTCTTGGTATGCTGGAATATCTATGAGATTTCTACTGTTGGGTTACGGCAAAACCGGTTCGCTTGTGGAGGAAGTGGCGCACGAACGCGGCCACAAGGTGCGAGTGCTTCGCTCTGGCGAGAACCTAAACGGCAAAGCCTTGAGCGCGGAAACTTTGCGCGATGAAGACGTTGTGATTGATTTCACTAACCCTGAGGCAGCGGTCCATGACATAGAGGCCTGCGCTCGGGCGGGGAAAAGCATTGTGGTCGGCACAACGGGCTGGTATGGCGAGATTCCACGCATAAAGGCGCTGGCGGAAAAAAGCGATGTTGGTGTCCTGTATGGAGGAAATTTTTCGATTGGAGTCAATCTTTTTTTTGAAGTTGCGCGAACCGCAGCAGCGGCGCTGAAGCACAAATATTCCGGCCAGATCTTCGAGCGTCACCATGCCCACAAAAAAGATGCGCCTTCCGGCACAGCCATGGTGTTGCGGGATGCCGTCCGTGAAGTTTCGGGAACCGAACTGGAAATCACCTCATTCCGCGAGGGAGATGTTGTAGGGCTGCATGAACTGGTGCTGAACTCAAGCGTGGACAAAATTTACCTTTGCCATGATGCTAAGTCGCGCCGGGGATTCGCCGAAGGCGCCGTCCGTGGGGCCGAGTGGCTTACGGGCAAAAAAGGTTTCTTCAATTTCAAGGACATCTGGCGGGAGCTATAGCGAACCGCCCTCTGTTCCACGACTGCCCATTCGCGTTATCCTAGATGAATGCAACTTCGCGGCTGTGGTACAGCTCTCGTCACTCCGTTTCATCAAGATGGTTCCATAGACGAAACGGCTTTGCAAAATCTCGTCTCGTGGCAAATTGAATCCGGAATCAATTTTCTGGTCCCCTGTGGCACGACCGGGGAAACGCCCACCCTTAGCCATGATGAATGGCTGCGGGTGATTGACATTACCATCGAAGTCGCCGCCGGACGCGTTCCCATTGTTGCCGGGGCCAGTTCCAATGCTACTTCCGACGCTGTGGCCAAGGCCAAAGAGCTTTCCGCGCGGCCACGCGTGGACGCGATTCTTACCGCGTCGCCTTACTACAACAAGCCGACGCAGGAAGGACAATATCGCCACTTCCGCGCCATCGCCGAGGCCGTGGACAAGCCGGTCATTCTCTACAACGTTCCGGGGCGGACGGCCACGAACATTGAACCGTCCACAATTGTGCGGCTGGCGGAAGTGCCAAACATTGCCGGAGTGAAAGAAGCCAGCGGGAATATGACGCAGATTGCGGAAATCTGCAATTCAACACCGGAGCATTTCGCAGTGCTTTCGGGTGACGACGCCGTGACGCTTCCCGTGATCGCGCTCGGCGGTGTGGGGCTGATTTCGGTGGCGTCCAATGAAATTCCGCATGAGATGACTGCGATTACCACTGCGGCGCTGAACAATGACTGGCCGACCGCGCGGCGGTTGAATAAAAAATATCTCCCGCTGATGCAGGCAAACTTCATCGAATCCAGCCCACTTCCGGTGAAGGCGGCGCTGACAATGATGGGCAAAATCGAGGAAGTGTATCGCCTGCCGCTGCTACCCATGCGGCGCGATACTCGGTCCAAGTTGCAAAGAGTCATTATTGATGCTGGGCTGATCACGAAACCTGCCGCGGCAACGCCTGAAACGGTCGAATTCTATATTTATGAGAATTGGGCAGCGGGGCCGCATAAGATCGTTTTGCATCGCTCCAATTGCGGGCAGTGTAATCGCGGCAAGGGACGTCCTGCCGGACACGATGCAAACCATGCCAAGTGGCACGGTCCCTATGCGACGCTGCACGAAGCGCGAGACTCCGCGCAAGGGATGACTGGCGTGCTAATTCGCAGCGAATGCAAATGTATTTAAGAATGCAGAAGGTAGAAGTCAGAATGCAAAATTAAAGACGAGTGTTGGAAGTTCATTCTGCATTCTTACTTCTTCATTCTGCATTTTGGTTTCTTGCTTTCCTTTATACTTTCTTTCTCATGCAAACCCTTCAATCATCCATTGAGCGGCTGGTGTCGCTTGGCGAGATTGCGCAACATCCCGAGGCACGCACGACATTTCTCGAATTTCGCGACGCGCTGACCTCCGGCAAAATTCGAGCCGCGGAAAAAGTGAATGGCCAGTGGACGGTCAATCCCTGGGTGAAGCAAGGAATCCTGCTGGGATTCCGACTGGGCGAACTTACCGAGATGAATGACGGCGTGGGGCTTTCCTTTGTGGACAAAGACACCTTCCCTGCCCGGCACTTTACAGTTGCCGACCGCGTGCGCGTGGTGCCCGGAGGGTCCTCGGCCCGGATGGGAGCCTACGTTGCGCCATCGGTGATCTGCATGCCACCAATGTTCATCAACGTGGGCGCTTACATTGATGAAGGCACCATGGTGGATTCACACGCGCTGGTTGGCTCATGCGCGCAGATTGGGAAGCGGGTACACCTGAGTGCTGCGGCGCAGATTGGCGGGGTGCTGGAGCCCATCAATGCCGCGCCCGTGATTATTGAAGATGACGTTTTAGTCGGCGGGAACTGCGGAGTGTACGAAGGCACGCTGGTTCGGGCAAAAGCCGTGCTGGGTGCGGGAACTATTTTGACACGATCCACTCCACTTTATGATTTGGTAAATGGCGAAGTTTACCGGGCCACGGCGGAAAAGCCGCTGGAGGTCCCGGAAAATGCCGTGGTAGTTCCCGGATCGCGGGCCGTGAAAAAGGGAAAAGGCGCGGAGTGGAACCTTTCGCTTTACACCCCAGTCATCGTGAAGTATCGCGACGAGAAAACGGACCGGGGAATTGAGCTTGAAGACTGGCTGCGCTAGCGGCAACAATCTAATAGGTCACAATACCCGCTTCAATCGTCTTAGGTTCCCGGCCAGCCAGAAATTTTTGCCGTCGCTCTACGTGCTTTTGGCGGAAGTGTGAACGGGCACGCGCGCCCCACGCCCGCACAAAGAAGTAGTTCAACCCTGCTCCGATCGCTGAACTGGCCAGCGGAATTAGTCTTCCTGACCATTTCTCTACAAATTCTCCGCTTGCCTGCACGGCGATTCGCCGAATTACGCGGGGCACGAAGCGCGTGATCACTTCTTTTTCCAGCAACTCACGGCTTACGTCTACGCCGGCAGCACTGGCGGCGGCAATCCAAAGTTCAGTGGTTTCTTCGTCGGTGTTGTACTCGAAACCGTAAAGCAGGCTTAACTTTTGCACGGTACGCAAGGTGATGCTGGCGAGGATGCTGAGGTCGGGAACGACGGTAAGAATTCCTCCAAAACCCAGGCCCGCGCCTTCGATGGCCGCCGCGCGCATTCCTCCACGAATAACTCTTTCGGCCACGTCATCGAGCACATTGACATTCAGCGAGTAAACGCCCTGAAAGCTGTTAATGGGCAAATCATAGGCGGTGCGCAACTGCAACAGAAAATGCCCAGGATCAACTTTGACGGTTTGGTAAGCCCGGCTCATGCCATGCACGAGGGCTGTTTCGACCCTTCGGCGGACCCAGGAATGTGCTGGCTTGGCCATGAGGAATTTCCGCTCCGAACATTACGTTACTCCCCTATCAGATGCGCAAGCAATGGCATAAGTCCGTAAAGATTTGTACGCGGCTTGGACGGCGTAGCCCACGGAATCCGCAACGGGTACTGTGCTAGCATCAAGTGTTCATGCCTACAGGAAAATTGCATCTGGTACCGCTCGGCGGCCTTGGCGAGTTCGGAATGAACTGCATGGCGGTTCGCTGGGGCGACGACATTATTGTGATTGACGCTGGACTTATGTTCCCCGAGTCGGAACTTCTAGGCGTGGACATCGTCGTTCCAGACATTTCTTATCTCACCGAAAACCGTAATAAGGTCAGGGCCATTTTGCTCACCCATGGCCATGAGGATCACATCGGCGGATTGCCATGGATCCTTTCCGAATTGAATGTGCCCGTCTTCGGAACTGAATTTACTCTTGCTTATGTTGAAGACAAATTAGAAGAACACGGGCTGCTGGAAGATGCCGAACTGAACGAGCTGACCCCGGGTGAAAGCGTCAAAATCGGTCCTTTTACCATTACGCCCATCCGCGTGACGCACAGTCTGGTGGATTGTGTGGCGTTCGCCATCCACACGCCGCTGGGCGTAATCATTCATACAGGCGACTTCAAAGTTGACGCCACGCCGACCGACAACAAGCTCTTCGACCTGCACGCATTCGCGGAGTACGGCAAAGCCGGCGTACTGGCGCTGCTGCAAGATTCCACCAACGTGGAGCGCAAGGGCTACACGCCAAGCGAGCGCTCCGTGCGCCGCAAGCTGGATGAAGTGTTTGCCCGCACCGAGCAGCGATTGTTCATCTCCTGCTTTTCTTCGTCTATACACCGCATAAAGCTGGCGGTGGACCTGGCCTGGGAGCACGGCCGCAAAATCGCTTTTGTGGGTCGCTCCATGAACAACTCTGCGGAGATTGCGGAGGATCTGGGCTACATTGACATTCCCGAAGGGCTTCTCATTCATCCTGGGGAGATGAAAAATTTCGCGCCAAATAAAGTCTGCGTGCTTATCAGCGGGACGCAGGGCGAACCCATGTCCGCGCTCTCGCGCGCGGCGGTGGACAATCACAAGCATGCCAAGATCGAAAAGGGCGATACGGTTGTGCTCTCATCGCGCATTATTCCGGGAAATGAGAAGCCAATCTATCGAGTGATTGATCATCTCTTTCGCCGCGAAGCGCACGTGATTTATGACGACGGCTCTTATCCTCCTGTCCACGTGAGCGGCCATGCCAGCCAGGAGGAGTTGCGGCTCATCATCAATCTGGTCAAACCGCAATATTTTATTCCCGTCCATGGCGAATATCGACAATTGAAGCTGCATGCCGAGCTTGCGGCTACCATGCATGGCGCCGTCGGAAACATCATCCTGATCGAAAGCGGAGATGTCCTTGAGTTCGACGAACTGGGCGCACGCAAAGTTGGCAAAGTAACAGTCGGCCGCGTCTGCATTGACTCCGGCTCGCGCACGGATGTAGTTGAGGATTTAATCATTAAAGACCGGCGCCACCTGAGCGCGGACGGTATTGTTCTGCCGATCATCGCCATTAATAAGTTGTCAGGCCGGGTGGAGATTTCCCCCGAGATCGTGACGCGCGGATTTAATGCCGGCGACGATGGCTTGATGGAAGGAGCCCGGCAAGTCGTTGTGCAGACGCTGGAACACTCAAACGAAGAGGAGAAAGCCGACTACGGCGTGATTAAAGAGAAAATCCGCGCGGACTTGAAGCGGTATATCTCCAAGGAGACGCAGAAGCGTCCGCTGATTATGCCGGTGATTTTGGAAATATAGTGGAAGAAGTGCACGGCTGGAGCAGCCCGCACAGTGCCCTTCCATTATGTGCTGACGATTCTGGCGCGAGTTCAGCCTACTTTTTCTGCAAGAAGCGAGGAATGGAAGCAGATGGTCCCCCTTGCCGACATTCGCGAGGCCCAGAACCGTATACGCGGCGTTGCCGTTCGTACTCGTCTGCTTGAGTCTCGCATTCATCAGGGCGGATCCGGGAGCGACAGCCGCAAACTCTACCTCAAGCCCGAAAATCAGCAGCCCATCGGAGCCTTCAAACTTCGTGGCGCTTACAACAAAATCGCGTCGCTTTCAAAAGAAGACAGGCAACGCGGCGTCATTACCTATTCCAGCGGAAACCATGCCCAGGGCGTCGCCTATGCGGCCCGGGCACTGGGCATGAAAGCTGTAATTACCATGCCCACTACCGCGCCCTCCGTTAAATTGCAGGCAACCGCGGCGCTGGGTGCAGAGATCGTACTAGCTGGGACCACAGGGGTAGAACGGCAGATCAAAGCGGAAGAATTGGCGGCGAAGCACGGCTACGTGATCATTCCGCCCTTCAACGATGAAAAAATTATTGCCGGCCAGGGAACGATTGGGATTGAGATTCTGGAAGACCTGCCTGATGTGGAAACGGTGCTGGTGCCGGTTGGAGGTGGAGGATTGATCAGCGGCATTGCGACCGCGATCAAGCTCACGAACCCGGCGGTAAAGGTTATTGGTGTAGAACCTGAGTTGGGGGCCGACGCCCAAGCCAGTCTGCGGGCGGGAAAAATCGTCGAATTCCCCAGTGAACAGGTAACCCGAACGATCGCGGATGGATTGCGCGCCCAGTACCTTGGAGAAATTAACTTTGAGCATATCCGCCGTTACGTGGACGACATTGTGTCCGTGAGTGAGCAGGAAATAGAAGAGGCTGCAAGAAAACTAGCCGCGGACCCGAAAACTACAGCGGAGCCCAGCGGCGCGGTAACGGTGGCGGCCTTCCTGTTCCATAAAGATCAGCTACCGCAAACGAAGGTAAATGTCGCCGTCATTAGCGGCGGTAATATCGATCCGGCGTTGCTTGCGAGATTGAGGAGTTAGACAGAATGAAATGGCTATGGGCTTTTCTGCTTGGTTCTTTGCTGTTCAGCACGCTGGCGTTTGCTTCCGAGCGCGGCCGAATGGTGCGCGAGGCTACCATCTACATTTCTCCAGACCTGCAATCGTCGAAGCTCGCGAAAATCGAGCGCGGCCGGGAACTAGTAGTTCTCGATACCACTCCGCAGTGGGTGCACATCGAAGGCTTTCTAACCGAACCGCGTCAACAGGACAGCGATGACGACACGGACTCGGACGCCCCAGAGCGGCAGCGAATTGTCAGCGGATGGATCGAAGACAAAGGGATTGTCAAGCAATCCACGCCCGACGGCGACAAAATTCTTTTTGGCGAGGCGCTCGACTCCGAAGACGAAGCCAGCCAACGCAACGGAAGAAAGGGCTCCGCGCAGGATGCGTTGCATCTCTACTATGGCGTGTACGATCTTTTCCCGCAGTCCCCACTGGCGGGCGAGGGGCTGTTCCGCGCCGCTGACATACGTTGGCAACTGGACCGCGCCGATGTGATGTCCCTGCCTTCAGCGAAGGAGCAGGATCCGCACCTGCGCAATCAAATGGACGAAGACATGATGCGTCAGGTCGTCAAAAAATTCCCAGGCACCAAATGGGCGGACCTGGCGGCCTTCCGCATGATTGACAACAAATTGTGCGGCGACTGGCAGGGACAAGCGAAATGTCCCACCAAAGAGGCGGAAATTTATGAGAAGTACGTCACCGAGCATCCGCAATCGCCGCGGGCCGCGGAAGCGCTCTATGACGCTGCCTGGCGGCAGGCCGCGCTGATCGGAATTTATAAAGGGGATGAGGACGCAAAAAAATCGGACGAAGCGAAGGCCAAAGCCGCCGATCTTGCACAAAAGGTTGCCAGCCAGTATCCGCAGACCGATTGGGCGGCGCGGGCCAAGACGCTGCTTTTTTTAATCGAACATGACGTCGCAACCTGGGGCAGCGACCCGGGGTAAACTTCCGCCGATGGCCAGTACCAAACGAGGCAGTCGCGGGCCCTAAAATCTCTGCCATACTTTCTTCAGTCATTTTGGGAGGAAGCTTGCACGATTACCTGCTGTCGTTAATTCTGGGGATTATCGAAGGCCTAACGGAATTTTTACCTGTCAGCTCGACCGCGCATTTACGGATCGCCGAGTCGCTTTTTCATATTAGCCTGACAGACGGCTACTGGAAGATGTACACCATTGTCATCCAGTTGGGCGCCATTCTGTGTCTGCCGGTGTACTTTCGCGCTCGGATCGCAAAATTTCTCTCCACCTTTCCCCAAGGCGAAAATGGCGATCGTACCGCGCTGACGCACCCCCTGGGCCTTACTGCAATCGCCTTTGTGGTCACCGCAGTTCCAGCATTTCTGCTCACCAAGGTCATTGGGAAACATCTTGAGAGCCTCTCCATCATGGGCTATTCGCTGCTAATTGGTGGCGTGGTGATGTGGGTCGTGGATGCTGTGAATGCCCGCTCGGAAGTGTCCGGCCCTGGAACTCCCAATAGCCGTATCCATACCTGGAAGATGGAAGCGATGAGCCTGACTCAGGCAGTTTGGATAGGCGCCTGCCAAATTCTCTCCGCTGTGTTTCCCGGAACGTCGCGTTCGATGTCCACAATCGCCGCAGGACAGTTAGCGGGAATGTCGCGTGCTTCGGCGTTGGAATTTTCATTCTTCCTGTCTATTCCCACGATGGTTGCCGCAACTGGCTATGATCTGCTGAAGTCGCTTCGGGGTGGAAAACAGGTGAACCCCATTGGAGTCTCGCAAATTAGTCCCCATGGCTGGGCGGTCTTGGCGATAGGTTTCGTGGTTTCCTACATCGTGGCTTACGCCGCCGTGGCGTGGTTCATGGCTTGGGTACGCAAACGGGGATTCACGCCCTTCGCGATATATCGGATTGTGGTAGGCACCTTGGTTCTATTGTTTGCCGCCAAAATCGTGAGCTAGTACAGGCACTCTTTCACGGGAAGCCAACTCGATACTCTCCCCGATTGATGAGACCTTCCGTTCTTGTCATAATTACTAGGCTCTGGCGTGGTTCGGACGCCGCAGGTGAGGTACGGTTTTGCGGCGGCAAAGACGCCCCATGAAGTTTTTCTCGAAGATTTTTGTCCCGACCAACAACCGTCGGCTCAACGAGCTGATCGGGTTCTTGTTGTGCGTCTCCGCGCTCCTCCTTTTTCTCGCCATAGCTTCTTATTCACCGCTTGATCCGTCCTTTAATAGCGCTTCCGTGCTGACTGGAACACATGCAGCCCGGAACTGGATCGGCATAGTCGGCGCTTTGACGTCAGACCTGGTTTTGCAGGCCTTTGGCATTGGCGCATTTCTGCTGCCGCTGTTTCTGGGAGCGCTAGGCACGCGCTGGTTCCGTTCGCGAAAAGTTACCTCTCCGGTCGCTAAGTCTTTGGGCGCATTGTGGCTGGTGATGTTCGTTCCCGCGCTGCTCTCGCTGTTGCCCGGCCATGCGCGCTGGATGAGGGCGGTCCCCATCGAAGGACTGCTGGGCCGCATTCTCGGCGACGTGCTCATTCACTACTTCAACCTTGCTGGCGCCTACATTGTCTGCGCATCCGTGCTGGCCGTGGCGCTCTACTTTACGACTGCGTTTTCCTTTAATTCTCTGCGGCTATGGGCGCCGACGCGCTTTGCATTCGTAATTGCCCTTTGGGACCGCTATCAGGATTGGAAGCACGAGCGAGCGCGCAAGAAAGCCCAAAAGGAATTGGAGAAGCGCCGCGCCGCCAAGCCTGTGGTCACCGCGCAAATGGTTCCTGCACGCGTCGTGCCAGAAGAACCGATGGCGCGCATTGCGACAGTGCCGCGCCGTACGGGCATTGAACAGATGACGGAGCCGCAAGGTGAGTCCCGGCGAAGCGATTCTTCAGCTTTAGAAGTTTCTCCACAAGAGCTACCCGACCCCGCCAACTCTTCTGAAATTGAAGTCACGGAACGCGCCGACACGGGACAAAAAGCCAAGACCACCATGCCTCGAATCGCAGGCGGTTACAAATTGCCGCCCAGCAGCTTGCTGCACCGTTCAGACGAGCAGCAGGTGATTGATGCCGATGAACTCAAGTTGTTGGCCCAAGTACTCGTGGACAAATACGCCGAGTTTGATGTGAACGGCCAGGTGACGCAGATCAATCCAGGACCGGTAGTCACAACTTTTGAATTCAAACCTGAAGCTGGAGTGAAATATAGCCGTATTACCGGCCTCACTGACGATCTATGCCTCGCCATGAAAGCGGAAAGCATTCTGGTAGAGCGAATGGCGGGAAAATCAACGGTTGGCATTCAGGTGCCGAACCGCGAGCGTGAAATTATCTGGCTGCGGGAAAACATTGAGGCCCATGAGTTCATGGGATCGAAGTCGCGCCTAACGCTGGCTCTGGGCAAGGACATCAACGGCCGTATTTCCACTGCCGATCTCGCTGGAATGCCACACCTTCTGATTGCGGGATCCACCGGCGCTGGAAAGAGCGTGGCGATCAACGCCATGATCATGTCCATCCTGTACAAGGCGACGCCCGATCAGGTGCGGCTCATTCTGGTTGATCCTAAACGCCTGGAGTTGGGAAATTATGAAGGTGTGCCGCATCTTTACACGCCCATCATTACCGAGCCAAAGCTCGCCGCCAACGCTTTGCGCAACGCCGTGCGAGAGATGGAACGGCGGTTGAAAGTCCTCGCCGAAAAAGGCGTTCGCAACATTGATCAGTACAACAAACTCTTCGATGAGGGCGGCACGCCAAGCCTATTCGGCGACAGCGCAGAAGAGAAGCCTCTTCCTTACATCGTCATCATCATTGACGAACTGGCTGACCTGATGATGCTTGACTCCAGCAACGTGGAAGAATCCATCACGCGGCTTGCGCAGATGGCCCGCGCCGTGGGAATCCATTTAGTACTCGCGACGCAGCGTCCGTCGGTAGATGTAATCACCGGATTGATCAAGGCTAACTTCCCTGCCCGCGTCTCCTTCCGCGTCGCCACAAAAGTTGACTCACGCACCATTCTCGACGCGAACGGCGCAGAAGCCTTGTTAGGCAAGGGCGATATGCTCTATCTGCCGTCGGGCTCGGCGCGCGTGCATCGTCTGCACGCTCCTTTTGTCACGGAAAAAGAAATTGCCGCGGTGGTCGAATTCTGGCGCGCGCAGGGTCTTGCTGAATACGAACAGAAATTCCTGGAAGTTCCTCAGGAAGAACGCGCCGCGGGTGAAGAAGGCGCTGGGGGACTCAGTGCTGACGACAATGATCCGCTCTTCAATGATGCTGTCCGGCTTGTGATCGAGTTCGGCAAGGCTTCTACTTCCCTGCTGCAACGCCGGCTTCGCATCGGTTACGGCCGCGCCGCTCACCTGATTGATCTAATGGAACGTGACGGCATTGTTGGCGCAGCCGATGGCCCAAAACCACGCGAAGTGCTAAAGCGCCCTGAATGGGTCACTGAAGTAGAAGAATCCCTGAGATAACCTTCTCGAAACTCTGCATTTTTCTCCGGACACGACGGTAACTGGCGAAAACTCAAGAAATTCTGCAATATTTCCGACATATTCAAGAAGCCCGTGCGCCCTCACTGACATCAAAAAACTGGAGGCGATTTGAAGATGTCGCAACGAAAACTTGATGGACTGCTAAAAGGCTTGCTGCTCATTTGGGTATTTCTCACGCTGTTGCTGATTACCACGCTTACCGCGGCCCAGCCTGAAAATTCTCCGGGCAAATCAGGCAGTCAGCACCTTCGGCAGACCGTCATATTTAGATCTGTACAGCTTTCCCTCCCCAACGCTGCCGCAAAAGCCTGATGCTCCTTCCTGTCCTGATCTGCAAACTGGTATTGCTCCCGTCTCCCGCTGCTCAGCTAAAATTATTTGCGTAGTGTTACTTTTTCAACCGTCAAATTTGTTATCGGAGTTCCAACGATGAAAGTCGTTACTGAATACCTGAAATTTCATACCAAAAAACATCGTGAGTATATTCACATCACCCCGCAAGTGGACGCGATCGTCAAAAAGAGCGGCGTAAAGGAAGGCATGGTGCTGGTTTCGGCCATGCACATTACCGCAGGCGTATATGTGAACGACAATGAATCAGGCCTGATTGAAGACATTGATGAATGGCTGGAAAAGCTCGCTCCTTTCCGCCAAAATTATCAGCACCACGAGACCGGTGAAGACAATGGCGACTCCCACCTCAAGGCTTTGCTCATCCATCACGAAGTTATAGTTCCTATCACAAACGGAAAACTGGATTTTGGCACTTGGCAGCGCATTTTTTACGCAGAGTTCGATGGCCAACGGGACAAGAGACTGATCGTGAAAGTTATGGGAGAATAGTGATCTTTATCCGGAGGCACGATGAGCGACGAACTTCAGGAACTGCAAGAGCATGCGGAACATGCGCGGCACAATCCGAACCTCGCCCCTATTTCGCTCACCATGGCCATTCTGGCGGTCGTAGTGGCGGCGGTCACGCTCATGGGGCATCGCACCCACACTGAGGAAATTGTCCTTCAGAATAAAGTGGCCGACCAATGGGCGTTCTATCAGGCCAAGAACATTCGCCGCCATACTGATCAAGCGTTGGCCGAGATGACCACATTTCTTGCCACGCAAAATGCTGGAGCAAGCGCGAAGTTTGAGCAAAAATATCAGGCTGAAGCGGACCGCTATGCCGGCGATCAGAAAGAGGCCGAAGCGACAGCCCATGAACTTGAGCAGGAGACCGACCACCAACGTCGCCGCGCGGACCGCTTCGATCTGGCGGAGGTGTTCCTTGAAATTGGACTGGTCATCACTTCCATCACCCTGTTATCGGGCCGCCCGAGCTTTTGGTATGCGGGCATCGTTCTAGGCATTGTCGGCATTGTGGTTGCTTGCAGCGGCCTATTGATCCATTAACCTTGGGAGGCCAATGGTACGGGAAATTTCCGCGGGCGGACTAGTCATTCGCCGCTCCGATAGCGAATGGATGCTGGCGGTAATCGAGCCGCAACGCGAGCATGGCGCGGGAACAAAAACCATTCTCGCCCTACCGAAAGGTATTGTGGACGCGGGCGAAGCGCCCGAACAAACTGCGCTGCGCGAAGTCCAGGAAGAGACCGGCCTGCTTGCAACTCCAATCACCAAACTCTCCGACATAAAATATGTTTACGTGCGCAGCTGGGGCGACAAGGAGCGCGTCTTCAAAATTGTCTCGTTCTATTTATTGCACTACGAGTCCGGTGAAATTGGACAGATCGTGCCGGAGATGAAGATCGAAGTGAAACAGGCGCTTTGGATTCCACTGAAAGAAGCCGCGCGTAAACTCAGCTATCGTGGCGAAAAAGATATGGTCCGCCGCGCTCAGGAATATTTGCAGTCTCATCCGGAGGTCCAAGCTTGACGAGAATTTTGCATTCGGAAACACATTTCACCGCCAGCAATACGGTGCGAGACATCGTGATCGGCATGGCCGACGGCCTCACTGTTCCCTTTGCCCTGGCTGCCGGACTTTCGGGCGCTGTGCAGAACAGCCGCCTCATCGTGGTCGGAGGGCTGGCTGAAATTGCCGCCGGCTCCATCGCCATGGGGCTAGGCGGCTATTTGGCCGCGCGCGGCGATGCGGAGCACTATGAGCAGGAACGCGCCCGCGAAGAGCGCGAGATCAAGGAAATCCCTCAGGAAGAGATGGCGGAAGTCAGCCGCGTCTTCCAGAACTACGGGCTTACCGCGCATCAGAGCACCCCCATTGTGGAAGCTCTCAGCCATCATCCCAAAGCCTGGGTGGATTTCATGATGCGTTTCGAACTCGGTCTGGAAGAACCTGATCCGCGCCGTGCAATCACGAGCGCGGCAACCATTGCGTGTTCCTATATCGCCGGTGGTTTGATTCCGCTGATGCCTTATATCCTGCTGTCGAATGTTTCCAAGGGGCTGGTTTTCTCGGCAGTCGTCACGCTGATTGCGCTCACTGCTTTCGGATACGTGAAAGGCCGCTACACGGGCATCCACGCGCTGAGGAGCGCATTGCAGACCTCAGTTATTGGAGGCCTGGCGGCGGGGGCCGCATTTTTGCTAGCGAAGGCGATCGCGTAATAATTTGTGGCCGAGGTTCTGCTATCTGCCAGCGCTTTTCCGGCGTCTAAGCATTTGCTCACTGTGAATTTTGAGATTAATGTGGTTGCAGCTGATTGAACTGAAATTAAGGAGACTTTATGCAGAAGCGGGTCGCCCTGTTAACGTCGTGTATTTTCCTTCTGGCCATCGCTGCGTGCGCTCAAACGGATAAAAGCAAACGCCCCAGCCCGCCGGCAAACACTCAATGCAAATTCACTGACGGCAAAACCATCACCGTGGACTATTCCAGCCCGCGCATGAAGGGCCGCAAAATTTATGGTGGACTGGTCCCTTACGGACAAGTCTGGCGCGCCGGCGCTAACGAAGCCACTACATTCGTGACCGATACCGACGTGATGGTCGGCGATAAGCAGGTTCCTTCCGGAAGCTATACGCTGTTTGCGATCCCCAATCAGGACAAATGGACGTTAATTGTTAGCAAGAAAACCGGCGAATGGGGCATCCCCTATCCCGGTGAGGCGAGCGATTTCACCCGCACCGATATGAAAGCTTCCGCGACGCCATCCGCCGTGGAAAATTTCACCATCAGCTTTGACCAGAATGGCAGCACCTGTGCACTACATATGGATTGGGAGAACACTCGCGCGTCCGTGGATATTTCAGAAAAGAAATAGCGTGATCGCTAGTATTGAATTTTTATTTGGGACTGCTCTGGATTGGGCAGTCCCAGATTTATTTAGGCGCCGCTCGTAGCAGAACATCAACGGCCTCCTCAAGCTTCTCAAATGGTTCGTCCGGGCCAACGCCAAGGTGCCCGTGCCCCTAGCGGTCAAGCAGAAAAATTGCCGGATAGCGCGCAATGTCGCGATAGATACTGGGAACTTTCCCTTTGACATGAGTAGCGAATAACTCACCGGAACCTGCCGCACAAATTTCTGTTGTACTTCCTTGGCTTCGTCTGATGGTGATAGGTATAAATTTTATTTCCTCAAGGAGGAAAACGGGACGCGTCCTCCCCCGAAGCCACGTCCCTTTGGTTGCCCTTGGATCGAATGGATATTGCGTGAACCTTCATTGCGGCACAACCGGTAAAAGTACCAGACCAATCGTTTTCTCGATTGGCCCTTTTCAGTTTTTAGCCGCCGTCTAAGCGATTGCGACCAATGCGCCCGCATGTGCTGCTGGACGGGCGAGGGCGATGCCCTTACAATCAAGATGCGGATTACGTGTTCGCTTCGTCGGACCAAAAAGGCTTGCACCCATTGTTGCCTAGTTCGGCGATGTCGAAACACATCCGGCCCGCCGCAATGCGAGCAGGAATCCGCAAGCACGTTCGCTGACACGTATTCCGTCACTCATTTCAACTCTATTGAAGGGCAACGGTGAAGACGTGAAAACGAAAACATAGCCGCTAGTGCTTGATTTTAAAGGCGGGCGCGTAGCTCAGTTGGCAGAGCAATGCCCTTTTAAGGCATGGGTCGATGGTTCGAGTCCATCCGCGCTCACCAGATAACTCTCTGTTGATTCGTACTGCAGTACCCCATTCCCATTCACTCGGAACGGCGATCGTCGCATTTTTGTGAATGGGCTCGGTAAACGTTTGCCAGGGATGCCCAGCTGCGGCGCCTTTCGTAGCTTGTCCGCGCCACGGGGTGCGGGATTTTCAAGACCGATTTCATAACGAGGGAAAGCACATTGCTCCGCTGGCGGATTGCTGTTCTTTTGAGTGTGGCCATCGCAATCAGCTATCTGGACCGTCAAACACTCCCCGTAGCCATCCAGGCGATTGGGAAGGACATACCGCTTTCCAACGAGAAATTTTCCTATCTTCAGTCGGGATTTTTGTTGTCCTACGCTTTTATGTATGCCGGCGGTGGCAAACTTACCGACATGCTCGGCACGCGCCGCGGCTTTACCGTAATTATGATTTTCTGGTCGTTCGCGTGTCTCAGCCATAGCTTCGCGCGAAGTTTTGCCATGCTCGCCGTGAGCCGGTTTCTGTTGGGCATGGGAGAAGGTGGAGGTTTCCCCGCCGCCACACGTGCGGTCGCGGAATGGTTTCCCGTGCAAGAACGGGCGACGGCAATGGGAATCATCAACGCAGGCACCGCCGTGGGAGCAGTGGTCGCTCCGCCGATGATCGCTGTAGTTCTCCTGCTCACCAGTTGGCGATGGATTTTTGTTCTTACCGCTGCATTCGGTCTGCTGTGGACCATCTGGTGGAGGTTTGCATATTTCACACCGAGGGAACATCCCAAAATCAGCGCTGAGGAACTTACGGCAATCCAACAATCCGCTGCCCCAGTGGTGACAGAAAAAATCGCATGGCTGAGGCTGTTGCGAATTCGTGAATCATGGGGACTGATCATTGCGAAATTTCTGAGTGATGCTGCCTGGTACTTTTATCTTTTCTGGCTGCCAAAATATTTGTATGACGCTCGAAGCTTCGATATCAAAGCCGTGGGAGCCGTCGCCTGGATTCCCTACGCGGCATCTGGCGTAGGCTGTCTGCTGGGAGGCGGCTTTTCCAGCTACCTGGTGCGGCGACGCTTTGGGTTAGGCACAGCGCGGAAGGTAGCCCTTGGACTGAGCGCGGCTGTAATGCCCTTCATCTTGCTCGTCCCCCACGTTGGCATTGTCTGGGCAATCGCTCTATTCAGCCTCGCGTATTTCGGCCAGCAGTCGTGGTCTACTCTGGTGATGGTGCTGCCGGCGGATTTATTTCCGCCAAGCGTGGTTGGAGCTGTCGCGGGGCTGGTTGGTTTCGGCGGCGCGATGGGCGGCATCGCATTCGGACAACTCGCGGGATATATGCTGGATCATGGCTTCGGTTATGGGGCGGTATTCACCATGGCGGGCACGTTGCACGTGATTGCTTTTCTAGTCATTCTGATCGCGATTCCGGTGGTGCGTCCGTTATCAATCAATTCCAAATTGCGTTATGAGGCTGCGCTTTGAAGATTAAAGAGATTCGAACTCGTGTTGTACGCTGGCGAGGCAAGACGACTCCCTTGCCGCCGCATTTCTGCACCAATCCCATGGATCTGCTGACGCTCGGCGAGGCTTCCATGCAGACATTCACTTTTCACGGCTGGGTGATCGTCGAGATTTTTACCGATGATGGTCACGTGGGCATCGGCAATGCCGCGCTCGCGCCGCAAATCACCAAACAAGTGATTGATCTGTATCTGAAGCCAATCTTGATTGGCGCGGATCCGTGGGACACCGAATTCCTCTGGCAGCACATGTATCGGCACACGATGGCCTTCGGGCGCAAGGGCATCGGCATGACCGCAATAAGCGCAGTGGACATCGCCCTGTGGGACATCCTGGGAAAGTCGGCGAAGCAGCCTGTCTATCGTTTGCTGGGTGGCAAAACAAAACCTCGAATCCCCGTTTATGCCAGCCGGCTTTACAGCATTCCATTGGACGAACTCGAAACCGAAGCCAAGCGTTACAAAAAAGAAGGATACAAAGCAATGAAGCTACGCTTTGGCTGGGGGCCAACTGACGGCGCGGAAGGAATGCAGCGCAATGTTGATTTAGTCCGCACGGTACGAGAAGCAGTCGGCGATGGAGTTGACGTGATGGCCGACGCTTACATGGGATGGACGCTCGATTATGCCAAGCGAATGCTGCCGCTGCTGGAGCCCTTCCATTTGCGCTGGCTGGAAGAGCCCGTTATTCCTGACGACATTCACGGTTACGCTGAGTTGAAATCATATGGCCGCGTGCCCATTGCGGGAGGCGAGCATGAGTTCACCATTTATGGTTTTAGAGAACTGCTAGAGGCGCGCGCTGTGGATTACATTCAATTCGACACCAACCGCGTAGGCGGCATTTCACAAGCCCGCAAAATTGCCGCGCTGGCCGAGTCGCATTCAGTTCCCGTAATTCCTCATGCGGGACAAATGCACAATTATCACGTCGTGATGGCGAGTTTGAATTCGCCGATGGCCGAATACTTCCCCATTGTGGATGTGGAAGTTGGCAACGAGCTTTTCTGGTACATCTTCAATGGCGAGCCCAAAGCCAAAGACGGATTTGTGGATTTGCGCGAAGACCTGCCAGGCCTGGGACTGACGATCAACGAAGAAGCTCTGACAAAATTTGAAGTGACTGAGTAAACCGAACCTCATCATGACAAGACTGATTCAAATCAAAAAAGGCAACACGCGTCGCGTGGCGCTCGTTCAGGAGCCCCAGCTTCGGCTTCTTGGAGGATGCTCCTCAATTTACTCGCTCGCCAATTCGGCAATCACGGGCGGAATGAAATTGTCCGAAGCGGTGCGACAAAGATTGACGCAAGAGTCCTTGGACTATGACGAGGTTTACAACCTCAGATCCGAATGGCATGTACTACCCGCGATGGATCATCCCGAAGATCCCGCGCGTTGTCTGGTTTCGGGTACGGGGCTTACTCATCTAGGCAGCGCCCGTTCGCGGCAGAATATGCACTCCGCGGTCGAAGAAGTGCTTACCGACAGCATGAAAATGTTTCGCTGGGGTGTGGAAGGCGGACGGCCCTCGCAGGGTAAGATAGGCGCCGCGCCGGAATGGTTCTACAAAGGCAACGGCATGATGCTTCGCGCGCACGGTGAACCGCTGGATCGTCCACCCTATGCGGAAGATGGCGGTGAGGAGGGCGAAGTTGCGGGCGTATATGTTATCGATCCCGAAGGTCATCCCAGGCGCGTGGGAATGACCACGGGCAATGAATTTTCAGACCACCGCTTTGAAAAGAAAAATTACCTGAACCTGGCAGGTTCGAAGTTGCGCAATTGCGCGATTGGACCCGAACTCATCATTGATCCTGAATTTCAATCTGTCGATGGAAAAGTCGTGATTGAACGTGCTGGCCAGATACTTTGGTCGAAACAGATTAAAACCGGCGAAGCTGAGATGTGCCACAGCTTGCAAAATATGGAACATCACCACTTTAAGTTCGAAGGCCACCGGCGGCCCGGAGATGTGCACGTCCATTTTTTTGGGGCTGACTCTCTCAGCTTCGGCGATGGCATTGAAATTTCCGACGGCGATGTAATGCAGGTCAGCTTTGAGGGGCTTGGCCGCGCGCTACGAAACCGCATGCGTACCGCAAAAACCAATCCAGCGCTCGTCGAAATTAAATCGTTGGGATAAATCTATGTCGAAACCACGTGTAACAATTCTTGGGCTTGGAATTATGGGTGCCGGCATGGCGCGACGCCTGCTTTCCTTGGATTTTCCAGTGTCGGTTTACAACCGCAATGCGGAACGCGCCAAGCCTTTTGGCGATTTGGGCGCGTTTGTGGCAAGTTCCGCGGCAGAAGCGGCCTCTCAATCTGACGTCGTGATCAGCATGGTGGCCGACGATAACGCGTCGCGAAGTATTTGGCTTGGAGAAAAAGGCGTGTTAGCAGGAGCTACGCCTGATCAAGTTCTCATCGAGTGCAGCACTCTGACCGTAAACTGGGTCCGCGAACTGGCTACCGCCGCCGCGCAACGTGGATGCGAACTTCTCGACGCGCCAGTTACGGGAAGCAAGCCGCAGGCGGCCGGAGGGGAACTGTTATTTCTCGTTGGGGGCGCACAACAAGCGTTGGAAAAAGCCAGGCCGGTATTTTCCGCGCTGGGACGCGACACTTTGCACTTCGGCCCCAGCGGCAGCGGTGCATTGATGAAATTAATCAACAACTTTATGTGCGGAGTGCAGGCAGCATCTTTCGCCGAAGCCATTTCGCTGATCGAATCCGGCGGCCTAGACCGGAACAAAGCGATATCCGTGCTAACGGGCGGCGCGCCAGGCAGCCCGCTTATGAAAGTTATCTCCGCCCGGGCCGAGGCAGAGGACGCCGCTCCTAACTTTGAGCTCCGGCTGATGGCAAAGGACCTCCGCTATGCGGATGAGGAATCGCAACGCTTGCGCCGGAGCAGCATGGAGATTGCCGTCTCCGCGCGGAAAGTATTCGAGCAAGCAATCGCCGCAGGATATGGCGAAAAAGACTTCTCCGCCGTCCTCAAGCTGGGATCGAAAGATAAATAGTCGAAAACAAATCATGATGAATATCCGGTGAAGCGCACCGCGCTTCCGCCGAAGGCCTTATTTTCCCGCATCAACGGGAAAATACGCATAGTTGACGAATGCCAGCTTCTTGCTGTCAGGCGACCAGGAGGGCATATTGATCGAGCCTTCGCCTCCGAATAGTCTCGTGATGACTCGAATGCTCCCATCCTTCAACGACATCAGCCGGATGGCGACGTCTTTGTCCACTGGATGTCCGTTTACATTCGGATCATAAGTGAGAAACTCCAGCCATTGCCCATCGGGAGAAACGTGCGGAAAGCGGCTCTGGAAGCCGTCGTTGGTGATTTGTTGCTGGTTGCTCCCGTCAGTGTTCATTCTCCAAATCTGCATGGAACCATTCCGCCCGGAGCTGAAGTAAATGTATCTACCGTCAGGAGAATAATCAGGGCCATCGTCAATGCCTTTCGCGGTAGTCAGGCGCGTCTCGGCGCCCCCGGCAGCGGGAACCGTGTACACATCATAATCTCCGTTGCGCAGGCCAACGAAAGACAGCGCCTTCCCGTCGGGCGACCAACCATGCCAGTAAGAAGAAGGCTCTGTTACCGGGCGCGGAGTTCCGCCGCCCAGGGGCAGCACATAGATGCGGTAGTGATGATCTGCCGCGGACTGGTCGGTGATGGCAAGCTGCGTACCGTCGGGAGAAAGACCGTGATCATTGATATTTTGAATCGCGGTACCGGTATTCAGCACTTCAAGTTTGCCGCCCGCGACAGGCACGCGCCAAATGCGGCCTTCGCCGTTCACAATAAAAGCGGAGCCATCATGCGTCCAGTTGGGAGCTTCGATGCGTCCCGGTGCAACATAGACCTCGCTGATGTCCATAGACGCCACATCAATAACGTCAAGTGCGCTGTATAACTGCGTTTGCACATTCACATCAGGCACAGGCGCGAGTACGACATTCGAGAAAGTGGCCTTCTCGACCCGATTTGCGTCATGGGCCGATACTCCAATGCCCGCATAGAACGGTCCATCGAATGAAACCCGCACGGCTGCCCCTGAGGGATGGAATTCTTCGCCATCGTTGGCAATATAGACGTACACATAATTCCCGCGTTTCTCCAGACGCACTCGCTTCGGCGCGGAAACTGTTAATTGAATCTCACCAGTGACCGCGCCCTTTTCATGACGATATTGCAACGAAGTCAGGCCTTTGCCGTGTACGGCATAGTCGGCATATTTCGAATCCGGATCAAGGCTCTGGCGGAACATCAACACCGCTTTTTTGTGCTCCGAGCCACCCTTATCAGCGAAGCTAATATCGGCCGAAATGGCGAAATCGCCCGAGACCCGTTTCCAAACATAGTGAAAGTCATCGTGCAGGGCCCAAATATTTTGCCCGCTGGAGGCAATTTCGTAAGTCCTCGTGGCGGAATCGTATTCCGCAAATCCCGGAGGCACCACGCTGCCGATATCGCCCTGCGATTCGAAGGCCCCAATTTGGACTGCGGGAGTTTGGTTCTGCGAAAAAGATGGCGACGCTGCAAAAAGCAGGAATGCGCCCGTACAGAAAAGAAGCGTTAGGAATTTCTGGTTCACTGAACAGGACCTCGAGATTGGAAAGCGGAATACTAAATCACTTCAGATCAGACGCGAACACCTTTTTCGCCTCGCGCATGGGATCATGCTCGGCTCTGGGAATCAATGTGTAGGAACTTTCCATCGAAATACTGTCGCCCAATTTAAGCAACGACAACGGAGTGAAAATCTCCAGTTCCATATATTTTAAGTCGTTGCCACTGGTAAATATTTTGGAATGCACGCCATGATCCGGCCATTCGGCCTTGCCGAGGGGCAATACCGGCGCCTTGTTTTCAATCAGCAGATCGCTATTTTGCTCGACCGATAACAAAGTATCGCCATCGCTGCCGATCATCGTATTTTTTTGCGGATCGCGCACCAGCGAGAGCAGCCGTCCGTCGGTCTTAATATCTTTGGGCTGTGCAGGCAACATATTTACGTATCCATGAGGGAATCCAGATTGCTGGGGAAGAAGAATGAACGCTCTCTCTGGCGCTACAACCTGCGTGATGGACCAAACCGCAACTGAAACAGGAGCGCCCTGCACTTTTTCATAAGTGGTCTTGATCGTCATCACGGGGTTTTGCGGATCGAGTGCAATCGTTCGCCGCACGCGGATGCCGTAGATGGGGCTCACCGTCGAAAGTAATTGCACCTGATCGCCTTCCACCGACGCCATATAAGGCATGGCATCGAAAGCCTTGGGAGGAGGCCACGCATTGCCCGCGTTCTTGGGCCAGTCGGATTGTGGAGCGGGCCAAACCTTATCTCCGCCGTAGTTCGTCCAGCCTTCGATGTCCGGCTTTTGCGCCGTGCCTACTGCGGGATTGTTCCAGAAAACATTTTGCGCGGTTTCATCGGCGCTGTTCTCGTTGGCGAACCCGAAGCTCATGACGCGACCGATGGAAGGCACAATCGTAATTTCCGCGGCTTGGTTCCGCAGCATGATCGCATCCCAACCATGAAAATTAATGTGCGTGACTGTAATCCCCGACATTCTCTTTTGCGGTTGCGGATTGGCAATGGGCTGTTGCGCAACGCTGGGCGCAATCATGGCAGCGGAAAATATTGCCGCTGAGAGAATGGAGTAAATTATCCCGCGATATTTAGTTTTCATATTTTGAACAACCCTAGGAATAGAAGCTCACCAATCGAAATTGAGATCCTAACTTTTGACAAACGATTGACATTCTCAAATAAAGACACCCGCGCAAACCTGTTGCATTCCGATTCGAACATTAGTTCATTTCTACAGTCATGTAGGCAGCAATTGCGTTATACAGCGAAAATCTTAAGTTCCAAAAATGGTAACAGACTTGTTTTCAACACGGATTCGGATTGGCATTTTGTTTGCATGGTACTCCACGTTGCATGTGTGTATGTCCCTGCAAGGAGAACGCATGAAAGAAGCCAATTGGAAAGATTTGTGCGAAGCGATCGTGGAAGAACGCGATTCTCAAAAACTCATCTCTCTGGTGCACCAGTTGAACGATGTTCTTGATGGGGGCAATCTAACTCTTCAGCCGGAAAATGATGCAAAGGGAGAATAATTGCATCTCTAACTTTGGAATGCACGAAAGGCTGCATACAATTATCTCTTCAGCAGACAAATTCTACAACCATCCCTTGGTGCGTGCGATGCGCGCCGCTTCCACACGATTAGCCGCGCCGAGTTTACTAATCGCCTCCGACAAATAGTTGCGTACTGTGCCTTCGGAAAGGCCGAGGTTGGTCGCGATATCGCCGCTCGACATTCCTTCTCCGGCAAGACGCAACACTTGCCGCTCGCGGTCGGTAAGGGGATCAGGTTCGCTCCACGCCTCAGCAGCTAATTCGGGATCCACCACCCGTAGTCCACGATGAACGCGGCGTACGGCTTCGGCCAGTTCCTCGGCGCGCATGTCTTTCAACAGATACCCCGAAGCGCCCGCGTCGAGCGCGCGGCGCAAGTACCCAGCGCGCGCGAAGGTGGTCAGAATAATCACGCGAGTGGCACAACGCTGGCGTTTGATTTCCGCCGCGGCTTCAAGCCCCGTCATCTCGGGCATTTCAATGTCAGTAATGAAGACGTCCGGCTTGTGGTGAAGGACCGCCTGCACTGCTTCTTTACCATTGCGGGCGCGTGCAATAACCGAAATGTCTCCTTCAATCTCCAGCAGCGCCGCCAGCGCGCCTAGAACCATGCCCTGGTCTTCCGCGATGACTACTCGCACGGTGCTTCGGCTGGTTTTGCTAACAGTGGGATTCACTGAGCGCCGCTCGTGTTCACGGCCAAAGGAAATTGGATCACCAATCTCGTTCCTTGTCCGGTTTTACGTTCAAAAGTTCCACCCAGTGACTCAACTCTTTCCCGCATTCCACGAATGCCACTCCCTTCCAACTCAGTTCCGCCTTGCCCATCGTCCTGAATTTCCAACAGGCATGTTCCGTTCAACGGGGTGAGCCGTACATGGCAATTTCGCGCCTTGGCGTGGCGCACGATATTTGTGACCGCCTCGCGCAATACCAATGCCACGATGCTTTCCTGGGCCGCGTTCAGCCCAATTTTTTCCGCTTCCGACCGCACGGACACTCCCGCTGTCTCCAGCGCCGCCTTTGCCTGCTTCAGTTCTGCTTCCAAAGTATCTGCCCGGTAGCCACGGATGGTGCTCCGCACTTCCGCCAGCGCGGTGCGCGAGGTCTGTTCAACATCGGCGATCTCCGCCTTCGCGCGCGCGGGATCATGGCCAATCAATTTTCCGGCCAATTCAGATTTCAGAATGATGATGGATAGCGTATGTCCAAGCACGTCGTGAAGGTCACGCGCGATGCGCTCGCGCTCCGCGACCTTCGCCAGGTGCTCGATTTCCTCCCTCGCCATGCGCAGTTTTGCATTGGCTCGGTTCCTCTGCGCGTAGAAAACGTTGCCGCCGCCAATGAAAATTGGGAAGGCGCAACCGTAAATCAGGTAACTCGCACCCAGGTGGAAAATCCACGTTTGCAGCGCGCCAATCGCCACCACAAGGACTATTAACTTGATTCCCCCCATTTCGGTACGGGAAAGAAATGGGGCAAACGATGCTGCGTAAATCAGGAAGGCGGCGGAGCCGGGATTGAATGTGACGCAGACAACCCCCAGCAGCACAATGCCCGTGAAGTAATACCATGCCCGCATCGGCTTGTCCCAGAACATTGCAAAAAAACAAAACAAAAAGACACCGCCGCTAACAGCAGTTGCTACCCATTCCAGTCGGGAAGCGTGGGCCATTGCCGGTTCGGCAAAATAGAAACTGATCCACGGCAGCCAGATGAGCGGAATCCATTTGTGACTTGCCCGATGGGACAGGACGTAGTCGCCGAGTCCAAGTCTTTCCGCGCCTGCAAAATTTGGCATATTGTTCGCGACCTCCAGCTATTTTAAGCCGTGTGTAACATGAGTATCTTTGTGATTTAGTACTACCATCACACCAACGGCTAATAGGACCGCTGCTGGAACCAGGATTGCCATAAGCCCCAAATTCCCCAGGGCCAACAGCAACAGAAATCCAAGCAGGCTCAACGCCCAGCCGATCTTCGTGGAAATCAACATTCCGTGGCTATCCATACATTTTCTCCTCATCTTTTTGGAAACCGAACCGCGCCACGCCCAGGCAAAGAAGGGTAAACCCAATCAGCACCTTCCAGTGGGTCCAGTTCGCTTCATTTCCATCAAATCCAATGGCGCGCAGCGCGAGTTGCGCCAGGTGATAAGGCGGAAGGTACAGCGCAATCTGCTTTACGACTTTCGGCAAAAATTGGAACGGCACCCACAACCCTGAACCAAATGACATGGGAAGGTAAATCAGGTTAATCACAGCGGGCGCTGAGTTCGGCCCCATAAAATAGCCCACCGCTAATCCCATGGCACAGAAAGGGATTGAACCGGCAACCAGCGATCCCACCAGCTGAACCATGTTTTGGAATGGCATACGCACCCCGCCGAAGGCCAGACCAAGTACCAGCAATAGCGAAACCACGATAAAACTGAACATCATGCCCATAAAGAATTTCGCCGCAAAATACGCGAATGGCGGCATGGGGCTCGCTTTCTTCACCTGGATCCACCCCAACCCACGCTCCGATGCCAAACTGGCCGCAGTGCCAAAGAGAGAGGCACCCAACACGCCGAACGTTCCATAAGTCGCGATCAGGTACGCCGCCGTGCTCGTATTCCCGATGGTTTGACGGCCCATGAACAATCCAAAAAGCACGTAAAACATCAAAGGCAGGACAATCACCGAAGCCGAATATCTGGGAATTCGCAGGTTCTTCAGAAACTCATACTTCATCTCCTTGAGATAGAGAACAAGCGTCTGGTTGGGAGAGCGTCGAATACCAGGCGTAGTGGAAACGGTAGCCATTGTTATCTCCTTGCTCCGGCGAGATTGTTGTCTTCCTGGGTCAGCGCGATGAAAGCGTCTTCTAGTCCAGCGCGGGTCACTTCGAGTCCCGATAAATGCGCATCGAGGGTAAACAACTCGCGCAGCACCGCTTCAGCGTCGGAAGCCTGTATCTCAATGGCCTCGCGGTCCTGGCGCACATCCACAACCCCCGGCAATGCGCGAACCGCTTCATTGGCCAGTCGCGTCATGCAGCGAATTTTTCGGCCAGCGGTCCTGGATTTGATTTCTGCGGGCGTGCCTTCGGCAATCACGTTTCCCTTGTTGATTACGACAACGCGATCAGCCAATTCATCGGCCTCCTGCAAATAATGAGTGGTCAGCAGGATGGTCTTGCCACGCGCGACTAGTTTGCGGATCTCCTGCCACAGGATGCGCCGGGCTTCGACGTCCAAACCAACGGTGGGTTCATCTAGAAAAATGACGTCGGGATCACCACACAGAGCCAGTGCGAAAAGCACCCTCTGTTTTTGGCCGCCCGATAGATCGCCGAACTTGCGTTCCTGAATGTCAGCGATGTCGCCCTGCGCCAGTGTTTCCTTGCGGGGAAGCGGATTTGGGTAGTAGCTGGAAAAAAGATCAATGTGCTCGCGTACCCGAAGAGTCTCCGGGACCTTGGCCACCTGCAGCATTGCGCCAATCCGTAGACGCGTCACCGGATCCCGGGGATCGCCGCCGAAGATCCTCGAAGTGCCCGACGTGGGTTTGGCCAAACCGAGCAATAGCTTGATAGCTGTCGTTTTCCCCGCGCCATTTGGCCCCAGCAAAGCCAAAAGCTCGCCGGAGCGTACATTCAGGTTAACGTTATTCAATGCGCATACATCGTCATATCGCTTGGTGACTCCGCTCAGCGACGCAACCACCATGCCCTTTGCTCCGGGCTGCTCTTCAATCGGAATCGAAACTGTTTGTGCGACACTCATCGATCGAACTCCCACTCGCTGATCGTCAAGCCAGTAAAGACATTCTGATGGGTCAGCAAGCTGGCGTGTAGTGGCCTTCATCATCAGAATCCGGTGACAAATGTCATCCGCTTGGAAGACAACCATTTAGAAAAGGCAGGGCATCTGTACAAGCAGGGGGAGCAATTTCGAAGTCTCCAGCGCGAAGGGTAAAAGGAGAACGCTATGACCCCTAATAAATGCGTGATTGCATTCACTGCTATTTTCCTATTACTGCCCCTTACCGCTTTTGCGCGATCAAAAGATACCGGTAGTTTAAATCTGGTTAGTACCACGGAAATCGGCACGACCCAACGAAAACCCGGCAATTACAAAGTGCGGTGGGATGGTAGTTCCCCCAACGTCAATGTAGCTGTTCTGGAAAGAAATAAACCGGTTGCGACACTACAGGCGAAATTGATTGAACTACCCAACCCCGCGCCTTACAACTCAGTTCAAACTGATGTTCACACTAATCAGATTCAGCAGATTGACTTTGGAGGAAAACGCGAGGCGCTCGTCGTCCAACCGGCAAAATGATTTCGGTAGTCAGAAGATAAGCAAGTGGGCGCAAAGCCCACTTTTTTATTTAGGAGTAAACGGAAGTCGAAAGGCTAGCGCACCACAATGTTGATTAACTTGGCTGGGACGACGATCACCTTGATGATCTGTTTCCCCTCAATCAACGCTTTAATTTTTTCATCGGCCAGCGCTCTCTCCTGAATGGTATCTTGCGTGGCCTCAGCAGGTACAACTACCAAGCTGCGTAATTTCCCATTCACTTGCACTGGGATTTCAATTTCTTCTTCTTTCGCCAATGCGGGATCATAAGTTGGCCATGCCGCTTTCAGCAGGCTTTCCTGTTCGCCCAACCTCTCCCAAAGTTCATACGCAAGATATGGCACGAACGGTTGCAGCATGAGGACGAACTTTCGCTGAACGTCCGCACGAAAGGCCATTGCAGGACCTTCCTGGGAAGTAAAAATAGGCGCACCAATACATTCGTTCAGCAATTCCATCAGCGCGGCCACGGAAGTGTTGAAGTGCCAGCGGCCTTTGAAGTCTTCGGTGATGCGCCAAATTGTCTGGTGCATCTTCCGCTGGATCTTTTTTCCTTCGGGGCCAAGATCGTTGGGAGAATATTCAGCGCTGTAAGTTCCCGCCTTCACTGGATTCTGTGCAATGAAACGATAGACTCGCGCCAAAAAACGCGCCACGCCTTCAACCCCGCTGTCCTGCCAATCCAGGTCGCGGTCCGGCGGCGCGGCAAACAGACTATACATACGCGCTGAATCGGCGCCGTAGCGCGCCACCATGTCATCCGGCGACACGACATTTCCCAAACTCTTGGACATCTTCGCGCCGTCTTTGATGACCATGCCCTGCGTGAATAAGCGCTCCACAGGCTCATCGTTTTTAATCAGTCCCATATCGCGCATAAACTTCGTCCAGAAGCGCGAGTAGATCAAATGCAGAATGGCGTGCTCCACCCCGCCGATGTACTGATCAATTCCGCGATCGCCAAACCAATAGCTGGCTTTCGCGCTGTCGAATGGAGCTTTGTTATTGTTCGCGTCGGTGTAGCGATAGAAGTACCATGACGAATCCACGAAGGTGTCCATGGTGTCTGTCTCGCGGCGGGCAGGACCGCCGCATTTAGGACACGTCGCATTCACGAACTCAGGCACTCGGCCCAATGGAGATCCGCCTGTAAGGGTGATATCAACATTGTCGGGCAGAATCACCGGCAAATCTTTTTCGGCCACGGGAACGATTCCATCTTTTTCGCAATACAGCATGGGGATGGGGGTCCCCCAATAACGCTGGCGGGAAAATCCCCAGTCTTTCAGGCGAAATGTGACCGTTGCCTTGCCGAAGCCGTTCTTCTCGGCGTATGCCGCCATTTTCTTGATCGCATCGTCACACGCAAGTCCATCGAACAGCCCTGAGTTCGTCAGCTTTCCTCCGTGCGCGGTGAATGGCAATTCCTGTGCGGCATCCCCTTGTAATGGAACAATTACTTGTCGAATTTCAATACCGTATTTCTTTGCAAACTCGAAATCGCGATCATCATGCGCCGGAACAGACATGATCGCGCCGGTGCCGTAATCCATAAGAATGTAGTTCGCCACCCAGACGGGAATCTTTTCGCCGTTGTAGGGATTGATCGCGTAACGTCCCGTATTCACGCCATGCTTTTCAATCTCACCCAGGTCGCCCCGTTCTTTGGCTTTGCGCTGCTCGGCGATCATGCCGTCCACTTGGGCACGCAGCTCGGCATCCTTCGCAGTGAAATCTTTCACCAGCGGATGCTGGGGCGCGAGCTGAATTGAAGTCGCGCCATAAATCGTATCCACGCGCGTGGTGAAGACGGTGATAACGGAGTCAGCCGCGCCATCCAATTTGAAGTCCACCATGGCGCCTTCGCTGCGGCCAATCCAGTTGCGCTGCATGGTGCGGACTTTTTCCGGCCACCCATCGAGCTTCTCCAGATCACGCAACAACTCGTCGGCGTAATGCGTGGTCCGCAGGAACCACTGCTCCAATTCGCGCTGCTCGACGAGCGTGTCCTCATGCCGCCAGCAACATCCGCCGACCACCTGCTCGTTGGCTAATACAGTGGCGCACTTCGGGCACCAGTTGACTTTGCTCTTCTTGCGATACGCCAAGCCTTTTTCGTACAGCTTTAGAAAGAACCATTGGTTCCATCTGTAGTAGTCAGGCAGGCAGGTGGTTACTTCACGCGACCAATCGTAAGCGAATCCCAGCCGCTTCATCTGCCGCTTCATATTGGCGATGTTGCGCAGCGTCCACTCGCGCGGCGGGGTGTTGTTGGAGATTGCGGCGTTTTCGGCGGGCAATCCAAAAGAATCCCAGCCCATGGGATGCAGGACGTTATAGCCATTCATCCACATGTAACGGGCCAGCGCGTCGCCGATGGAATAGTTGCGTACATGCCCCATATGCAGTGCGCCGGATGGATACGGCAGCATTTCGAGCACGTAGTACTTCGGCTTGCTGGAGTTGGCCTCGGCCGCATAAAGCGAGTTCTCCTGCTGCTGCCAGCGCTCGTGCCATTTAGCTTCAATGCGCTGCGCATCATAGCGATCTTCTTCACGCGGATCGCGGCTTTGAACTTCCTGCATGGAAACGGGTTTGTCTTCCGTCGGCATAAGTTAAAGATTAGATGATGGCTGAGTGATCTTTGATTTTACAACGAGGAGCGGGAAAAGAAGCGGCGCGAGCATTACGCTCGCGCCTTAATGGATTATTGCTGACTGCTGGGAATTTAATTCCTCACGCCTTCAATATTCAGCTTAATGCGGTAAATACTCGTGCTGGCCGTGATGTAGAGGGTCTTGCCGTCTTTATCACCCCACGCGACATTGCTTACCTGCTCAGGGACCTTGATCGTTCCCACGTGCTTGCCCGCCGGAGAAATAATCCACACGCCGCCCGGCCCTGAACCGTACAAGTCTCCGCTTTTATCCACGCGTATGCCGTCGGGAGAGCCTGGAGCTTTATCTCCGGACGCATCGCAAAAAACAGAGCCGTCAGAAACGGAACCATCCGGATGCACCCGGTAGCGCATCCAGTGCTTGGTGACGGTATCAGATACGTATAAGTATTTCTCGTCCGGGGAAAAAACAATTCCGTTGGGCCGGGAGAGGTCTTTAATGATTAACTGCAATTTGTCGCGGTTCGGCGGCGCTCCCGCTTTCTGTTGACGCGCATTCGGAATGCGGTACACGCCATTCACATTCAGTTCCTTTAACGGATCTTTGTCCCCCTGCGTAGGCAGACCATAGGGAGGATCGGTGAAGTACAACGAACCGTCAGATTTGTACACCAGGTCATTCGGACTGTTCAACTTCTTGCCCTGATAGGAATCGGCAAGCACCGTAATTTGGCCTTTGGGGTCAAGCGTTTCTAATCGCCAAATATTTCGGCGCGCGTGTCCCGCGATGGTGACTCGCCCACTGCTGTCGAGGGTCATTCCGTTGGAACCCGGCTCGGGGCCTTTATACGGCTCGGCACCCGTAAATCCGCTGGGATGAATAAAGACGGACGAGCCTTTTGCCGGGATCCATTGGTCAATGTTGTTAGCGGGAATCTCCGCAAACAGAAGGGTGCTCTCTCGCGTCCAGACCGGGCCTTCCACCCATTTGTTAAAACCAGTGGCCACGCGCTCGAGCTTGGCCTTTGCGGGAACAATCTGATCGAGCGACGGATCGAGCCTCTGGATTTCCTGGGAAAAGACCGGGACGGCAAGCGTTACTAAGACAAGAAGCAACAGAAAACGGCGCAGGAATTTCATGCGAGGAATTGTACTCCAAACATTGTCCGAATCTATGGGGAAGCCGCAATTCGGGATTGAAATTTTCATTCGACTCTATCTAACATTCATCAACTGTCCCGCAGAGTACCTCTCAAAGAAAATGTCATCCCGACGTTGAGCGAAGCGAAGACGGAGGGACCTTACGACTGCGAAGGCCGGCAATGCCGCCGACAGAACTGTAATCCTGGCAGCAGCAGGATAGGTTTCAAGCCGTCGTAAGGTCCCTCACAGCTAAAGCCGTTCGGGATGACATGAGTTTGGATTTGCATCAAAAATCGGCAGCCGCTTCATCCTCAAGCTTCATTAACAAGACAGATCATCTCGACGGTTTCGATCCGCAGGTCACGCGGGGCGGCCGTTTCCGCTCGGTTCTACCAGGGATTTCAAAGTCTCTACATTTCGGCGGTCGTCGCCGGGTTGATCAATAGGAGTTTCCGCAATAAAGGCTGCATGAGCCAGGCGAGGATCGTTCAACAACCAGCGGAATGGTTCCAAGCCGATTGTCCCCTTGCCGATTTGTTGATGGCGATCAAGCCGGGAACCTCGCGCGGCCTTGGCATCATTGCAGTGCCAGACGCGAACTTCTTTGAGTCCAATTGTGGCGTCAAGCTGTGCCAACGTTTCCTTCATACCGGCCTCGCTCACTATGTCGTATCCCGCTACGTGCGTATGGCAGGTATCAATACAAGATCCAATAGGAACCAGACCACGAAGATGCTCCAGCACTTCGGCAACCTGCTCGAAAGTGCCGCCCAGGGAGTATTCCGCTCCGGCGGTATTTTCAATCAGGATGGTCAGACCGCCCTTTTCAAGATCAAGCGCTTGCGTAGCGGCGCGAATTGCCGCAGCCGTGCGCAATAATCCCTGCTCCCGGTCCGCGCCGCGGAAAGACCCCGGATGTAAAACCAGATAGGCGGCGCACAGAGCAAGCGCCCGTTCTACTTCCCCACGAAACGCTTCAATGGATTTCTTAAGAAACGACTCCGTGGTACCGGCTAGATTGACCAGATAATTGGTATGTATCACCAGAGGGTTAAGGTCATATTTCTTCCGCAAGAGCAGCATTTCATCGCAATGCGACTTTTTCAATTCGTAGGGGGCCCACTGGCGAGGGCTTGAAGAAAAAATCTGCAGCGTATTGCATCCCAGCCGATAAGCGCGCTCGGCGGCATTCTGCGCACCTCCGGAACTCGACGTATGAATGCCGATGCGGCGTGAAGTAAGCTTGGGCGGCTCTGTTGGCGCGGGAAGACTCAGGATGTCCTGCTCCTGAGCAATGGAACGCTTTTTCGAGAAAAATTTTCGCGGCATGCTGAGTAATTTTAAAGGAACGTCGCATTGGACCTTCTGCGCCGCAAGAAAACAAAAAACTATTTCTTTGAATAAATGATCTTGCCTGCGCGGATCGTATAGCGAACATCGGCGAGCGCCGTAATGTCGCGTTCCGGATCACGGTTCAATACGACAAGATCGGCATCCATTCTTTTCGCGATACGTCCGCTATGTTTGGAATATCCGAAGCGTTGTGCGGGATTCGTGGTGAGTGCCGCTAAAATCTTTGGGAAATTCATGCCTGCGCGGGACATCAAGGCGAATTCTTCAGTTGTGTCGTAATGCTGGATGTAGCCAATGTCGGGGCCAAACAGAACTTGGCCCCCGGCCTGCCAGAAAGTTCGCAGTTGGTCCACGGCTTTGCGTTTCCATTGTTCGGCATCATCGGGTGCAGCATGCCCCTTCAATTCTTCATCCCAAAGAGTGAGCGTTGGCGTAAGAGCCGTGTGCGTTGACGTCATCTGCTGCACGAGAGATGAACTCCATGGGCTGCCGTTCGGGGTGGTATGCGCCAAAATATCGACGCCGCTCTTGAGCGCTACCTCAATTCCATCGTCGTTTGCTACATGAGCAAAAACTGGTTTGTGCGCGGCATGGGCCTCGCTGACTATGGCTTGCGCCAATTCCAGAGGCATGGTCAGGGTGCTATTCCGTTCGACAGAATTGGCGAAAATTTTGATGCCATCAGCGCCATCTGCAATCTGCTGACGTACCCGCTGCTTTGCTTCTGGAATGGATTCGACCTCCGGCATATGAATATGATTTTGTTCAAGGTAGGCTTTTATATAAAAAGGCGTCCCCCTTTCTCCCAAAAAGGTTCGCCGACGGTAAAAATTCTCGGCCCATGTATTTCGCCGCTTTCGATCCGGCGGCGAATCAGGGTTGTGTTTTGCAGCACGGATGCAAGGTCAAAAACCGTGGTGAAACCCCACTTGGTAAACATTTCTTGAAGTTGCATATCAATTTGCTCTGCCGATGAGTTTTCGGCTTGAAGCAACGGCGGCGGGAGAATATGCACGTGGCTGTTCCAGAAGCCAGCAGTTACAAACAGGCCTTTGCAATCGATTACGTCCGCATGGCGAGGGATTTTGACCGTCTTGGTGGGGCCTACAGCAGCGATTTTCCCATCATGAAGGACGATGGAGCCATTTTCGATGGGAGGCTCCAAGGGAGCCGTATAGATTTTTGCCCCGACCAGGGCGAGATCGGTAGCACTGCCTAAACTGCTCATAACACACAACAGAATCAGTAGAAAAATGACTCGAATTCGCATGATGTGGGGATACGCAACCCGGTAAAGAGTTGTTCGGGATTTTTTCCTTTAAGTTCTTTTTAAAGAGTTCCTTGCGGATACATCCTTGCCAATACCGCTAAATTCTGCAAAAATAATGGTTTGTCTCAGCCCTCCCGGACTTTTCCGGAATAAAGGATCATACTACTGTGTTAACTATTCGTCTGGCGCGCATGGGTGCGCGCAAAAAGCCGCATTATCGAGTCGTGGTGATTGAAAAAGCGCGGGCGCGCAATAGCCGTTCCGTGGAAGTCGTGGGCACTTATAACCCCCGTACTAATCCAGCCAGCGTGGAACTAAAGCGCGAACGGATTGATTATTGGGTGTCGAAAGGCGCGCAGCTTTCCGACCGGGTCAGCAAACTGGTGTCGAAACCAGCTGCCCCCAAGGCCGAGCCTGCTGCCTGATTTTCCGCCGCGCGAACTTCACAGTCACTTACCATCAACATTAGGAAGCCATCTTCATCATGACCGAACAAAACAGTGACGTGCGTGGATTAATCGAACTGATTGCCAAGTCTCTGGTGGACAAGCCGGAGGAAGTTTACGTGGACGAAGTTCCCGAAGACGGCGAAATTGTCCTGGAACTCGAAGTCGCCGAAGAGGAAAATGGCAAGATTATCGGCCGCCACGGGCGCACCGTAAAAGCCATGCGAACGCTGGTGCATGCGGTCGGATTCCGCCAGCACAAGCGCTACGCGCTGGAGATTTTGGAATAAGTGATTCGCTGAGCAGCGATGAGTTTGTGACCCTTGCGCGTGTCGTCAAAACGCAAGGCCGTCGCGGCGAAGTGGCAGTGGAAGTCCACACGGATGTTCCTGAGCGGTTTGCTCCCGGATTGAAGCTGTTGGCGCTGCCGGAACAAGGTCCGCGGCGGGAATTGCTGGTTGAAGAATTTTGGCCGCACAAAGATTGGTTGATCCTGAAATTTGCCGGGGTTGACTCAATTTCAGAGGCAGAGACGCTGCTTCGCTGTGAGTTGCAGGTCCCGAGCAGTGAGCGCGGTAAGCTGAGAGAAGGCTGGACGTTCACAAGCGACCTGATAGGTTGCGTAGTGCACGACAGTGATCGCGAAATAGGACAGGTGAAAGACGTCCATTTTGGGGCCGGTGAAGCGCCTCTGTTGGTTGTCACGGCGCAGTCGAAGGAATATGAGATCCCTTACGCTGAAGCTTATTTACAAAGCGTCGATCTCGAGAAGAAGCGGATCGTGATGACCCTTCCGGAAGGCTTGCTGGAAGTGAACGCGCCGCTGAAGCACGAAGAGAAGAATCAAGAAAAGCGGAAGCGCTGAGAGTGCTTCAAGAATGAAGATCGAGATAGTCACGATCTTTCCCGGCTTTTTCAGCGGCCCACTGGACTTTGGCATTACGCGGCGGGCGCGGGAAGCTGGACTGGTGGAAATTAGCATCCACGATTTGCGGGAATTTACCCGTGACAAGCACCGTACCGTGGATGACCGCCCATTTGGCGGCGGCGAAGGCATGGTCCTTAAGCCGGAACCGATCTTTGAATGTATTGAAAAGCTGAATATCGCGCCTCGTGAAGAACGCGCGCCAGCTAAGCAAAGCGTGATTTTGCTATCCGCGCAAGGGCGGCGATTCAGTCAAAGCGTCGCCACAGAACTGGCTGGCCTGGAGCAAATTGCCCTGATCTGTGGACGCTACGAAGGCGTGGACGAGCGAGTCAGCATGCACCTGGCAGACCGTGAGCTCTCCATCGGCGACTATGTTTTAAGCGGTGGTGAGATGGGGGCCGCAGTCATCGTGGAGGCCGTTACGCGGTTAATTCCGGGAGCGGTGGGCAACGAAGCTTCGACCCGCCAGGAATCATTCACAGCGCATCCGGAGCTTGTGGGCGACGGCCCCAGTTCAACGTGCGTCTCTGGTGGCTTACTGGATTATCCGCATTTCACCAGACCGGCGGACTTTCGCGGCATGGACGTACCTGAGGTTTTAATTCAGGGCAACCATGAAGAAATTCGCCGCTGGCGGCGGCGCACGGCGCTTGAAAAGACATTGCGCAATCGTCCGGACCTGCTGGATCGGACATTGCTCAGCAAGGAAGACGAGAAAGTGGTCGCAGAAATCATGGACCACCAGCACTAAACGCTAAAAGATTAGAAAAAAGGAACTACTTATGACCAACCTGATTATTGAAAAGCTATTGGCTAAGACCAAGCGTACCGACCTCCCTGAGTTTGTCCCCGGCGACACAGTCCGCGTGCAGGTAAAAATCAAAGAAGGCGAAAAAGAGCGCCTCCAGGCATTTGAAGGCGTGGTCATCGCGCGCAATCGCGGGCCGCAGGCCAGCTTCACCGTTCGTAAAATCAGCTTCGGCCAGGGCGTCGAGCGCATTTTCCCCATGAACTCCAAGGTCATTGACAAGGTGGACGTGGTGCGCTCCTCCAAGGTCCGTCGCGCCAAGCTTTATTATTTGCGCGCACTCAAAGGCAAAGCTGCCCGTCTGAAGGATGTGGATCGCGAGCACGCCGCTCCCGTGGAAGCAGCCGTCGCATCGAAATAGCGGCTTGAGCCGCTCGAAACAGACCCTCGCCCAGCGAGGGTCTTTCTGTTTAAGAGTCTTCCGTTTACATGTCGAGCTGGAAAGCTTGTTCGAATTGCTGCTCTGTCAGCTTCTTGAGCAGGAATTGCAAAACTTGCCGATCACCCTTGCGGATCTCTGAAAATTCCAACCCCATGCCATGACGAGGCACCTTGTGCCGGACAGCAGCCCCAACCGTGACGTCGTACTGCGCCACTTGAAGAGTTAGCCTCATTTTCGCTCCGGCTGGCAAAGGATCATTCGTGGTAAGCAGGCATCCTGTTTCCGAAAGGTTTTTGATGCTGGCCTGTGGCATATTCATGTGCTGAAAATCCACGCGGCCCTGGATCTCAAAACGTGGCGCTGAGCGCCGGGTTTGCTCGGTCGCGACCGACCATTGCGAAGGCCTGTGGGTCTGCAATGAATCGAAAACTTCGTCCATATCTTGAAGTTCTGACTCCCACATGGTCCTGTCCATTTCTACTCCCTGAATGCCAACCTGGCCATGCAGGGGTGAATTGGGTTCGCCCACCCAGATCACGCGGCAGAAAAATTTCCCCATGCGCCCGCGTTCAACGGCAATGATTTCTCCAGCCTTGGGATCGCGCAAACCGGTGACTCTGGCGCCTAGCGGCGAGATGTCGTAGGTGCAAGCCATCGCGAGGTGGGGCCGGTTATCGTTGTCCCACTGCGTTATGCGGACCGGCAAGGCGATGTGGATGCGCTTATTTTCGCGCTCGGGCTGGTTACTGACTTCTTCCAACGTGTTCTCCCCGAAATTCCACGCCATACAGGAAATTCTTCATTCCGAAAGTAACAAGCGCTCTAAGGGAGGGTCAATTTACGTGGGTAATTCTTTCTAGGTTACTGATGGGTAGTTGCGTATTTGGCGGAAAAGTGCAGTTTTCCTACTTGCTTCACAGGGTTTCCGTCAGCGAAGATGGCCATATCTCTCGTCGTGCCTGCAAAATCTAAATCCGCCACGGGAAAAACCCTTTCTGCATCCGCCGCGAAACTGCGTTTGCTCAAGCGCTTGCGCTGTACTTTGAAATATGAAAAGCAGGCGTGGGCGGCGGGCGCGCTATTAATCGCTGGAGTGGACGAAGTAGGCCGCGGGTCGCTATTCGGCCCGGTCGTCGCCGGGGCGGTGATTCTCGATCCCAGCTATCGCATTCGCGGCTTGCGCGATTCAAAATTGCTGCCCGCGGAAAGGCGCGAAATCCTTGCCGAGCGGATCAAAGAACATGCAATTTGCTGGGCGGTCGCGGCCATTGACGCGGCGCGCATTGACCAGATCAACATCTACCAGGCGTCTCGCGTAGCCATGCGCGACGCTGTCATGCAACTGCAACCCATGCCTGACCACTTGCTAATTGATGCCGTAAAACTCGACTGCGCGATAAAACAAAAAGCCATCATTCACGGCGATGCGCTTTCCGCCTCCATCGCCGCGGCGTCCATTCTGGCCAAAGTTGCGCGCGATAAAATGGTCAGCGAGTGGGACAGCGTCTTCCCTATGTACGGATTAGCTTCGCACAAAGGCTACAGCACGCCTCGCCATCTCGCGGCTCTGCGTGAGCATGGGCCTTCGCCTTTGCATCGGCAATCTTTCGCTCCAGTATGGAACGCGCCGGTGCCGCAGGAAGTCCTCGAGTTCATGCTGGAAGAAACAATCGAAACGGCTGCGGATGATATGGCTGATGCAGACCTTGCGGATGAAACAATCTCTTTGAGTCACTCCGCGGACTAACCCAAAGAATGATTGACGCGACAATCCTGTTCCTCCTTCTAATCGTATTCCTCGCCACTCTGGTGCGCTCTACATTCGGATTTGGTGAAGGGCTTGTCGCGCTTCCAATGCTGGCCCTGATAATGCCCATCAAAATCGCCGCGCCGGTCGTAGTGCTTCTTTCCATCACAATCGCTGCAGTGGTTGTCGCGCAAGACTGGAACAAGATCCACCTGAGCAGCGCGAGTTGGCTATTGGCTCCAACTTTCGTCGGCATTCCTTTGGGAGTCGTTCTCCTGGCGAGCCGGCACCAGAATTTTGTGAAGGCTGCGCTGGCCGTGGTCATCATGTTGTTTTCGGGATATTTTCTCATCAGCAAAAATCTCCCTGAATTGCGCAGGGACAGCCGTATCTGGCTCTTAAGTTGCGGCTTTTTTGCCGGAGTGCTCGGAGGCGCATATGGATTGAATGGCCCGCCTCTGGTGGTTTACGGCAGCTTGCGCCGATGGACGCCCCAACACTTTCGCGCCACCCTGCAGGGATATTTTCTCCCCGCGAGCATTGTGGGCATGATGGGATATTATTTTGCGGGATTGTGGGTGCACGCGGTTACGCGCTACTACCTGATTTCACTGTGCGTCGCCCTTCCTACGATCTTTCTCGGAAGATTTGTAAATCGCAGGTTAAGCGGAGATGCGTTTTTGAAAGCTGTTTACGGCGGGTTGGTTTGCGTGGGGATAATTCTGCTCGCAGAAGCACTCCGCTAGGCATCGCGTTGCAATCCGCGCGTAAGTCTCGTTTCCCTTAAGTTCGTTACAATAACTCCATGTTTCGTCTCATGTGCATCACGGCCCATCCCGATGATGAAGCGGGAGGCTTCGGCGGCACGCTGCGCCTCTATGCCGACCGCGGCGTAAAAACTTGCGTTGTATGTTTGACCCCGGGACAGGCCGCGACCAACCGCGGAGGCGCTAAAAATGACCAGGAACTCTCCGCCATGCGGCGCGATGAATTTGCGGCTTCCTGCGAAATTCTGAAGGTTTCGCAGGGGATCGTTCTCGACTATCCTGACGGAAAACTTCATCGCATGGACCTCTACCACGTCGTATGCGATCTCACTCTGCGCATACGACAATTCCGCCCGCAGGTTGTAATGACTTTCGGCCCGGAAGGCGGACTTACGGGCCATACCGATCACTCGATGGCAGGCATCTTCGCTTCGTTAGCATTCCAGTGGGCGGGCCGAAACAACCGTTTCCCCGACCAGTTAAACGACAGCGTGACTACTTATCAGCCGCAGAAGCTCTACTTCGCAACCGCCGACTTCGGCATTCCCGGACGGCCTCCGGTGACGCTGCCTCCGGCCACCGCGTCAGTGGAAATCGGCAATTTGTTGGAGACCAAGATTGCCGCGTTCAAGAAGCACACCAGCCAGTCCCCGCTATGGCCACTCTTTGAGAAAAATATTAGCCAGCGCGCCAAGCGCGAGCTGTTTCACCTGGCTGCTTCGGTAAATTCAGGCTTGATTGTCCAGGAAAATGATTTGTTCACAGGCGTGAAGGAGGATTAAAGCACCACGAGAAAACGATATTCCCGTGGCGCTTCTTTCTATCACCGCGCCTTAATAATGTCGCCCAGCATGTCCGGCTTCGATTCATCCCGCACCAGATGCGGATATTTCTGCCCGCCGTGGTAATCAATTTTGTAGATAATGAAATAATCCGTATTCTCCACCAACAATTCCAGAGGCGATGAACTGGTTTTCCCTTCATCGAGCGCACTGCGAAACACTTGCTCGGAATAACGCCTTCCATTTACCGCCACGATCTTCATGCCCGGCCCAATGCCCGCCTTGGCCGCGGGCATGCCTTCCACGGTGTCAATGATGGTGCCATCGGCCTGGAGCAGTAAGCCCACGGAGTATTCTGCGTTGATCTCTTTACGCTCGTCTTCCCATGCTGCGGCCCGTTCGCTGCGGGACTCATCGTAAGTGACCTTCCAGCCGCTTTCTTCCACGCCCCCCAGCGGCGCGCCCGGTCCATGGTTGGTGAGCCGTTCGGTCCAAAAACCGCGCCAGTCATAAGGAGCAATCTGATTCAGCGCATTCACAATGTCATCAAAGGTGTAAGTCTTTACGACTTCCGGATCGCCACTGGGCTCGCCGTAAAACAGGTGGCAGAAATCGTCAATGGATTTTGCCCCCTTCGTTTGCTGGCGGATGATCGTGTCAGCCCAAAGCCAATTCAACACGTCTTCTTCGTAATAATCCAAAGGACGACGCCACGAAACCCATTGGTCAGGGGCATTCTGCATGGAAGGGACGCCATCCGCTGTGTCCTGTAAATTGCGCCACGTGCGGCCCGGACGATGGTCGAGCATGGCGGCGATCATCCCGAGATTGTCGCGATATTGTTCCGGAGAACGCAGTCCGCTGCGCGCGCTCAACACGTCTCCGAGATAAGAGGTCAATCCTTCATAGACCCAAAGCAAATCCGTCTGCATCGGTTTTTCATAGTCGGGAGTGGTCAGATCAGCCGGCCTGCGATATTTCCCATTCCACGAATGAACGTATTCGTGAGGGAGCAAGCCTATTTCCAGCATGCGGTATGTCGCGTCGGAAATTCCCCGCTCCGGCAAACGGCTATCGTCAGACTCATGGTGCTCCAAACCAAAATGCGCGACGTGGTCGCTCAGAGTAAAAATAAAGTGATAATCGCGAAAGTGACGCGCGCCAAAAAGTTTGTACGCCTGCTCGGTTAAATCCTTGTAGTTGTCAAACAGGCTTTCCGGCGCGTTAAGCGCCGCAGCGCTGTCGGCGGTTATATCGAGTTCCTGATGAGGGTTCTCCGCCAGGGGAACCACTTTCATGTACTCGCCGGTGACAGTGGGTGAATCCACTAATTCGGTCAGCGACGTTGGTTTGAACTCAATTTGCGCACCATTTTGCGAAGCCACCGGCAACGGTGTGGCAAATTTCCATCCAGCGGGAAGTTGCAGGCTCAATTGATAACTTAGATCATCCGAATTCCACCCAGCCGGATACAACAGCAGCGTGTTCCAACTTAGAATCGCCAGCTTGTCGGTCGCCGAAGGGCCGGCGGTGTAAATCCCCTCTTCCACCGGAGCAATAAAATCCAACGACGCTTCCACGCTGGTTACGCCTGCAGGCACCTCCACGTGAAACTTCCATCCGTCTTGCAAGTCGCGGCGCCATTTCAAGTCGTGCCCGTTGGCAGCGAATTTGAGTCCGGTCAGGTCTTCAATGGGTCCAGTGGGGCCGTGTTCGCCGGGTATCCACTTGGGGTAATAAAGAGTTAGCGTGCCGGGTGTGGCGGGAATATTTAACCTGGCATGAAATATTTTTCGCGGCGCGTCAGTGGCGTCTACCGACATCGTTATCAAGGTAGGAGCTTTCGCCGCGGCTGTCTGCCGGACGGCTGATTTCTCTTTCGCGAAAATTGGTGCGGTTACGATAAGGACGAAAAGAAGGAATGAAATCAAGTAAGACTTGCAAGACAAGCGCATGAAAGCTCCTGGGAACCTGGGCGTGCCGCAGAAAACGAATATAGCAGCATGGAATCGCAAGTTCCATCCATGCGCAGGGCATTCGAGTGATATTTCCAGACAGACTGGTCGGTTGCCTTGTTATCATCTTGCTTCGTGACTTCACATTCACATCGCGGAAAATTTATCACCTTCGAGGGGCTGGACGGCTGCGGAAAGAGCACGCAACTGGGAAAGCTGGCCGCCGCTCTCAGGTCTCAGGGAATGATCGTGGTGGAAACTCGCGAGCCGGGAGGCACACAGGCAGCGGAAAAAATCCGTCAGCTCCTGTTGAACAGCAGAACGTCTCCGCTGGCTCCGAATACGGAATTGGCGCTCATGTTTGCGGCCCGAGTCCAACACATTGAGCAGATAATCGCACCCGCGCTTGAGGCTGGAAAAATTGTGCTTTGCGACCGCTTCACCGATTCGAGCGAAGCATATCAAGGCGGCGGACGAAAACTTGGCAGCAAGCCCGTGCTGGAACTGCATCGCATTCTATGCGGAGATTTGCAGCCAAATCTTACAATCTTGATGGACTCTGACGTTGTGGCCAGCGTTCGCCGCGCGCGCCGGCGCAATAAAGCGCAGGCGGAATCGGCGTCAAATCATGCCTCTGATGAAGGCCGCTTTGAGAAAGAGAACCGGGCATTCTTCGAGCGCGTTCGCGAGGCCTATTTGACGATTGCACGCCGCGAGCCGCGGCGCGTGAAATTAGTGGACGCTCGCGGAACAATTTCACAAACCCACAAAAAGATCCTGGAACTGGTACAAAAGACTCTGAAGCCCGCGAAATAAATAATGCCCTTTTCAGATTTCCACGGAAACCCGGCCGTCGTACATCGCCTGCGCGATATGCTGGCGCGCAACCGTTTTCCGCAAGCTGTAATTCTGGCAGGGCCGGAAGGGTCGGGAAAATACACTCTGGCCCTGATGCTGGCGCAGGCAATGAATTGTTTGGAGCCAATCCAGACAGAAGGATTGCCAGACTTCTGCGGAAAATGCGCCAACTGCACGCGCATTGCGCAGAGTCAGGATTTGGATACGCTTTCCGCGGAAGCGGTGGAAACTCGGGAATCTCTCCGCGAAACCGACAAAAAAGAGACCCGGCTGTTTATTCAGACCCATCCTGACGTCCTCGTGATTCCACCCGATCCACCGCAACTGGTAATCAAGATGGACCAGGTGCGGCGCGTCATCGAGACAATTTATTTTCGTCCCGGAGAAGCAAGAGAGCGCGTTTACATTTTCACGACCTCAGCTTTCATGAAAGAGGCGGCCAACTCGCTCTTGAAGGTGCTGGAGGAGCCGCCGGAGTTCGCCACGATTTTCCTGCTCACGGAAAATGCCGGAGAGTTTCTGCCCACGATCCGCTCGCGTTCTACCATCATTACTTTGGCGCCGCTGAGCGTAAGTGAAGTGGAGCAATATCTGGCGCAACAGCGTCCTGAATGGAAGACGCCACAACGCGCGCTGGTGGCACGACTCAGCGACGGCGCGCTTGGCAAAGCGCGCACTTTTGATATTGCAGTGTATGTAGCGGCCCGGGCCCACGCCCTGACCATCTTGAATGTTGCGCTCCGCGGTGGTGATCACAGCGAGTTGTTCAAAGCCACTGAAACGTATCGCGCCGGAGCGGAGGGCCGCGAAAAAACAGACAATCTGCTAAAGACGATTTATTCCCTGCTCCAGGATTTGTTGTTCCTGAATTCCGGCACTCCAGATCTGGTGCGAAATACTGACATCATCGGCGAATTAAAAAAGCTAGCAGAGGCCGCCGATTTCTCCTGGATCGCCACGGCCGCTGATCGTTTGAATGATGTGGAACGCGGCATGCGCCGGAATCTATTACGATCTCTGTCGCTGGACGCTTTTGCCACGGCTCTGGAACGCGGCTAAAGCCACGCTGTATTAATCCTGCACAACTCTGCTCGTCATCTCAACGGATGGCTCTCCGCCCGCAATGCCTTGCGCAATAATCAGCCGTCTGGCTTCGGTCCGGATCTTTGGTAAATTCCTTCCAAAGATTACTGCCCCACCGATCGCCGCAACCGCGCCCATGGCTACCGTAACAGGAGCTCCCAACCGGTCCGCCAAAGCGCCCGCCAAAAGCGTGCCGAAAGGGGCCATGCCCATGAACATCATGGAATAAACCGCCATCACTCGACCGCGTAGTTCATCAGGAGACATTGCCTGGATCAGCGTATTCGAGGACGACATTTGGAACATCATGCAAAAGCCGACCGGCACCAGCAATGCTGTAGACAGCCAAAAGGTATGTGAGAAGGAAAATAAAACCAGAAATACTCCAAAGCCCCCGCAGGAATACGCAACCCATCGGCCAAGTCCCCGCACGCCGCTGCGAGAGGCGAGCGTCAGCGCTCCGAGCAGAGCGCCCACTCCAGTTGCGCCCATCAATATTCCCAAACCGCGCGCCCCGCTATGCAGCACGCGATCGGCAAAAATCGGCATCAACACGACGTAAGGCATGGCCACGAAACTCACCAGTCCCAGCAGCAGCAGAATGACGCGGATGGGCGCGGTTCCGCGTACAAAGCGGAACCCTTCCATAATGTGCGCAAGCGGGGACACACCTGTGGCGCGAGGGGCGACTCGAGTAATTTGCATCATCAGCAAGCCTGCAATCACCGCGATATAGCTGACGGAGTTCGCAAAAAAACACCAGCCTTCGCCGATCCTGGCCACAAGAATTCCGGCAATCGCGGGCCCAATAATGCGAGCGCCATTGAACATGGACGAATTCAAGGCGATGGCGTTCATCAGGTCTTCCCTGCCCACCATGTCCATTAAAAACGCCTGCCGTCCGGGGATATCGAAGGCATTCACCACCCCCAAAAGCGCGGCAAGAACAAAAATTTCCCATATCTTGATTCGTCCGCTCAGCGTAAGCGCGGCGTAGATTCCCGCAAGGATCATCGAGCACACTTGCGTGCCAATCACCACTCGCTGCCGGTTATACCGGTCAGCGACAATGCCGCCCAGCGGCGCGACCAGGAATACGGGAATCTGGCTGCTAAAACCAACCGCCCCCAGCAACAGCGATGAACCGGTTAGGCGGTAAACCAGCCAGGATTCCGCGATCGTCTGCATCCATGTGCCAACCAGCGAAATTAATTGTCCACTGAAAAACAGTTGGAAATTGCGATGCCGCAATGCGCGCAGCGTCACCGGCAACCATCCGCCGGGGGGCTGATCCTGATTTTGCTTGGACAAATCTGCTGCGCTCAGGTCGTTCACGTTATCTATGCTTTTGATGTGCGCTCACTGCTCACCGATTCGGGTCGCTGTTCGAGTGGCAATTCTTTTCCCTCAGCATACTGCCTCTTCGCCCCTGGCAGGCATCCTATGGTGACTTATTAGTGACTTTCAGGGACCGCATAACTGGGTTAGAGTTAAAAACAATGGATTCGAGCATACAAATCGAGCGTCGAGCAGCCCAACGTTTTGATCTCCAACTTCCCGTATCGTTGCACGTAGCCAACGAAGGGAAGGAGAATCGGGCCTTGACTAACGATTTAAGCGCCGCAGGCACGCTGCTTTATACCGACCGTTGTCTGGAAGAAAACGCCAGCGTGGAACTCACTTTCGTCATGCCCTCGGAAATCACCTTTGATGGCAACCTCCGCGTCCGCTGTCTGGGAAAAGTTTTGCGCGTAGCTCCGCCGCAAGTGGGCTCGAATTACAGCGTCGCCATTCATTTTGATCATTACGAATTTCTTCCCGACAAGGAAGCTTCCGTCCGGTATGCCCCGGTCGTTTCAGATCCGGCGGAGCAGGAAGAACTATCGCTAAGCTCGCATGTTTTTCATCCTCGCAGCCCGCTTTCCATTTAACAGGTCCCATTTTTTCTAACTATCTTTGCTTCTGTAGGTTTCAGCGAAACTCCGCGCTAGTTGTGGAGATAAGTGTGCTCTTCTATTCCTTTTCAAGCGGTTTGTTTTGCCATAGAATGTTTTTACAAGGGACATCCATCGCGTGGTTGTCCTTAGATTTCTTACTGTTACAAACTTTGTATTGCTGCTCTGAAGGGCTATTACCAAAGTCACTTGGCTTGGTGTCTCCCCCTCCATAGCATGGTTCGATTAGAAACTCTTTAGAGATTGGATTTCATGCCAGGCATCGCGGTCTCCTATTTAGCGGAAGAAAAAGACCGGTTGATAGTGATCCAAAACCGGTTGGATAGCGCGCAGTTGAGCCGCAACGTATTCAGCCATGGCGCGTTCCCTTCCTCTGCGACCGATTCCATTCTGCGGCAAATTCAGGATGTGCGCTCCGACGTGGTTCTCATTGATATTGACCCGAACCACCCACAACGGGCCATCTCCGCGATTGAATTGATTCATGCCACAACTTCTGATGTCGTGATTTTCGCCTCTGGCGAAATGACCAACCCAGCGACCATCGTTTCCGTCATGCGCGCCGGCGCTCGTGAATATCTTGACCGGAATGCCACCACGGAAGCCATCGCTGAAGCGTTTGCCCGCTACACAACCGCTCGCAATAAAGCTCGCGCCGGTTCAGGCCGCGCGCGGGTATTTACCTTCACCAACGCCAAGGGCGGCGCGGGCGCAACCACCGTGGCCGTGAACACCGCCATCTCATTGCAGGAGTCGCAGGGCAATGTTTTGCTGGTGGACTTTGCTCCTTTGGGCCATGCCGCGCTCCATTTGAATGCGCGTCCCACTTTCGGACTTCCCGATGCCCTCCAGAACCTTCATCGCATGGATGCCTCGTTGCTCGATGGCTTAATGACCGAATGCAAAGGTGGACTGCGTTTGCTTGCGGGCTCGCAGCAGCCATTGGCCGCAGTTCCGGCCGCTGCGGAACTCGCCCGGCTCTTCGATCTGCTGGTTATTCACTTCCGCTATGTCGTGGTGGATTGCTCCAATCGCGTGGACCAGACGGCACGCATGTTATGCGATCTTTCCAGTGCCATGTTGGTAGTGGCGCAAACGGATGTGGTTTCTTTGTGGAGCGCCGGACGCATGCACACATTTCTTGAAGAAGGCGGACAAGAAAAGGTCCGTTTGGTCCTGAATCGTTACAAAAAAATCCCCGGCTTTAGCGATGAGGACGTCGAAAGAGCCACCGACACAAAGCTTCTGTGGAAGATTCCCAACAATTTCCAGGCAATTGCCCCCGCCATTGATAAGGGAGTTCCAGTGGCATTGCATGATAATCAGGAAATTGGCCGCTCTTATCGTGGCCTGGCTGCGGCTTTGGCTGGAGCAGCCTCGAATGCCGAAGGCGGATTGGCCCTCACCCCGCAGACTACCAAAGGCGCCGGACGCCTGTTGTCACCGCTGCGCGCCGAGCGCTAGTTCCTACTTCCCTGTATTCGCTTTGCTTTCCAGCGCGGCATAAATTGCGGGATTCGAACATACTTCGTAGTAGGACCGCTCCGTCCAATGATCTAAAGAAAAGTCGCGCGGATCAATTTGCGGCATGCGGCTATCGCGCACGATGATCTGATGAAAAATCCCGTTTCCCAGCGGCACCAACCCGTACAGCAAAGTAAATTCCTCGCTGCCCCACAAACGGGGAAGCTTCAGCTTGCAGGGCTCCAAAGAGATTTCCTGCTGCAACCGCCGGAATGCGGCTTCGCTCATGCGAATGCCGTTCAGGTTGTACTTCATGATGAAATCGTCCGGGCTTTCCGCAGCGTCGCCATCGCTGATGGTTTGAAAAGAGTAAACATTGAATGGACTGGACAAGGCCTCAACAGGTTTGCGCATGCGCTTATTGCAGGACGACAAGCGGTCGCTTTCATTCAACGCATCCGAAATCATGATCCGCTGCTCACCATCCAATAGATACATGGGAGCAGAATTTTGATACGAAATGCCGATTCCCAATTCCAATGAAGGTAGCCCCGCTCGTTGCAGTAACTCGTTATAGCCGCGCACAATCGCGATAATTTCTCTTGCCAGCACGCAGGTACGGCCCACCGACAAACTTGATTCGCCTTCGTTCTCGAGCAAAGTGAGAATGATGGCGTCACCTTCCAGGAAAACTTTGCTCGCGCCGTACTTCGCCAACAGCTTGTTGACCGGCTCATAAAAATTCAGGCTGAAGTAAGAGGCTGGATTGAGCCCACGTTCCAACAAAGAGCGCGTCAGCTTCGTGGAATCACGCACGTCAGCCTTTAGAATCACATGCCCTGAGACCGCTGCTTCGGCGGGCTTCTGTTCCTCTTCGAGCAGAAACTCATAGAGAGTCCCGTTCATGGCAGAAAGCTCGCGCATCTTTTCGGTGGTGATGAGATTAACGCTGTCCAGCGCCTCGTTCACCACTTCCAGGCGCTGCAAATCGCGGTGATACCGAAGGAAATCATAGAAAAATCGCGCTGCGACCTTGGCCCGCGCCGCACCGGAACAATTTGCGGCCCGCGTCACCGCATTGCGCAAACTGTCCATCGAAAGCCGGCCGTGCTCCTGAATAAGCTTCTCAACGCGCTCGCGCTCTTCCCGCGAAATAAGAGCATTCTTTAATTGTTGAATATGAATGCGCGGCGAATACTCAGCCAGCAGCGGCACCACTTCGTAGGAGGCAATCACATGCTCAAGCACGTCTTCGCGGTCCAGCAATTCTACCCACGCCTCGAGTCGTGCCCACTGGCTGCGCCCTTCACGCGTCAACTCGTCGGGAGTTCCCTGCCCTACCAACTGATAGGCATTCTCCGGCACACTGAGCCATCCGTTAACGGTATTTTCGTCGTCTTCGCGCAAATTCAAAGAACGCAGAAACTCCGCCGCCAGCCGCTGCACATTTCCATAACGATTGGGATCGTGGTCAAAGTTGCCCAGCATTAGGTAATGCTCGGCGTTAAAGTACGGATCGCGGCCATCCTCGGTGAATACCAGAGGGTTTAAGAACAACTTGTATTCCACATCCGACCGCGTGCCAAACAGCGATTGCCGCATTCGCGTCAGGCTTTCTTTTTCTATTTCGCGCAATGTGTGGAAGAGTTCCAGCCCAGCTTTGCGAAGAATGATCCGCTTCGCCACTTGAAAGGCCGCTACCGCCTCGCGATACTCATGCCCTTTGCTCTGCCGGACGCCTTCATAATTCTTAAGCGTCATGCGGCAACGTTCCAATATCTGCCCAAACTGCGCGTTCAATTCCACGCGCAGAAACTTCAACACTGCCAGCCGTCCAAGTACGTCAATCGTAAGGTTTTTCGAGCCTTTCGCGCGGTTTAGAATGGCAATCAGCAGCGAAGCTAAAAGTGGCTTCAGATCGGAAGGTTCCGTCTTCGGCTTTGGACGGCCTTTGACTGTCCCGCCGGCAAACTGTTGTCCTGAAGGAAGCTCCGATGTCTCCGCCGCGAGCAGGCCACCCACATTCCCGTGCAGTATCACGAGGCGCGCCAACTGCTGCCTCATCTGCTCCACGAATCGCGGGCTTAAATGAACATCATGGCGCAAGTTGTCCACGCCCAACTGCAACCCTTCCAGAATGAGATAAGGATTGTAGGTGCTCAACTTAGGAGGTAGCGGCTCCTCCGTCGAACCTCCGAGCTTGAAAATGGGGATACGCGGCATGGCAAATGGGAGCGCCCGCAAACAGTTCACTATGCTCCATTTCGAGCCTAGCATCCGTCGCTTGCGCCCCAAAGTTACCCAAGTTACGCCGGGAGGACGTAGGGGAATTCTTGCGTTTATTAAAGACGGGCAGCTGTGAATGGCGAGCCCGGCCCTAAAGTCTTAAAAACTCAGGGTTCGCTCTGGCTGGGACCATTCGCCGCGCGAGGCACTCCATCCAAACGCCCTGGCCAATTTCCGAATATGGGTTCTTGAAACTGGTAGAAAGCGCGGGGCAATCTGAGAAAAGTACGTGCATCTATTGCCGTACGATTACCTTGGAGTCCCGCGAATTTGCGAAATAGCCTGGAGCAAAGAGCTGTTCGTTGTCGGCGCGGGCGCGAAGGTGAGCACTAGCATGAGCAGCCCAAAAATAGCGAGCGCTCGGCGTCTTTTCAGCGGCGGAAACTCCGGCACTGAAGGGTGCCGCATTCCGGTCAGGCCTAATAAGATGGCCCACAAAAGCCACCCCGCCCAGCAGTAAATCGACAGCACCACGAGGATGGCAATCGCCGCCCAGGAAAGGGTCCTATGAGCGCGTGGCGCCAGCGAATAGATAATATGTCCGCCGTCCAGTTGCCCGCCGGGCAGCAAATTGAGCGCTGTCGCGAACATCCCGATCCAGGCGGCAATCGCAACAGGGTGAAAATAGATGCTCTGTAACGCCGCAGCCGTTCCCTGCGGAGGAAGGAAGCGGGCGGCAAGGTGAAAAATCAGCGGATATCCTAGCTGCGAGTCGGCAGCGGGCAACGGAACTCCAACTCGCGACATAGGCAATGAAATCACAAGAGCCGCGACCGAAATCACGAACCCAGCAATGGGTCCAGCAATGCCAATATCAAACAGCGCTGCGCGTGAGCGGATTTGGGAACGAATGCGAATGAACGCGCCCAGCGTGCCAAATAGAGTCGGCGCTGGAATGAACAATGGCAACGTCGCTTCCACTCCGTAATACAGGCACCCGAGATAGTGCCCCATCTCGTGCGCGAACAAAATCAGCATCAGCGTGGCTGCAAACGGAATTCCCAGCAACAGACGCGAGGGCTGCGCCAATACCCAACTTACCGGAAAGAAACTAAACGCCTGGTCGTTGAACAAAAAGGCCGGGGAGTTGTGGAGAAAATTGAATTCAATGCGCGCTCCGACCACCAAAGTTGTAAAGATGGTCAGCAACAGCATTAATCCATAAAGCCAGTAATGCTTTCTTCGCGGCCGCACCACCGTCACTTTTATGGGAGAAAGATATTCCGTTGCAGGTGGGGCGGAGGGTATGAGATCAGACATCAGAAAATCCTGGGGCTTATTATCAACTATCAACGGAAGCAATCGCCTGCCAGCGGAAAATCGGAAGAAGTTTTCGTTCCTGATGGTCTCAACAAGCGGGTCACAATCGGCGATCGCGATCAACTTCGCGGCCAGCCGCCAAACCTAATCAATCGACTGCAATTCCTTGCCTGGCTTAAAGCGCACGGCCTTACCGGGAGGAATGGAAACTTCCGCGCCAGTCCGCGGATTTCGGCCAATCCCTGTTTTGCGCGGGCGCACGTTAAACACGCCAAACCCTCGCAATTCAATGCGATCGCCCTTGGCCAGGGCCTTTTTCATGCTGTCGAAGACAGTCTCCACGGCGATTTCCGCCTTGCTTTTGGTAAAGCCGGAGCCCATCTTTTCGCAAACTTCGTTGATAATGTCGAGCTTGATCACGGTGGCAAACCCCCAAGCGGAATCAAATCCCACCA
>JANWKU010000059.1 GCA_025451215.1 Terriglobales bacterium
ACCCCGTTCAACAAATCCCGGAGCGCGACCGCATTGTTGTGTTCTTAATCTTTGGAGGCGAATAGCAAAGTAACTTTGTGTTTCGCCGCCAGCCGATAGAGTTCTTCGAGGCTGCGGGTAGCGTCAGGCGAGGCGAGTTCTTTCCAGTAACGCTTGCGGAAGGCCGGCCACTGTTCGGGGTGGGCATGAAACCATTTTCTGAGTTCATTAGAGGGCGCAAGATCGCGCAACCATGAATCGATGGCGGCGACTTGCTTGCTTAAACCTCGCGGCCATAAGCGGTCCACCAGTACCCGAGTTCCGTCAGAAGGAGCGGGAGTTTCGTACACACGTTTTGCGCTGGTTTTCATGCTCGTGATCTATGATTGTACTTCACCTACGGGCGCGAACGATGCGTCACTATTTTACCGGAACGGGAATTTGCATGCTCATGCCGACTTGCCGAAGACGCTTACTTTTAGCGTTTTTTATGTTTACCCTGCAGGCACTCATTCTTTGCGGTTGCACTGCGGAACGGCGCAAGAGCGACGCGGAACTGGGCCTCAATCCCCAGCAGGCGATGGGACGAAAAATCTACGATTCATACTGCTACCGTTGCCACGAAGCTTATTCTTCCAGCGGTAAAAAAGGGCCCAGCCTTCAAGGCGTATTCAAGCAGCAGTATTTAGAAAAGAGCGGCCTCCCGGCCACTGACGAACGCGTAGGAACGATCATTGTTTCCGGACGCAACATGATGCCGGGCTTTGGCCAGGTTCTTGATGACCAACAGGTACGGAAGTTGTTGGCTTATCTCCACACACTTTAGTTGGAATTGCTGGAATTCTTCCCTCGAGAATGCTGCACCTGCTTAGATGATCTCTTTCACCTGTCCGTAGTTCAGCAAGCTGACGATCACGACCCCACCGACGACGTTGCCCATTGTTGCAAAAAGGAGCCAGTGCAAATATGCAGGTCCGGGCACGGCCCTGGCGAGGACCGCGGAGAGGATTTCCCCGCTTGTCACGATACAGTGGGCAAAGCGTCCCACCCCCACGATGAAGGTAAGCAACCAGATCATGGCTACTTGACCGATGGTCCAATGACTTGCCGTTACCATCCAGGCGACTAGAGCGATAAGCCAGCCGCCAATCACACCGCTCCAGAACAAAGAGGCTGAGGAACCCACCACCGCATCGGAACCAAGCTTGACCAGTTTGGCCACGATTTCTGGGTGCAGCGCACCGGAGCGTACCGCCAAGAACGCAAACGCCAAGGCTCCTGCTATGTTCGAAGAGAAGACGACCCCCCAAAGCCGCAATGTAGCGAGGAAGTGGCGACGCTGGTCCAGGACCAAAACAACAGGATAAAGGGTATTCTCCGTAAACAGTTGTGCCCGACCGATGATGACTGCTATAAATCCGATGGGATAGAACAAATACGAAACAAACTGTTGCCAGGGACCATCCCCTAAAAGACCTTGCACCGACGCTACGGCCAACGCGGTAAGACCAAGAGTAATGCCGCCCGCGAAGCCTGAGAAAGCGAGCTTTCGCGCGGAGCGCTTTAATTCTTCCTCGGCATTTTCGACGGCGGCGTGAAAAATCTGCGGTGCGGTCAGGCGCTGTGTATCCACAACGGTTTCATCTTTGTGGTTTGGCATGGGCGGCTTAGATTCCAAATCGCAACGTGTGGTTGATTGAATTTCGTGGAAGGCCAACCGGCAGTTAGAATACCGCCGTGACGGATGCAGCAAATTTGGGTGCGTCGGGCGAGAATGCGGCGGCCGCTAAGCAATTCAGCCTCCGGCAACGTTTGCTTCTTTTTTTGATTACAACCGTGGGAAGTCTTGCGATTCGCGCCATTGGCTGGACCCTGCGCTGTGCGGTGTCTTTTGAAGAGGGTGGTCCGACTTCGCTTGACGACCGTCCTTTGGTGATTTCTTTCTGGCACGACTGCATTTTGCCGGCAACTTACATCACGCGCAACCGCCGTTTACGCGTATTGGCAAGCGACAGCTTTGACGGCGAATGGATCGCGCGCATTGTCGGGAAGTTCGGCTTTACCAGCGTACGGGGATCCACCACCCGCGGAGGGATCAAGGGGTTGCTAGGAACGAAGCGCGAAGTGGAGCAAGGGTGGACGGTGGCCTTTACGATTGATGGCCCACGAGGACCGCGCCACGTGGCCAAGCCGGGCCCCATCCTACTTGCCAGCGCCACTGGAGTGCAGATGGCAACTTTTTACGTGGCAGTGGAGAAGGCGTGGGTGCTAAAAAGTTGGGACCGATGCTTGATTCCCAAGCCATTTTCGCGGGCCTTGATGCGGATGGGCAAAAAAATTTCCGTGTCCGCGGATGCCGACCGCGAACAGTATCTCGCGCAATTACAGGCTTCATTGGAAGCGGTGCGCGTTTTCGCTGAAGAAAATGTGGGCAAGGTCGGTACGACTGAATTTCCGGTAGTCCGGTAGAGAAGTAATTAGGAACGGCGCAAAGAAGCTTCGCGATGACCGGCCAGAGAGCGCCGTGAACCGGAATTGGCGCTCGCGGAACTTGCGGCCTTAGCAGAAGAAGCGCTGGCCTGAAGCACTGGTTGCACCGCCTCATCCAGCGGCAGGGGCGCCACGGAGCGCGAACCTTCGTATTTGCCTCGAATGTCCATCAATTTCTGCAGATTCGTACCAGCCAGTGGTTGCTGCTTTCCCAAAAGATGCGTCACCAGGGCGATCTGGGCAAAATGTTCTACAGTTTCCAGCTTCATGTAAGCCTGATGGAGATCGTCCGCATAAGCGACGACACCGTGATTGGCCATCAAGATCGCGTCGTATTGCGGCACCAAAGGCTCCAGCGCGGCGGCTAGCTCCGGAGTTCCCGGAGTTCCGTATCCGGCCAAAGGGATGGATCCCAACCCAATGACTACTTCACAGACCAGAGGCTTATTTAGCGCCATGCCAGCAGCAGCGAATCCGGTGGCTGTGGGCGGATGAGCATGGACAATGCCGCGAATGTCAGGGCGAAGTTTATAGATGAGCAAGTGCATCCCGATTTCACTCGAAACATTGCGGCGGCCCTGAATGCGGCGCCCTTCAAGGTCGACGATAACAAGGTCAGAGACCCGCATCATGCTCTTACACATGGCCGTGGGAGTGGCCAGAATTCTGTCTTCATCCAGGCGAACGGAAAGATTGCCGTCCATGGCGGCCACATAGCCGCGCTGGTGCAACATTTTCCCGAACTCAATCATCTGGCTGCGATATTTGCGTTCGCTCGGCATAAAACTCAGGGCTGTTTATGTTAACCCAGCATGATTACTGAAACAACGTGAAATATTGACAATCGGGAAAGAATTTTCGCATGCTTGCAAATTTATAATCTGCTTTGTGAAAGTTTTCGAATTCAATTACGAATTACCCGAACAACTAATTGCACAGGAGCCGCTTGCGGACCGCGCGGCAGCCCGAATGCTCCATCTGGCGTGGGGTTTAGACGAGGCGGAGGACCGGTCGTTTTCGGAATTTACTGATCTTCTTCGCCCCGATGATTTGCTGGTATTCAACAACACGCGGGTATTTCCGGCGCGGCTTTTTGCCAGCAGAAGTGGCGTGAAGGCCCAGACATTGAGCGAGCACAATCCCGCGGCAAAAGATTTTTTGCGCGGGAAAGTTGAGATATTGCTCACGCGACAGATTTGCCAGGAACCGAATGAGTGGGAGTGCCTGGTGAGGCCGGGACGAAAAATCGGCATTGGAGAAAAGCTTTATTTCGGCGAGCATCAAGAACTGAGCGCGGAAGTGATAGAACGTGGTGAATTTGGTGAGCGAAGAATTCGTTTCGCTTCAAACCAAAATTTCTGGGCTGCCGTGGAAGCACTGGGACATGTTCCCTTGCCTCCCTACATTGACCGTGCAGACCGCACCAGCGACCGTGAGCGCTACCAGACGGTTTACGCCAAGGAGCGGGGATCGGTAGCGGCGCCAACGGCGGGCCTTCACTTTACGCCGGAGATTCTCGCGAGAATTCGCCAGCGCGGAATTGAAACCGCCAAAATTACGTTGCATGTGGGCCTGGGAACGTTTCAGCCGATGAGAGTGGAAAATGTGGAAGGACACAAACTGCATCGCGAGGACTACTTGATATCCGAAGTCGCGGCGGATGCTGTCAATCGCGCCCGCAAGCAGAAACGCAGAGTTGTCGCGGTAGGGACGACGACCGTCCGCGCGCTAGAACATGCGGCGATGATCCATGCTGAGGTCGCAGCGGGCAGCGGGGAGGCGGACTTATTTATCTACCCCGGATTTCAGTTTAAGGTTGTGGGGGCGATGCTCACGAACTTTCATCTTCCGCAGTCAACTTTGCTGATGCTGGTTTGCGCACTAGGCGGAAAAGAAAGGGTGCTGGCGGCCTATGGCCATGCGGTAAGGGAGCGTTACCGCTTTTATTCTTACGGCGATTGCATGCTTGTGGAGTGAAGGGACTTTGGCTCGAGCTTTATGGCGCATTGCGGGAGTGACATTCTTGTTGAATTCATGCGAAGGACTAATCTTCTTAAGGTCTCCTCCCTCGCTTCGTTCGTGCGTCGGGATGACATGATTTCTAGGGCCGCTCCGGGCACGGGATAACATGATTTTTGTTTGCTAGACTTAGCTGGTGTCTCCCCGAAGCCAAGCATCGCGCCTATCGAAGAAAACCAGCGCAGCAGAACCTGTCTCTGACGCGATTCCCCAAACACAAACTTCCCCGACGCCGACAATCACGGCGGGTAACATAAGGCCCGGAAGCATCTTCCTGATGGACGCAATGTCGTTTATCTTTCGCGCCTATCATGCCATGGCGCGGCAGCGGAGCATGTCCACGAAAACGGGACTGCCCACTGCTGCTACCTACGTGTTTGTGAATATGCTACGAAAGCTGCGGGAAGATTTTTCACCTGAATATCTGGCAGCGGTATTTGACGTGGCGGCGCCCACATTCCGCGACAAGCAAGCCGAAGGCATCACCTCAATCCGCAAATTCGACGCAAAAACGCAGTCATTTCAGGAGATCGAATACAAAGGCTATAAGGCCAACCGGTCAGAAATGCCCGCGGACTTAGTCCAGCAAGTGCCTTATATCCGTCGCGCCCTCGATGCATACCGGATTCCGATTCTCGAATATCCAGGATTTGAGGCCGACGACGTGATTGGCACACTGGCCAAGAAAGCGGCGGCACAGGACCGTTGCGTGTACGTGGTTTCCAGCGACAAGGACATGATGCAACTGGTGAACGATCATGTCCTCATCCTGAATCCGCCGAAAGATAATTTAATTTGCGATGCGCAGAAGGTGGAAGAAATTTTGGGTGTGCCGCCCCAGCGCGTTGTGGACGTTATGGCCTTGCGCGGCGATTCGATTGATAACATTCCAGGCGCGCCGGGCGTGGGCGACAAGGGTTCCGTCGAGATCATTAAACGCTTCGGCAGCGTGGAAGCCGCTCTCGACCATGCCGGCGAAATCGAACGCAAGACATATCGCGAGTCCCTGCAAAACAATCGCGATGTGGTGCTACTGAGCAAACAACTGGCAACGATTGACTGCAATGTCCCCGTGGATTTGGATGTTGAATCCATGAAAACGGGATCTCCTGATGCGACGACGTTACGCGAGCTCTTTATTGAACTGGAGTTCACCTCACTGGTGAAGGACTTGATTCCCGACGTCATAGTAAGCGAAATGCACTATGAGGAAGCGACCTCCGCGGAAGAGTTGGAATCTGTTTTTAAAGGAATCCAATCCCAAGCGGTGCTTGCGCTGGCGATTGCTTCATCGCAGCCAGAAGAAGAGCCGGAGCCGCAATCTACTGACGACGCCATGTTGCCGCTGATGCCCTATGAAGCGCCACCCCCCAAGTTCAGCGACATTGCAATTTCTACCACGCCTGGAACAGCAACTACGATTTCCGCGGAACGAAACGAGGTGCGGGAAAAGCTGGCAAAGGAGCTTCGAGGAAACAGGTTCGCGCTCTCCATCCACGACTACAAGAGCGCTCTGCATGCGCTGCATACTCAGGGGATCGAACTTGGCGATGTCGTACACGATCCCATGCTGTATTCCTACCTGCTCGATCCCACATACACTTCCCATAAATTACCCGAGGTGGCGCTGCGGCGTTTCAACATGAAATTGAGTGGCACGGTGGCCGAATCCGCGGATGTTACGGGACGGCTGACCGCGACCCTTCGCCATGAAGTGGAACAGGCGGGCCTGTTGAAAGTGTACGAGGAAATTGACCTGCCGTTGGTACCCGTGCTGGCACGCATGGAGCATGCGGGGGTAAAGATTGACCGCTCCGCGCTTAGGGAAATGTCTTCCCGTCTGGAGCAGGAAATTGCCGCGAAGGGAAAGGAAATTTATGCTAGCGCCGGATGCGAATTCAATATCAATTCCCCCAAGCAGCTTGGAGACGTGCTTTTTAACCGGTTGAATCTTCCGAAACCGGTCAAGTACGGAAAGGGAAAAACCATTTCAACGGCGGTGGATGTTCTGGAAGACCTCGCGGAGAGTCATGAGATTCCGCGTATGGTGCTTGACTATCGCCAGTTGTCGAAACTGAAATCCACATACGTTGACGCGCTACCCTTGTTGTTGAATTTAACCAGCGGGCGTTTACATACCACATTCGCGCAGGCGGCAACAGCGACGGGAAGGTTGTCGTCGGTAAATCCGAATTTGCAGAATATTCCCATTCGCACCGAACTGGGCCGGGAGATTCGCGCGGCTTTCACAGTGGAACCCGGCCATGTGCTGTTGACCGCGGACTATTCGCAGATTGAACTGCGGCTGCTTGCCCACTACTCCAAAGACCGGCTGCTGGTGGAAGCGTTCCGTAACGGCGATGACATTCACACGCTGACCGCCTCGCAGGTGTTTGGAGTGCCGCCGTTAATGGTGACCGCCGATCATCGAAGACAAGCGAAAGTGGTGAACTTCGGGATAGTGTATGGACTGTCGGCGTTTGGGCTTTCGCAGAACCTGGGAATCGAGCCTTCGGAAGCGCGGCAATTTATTGACGCTTATTTCCAAAAGTACAGCGGAGTGCGCGGGTTCATTGACAAGACGCTCGAAGAAGTTCGCGCCGCAGGCAATGTGAAAACGCTATTTGGCCGGGTGCGTCCGATTCCCGACATCAACAGCAAGAACACCAATCTTCGTGGATTCGCGGAACGCACCGCCGTGAATACTCCGTTGCAGGGAACGGCCGCCGATCTGATTAAGATCGCGATGATCCGCATTGATGCAGCGATCCGCGAGGGGGGATTGAAATCCCGGATGACTCTGCAAGTGCACGATGAACTGGTTTTCGAGGTGCCGGAAGGCGAACTCGACATTATGCGTTCTCTGGTGAAAGAACTCATGGAAAACGCGCATTCGCTCATCGTACCGTTACTGGTTGAGATAGGGGTTGGGCCGAACTGGAGAGATTTGGAATAAACGCAATCGGCGGTTTCCGCGAATCGCTATTGGTCTCGTTCCGCCGCTGCGCGTAATTCCCTTCTTGACCGAATCCTCGCGATTCTTCTGATCCGGAAAATTTTCCGCAACAGCACGAAGTAGAAAAACCACAGCAGCGCGACGAGAACGGCAAACAGAAGAAGCAGGTTCCACAAGGCCGCGAAGTTGTTCAGGATGGCCTGCAATGTCTTGCAACCTGCCTTCCACGGAGGATAAATCTAATTCGCGCCGAGGCTGCCCTGGATGGCGGCGGCAATTTTTTCAGTAAGGCTGCGCATTTTGTCTTCCGATTCCGCTTCCACCATTACGCGCGCCAGGGCCTCGGTGCCTGAGTAGCGGACAACGACGCGGCCATTGCCATTCAGTTCACGTTCAGCGGCCTGGATGGAATCCTTAATTCGTGGTATTTGGTCAAAAGGCACTTTCTCTTTCACTCGGATATTTTTAATCGTCTGGGGAAACACTTTCAGATCACAGGTCAATTCTGCCAAACTTCGTTTTGTACGCGCCATGACTTCCATGACGCGGAGCGCGGTGAGCAGACCATCGCCGGTAGTGGCTTCCCCGTCGCGGAGAATAATGTGTCCGGATTGCTCGCCACCCAGAACGGCATCGGTGTTTTTCATTTCCTCAAGCACATACTTGTCGCCTACATTGGCACGCAGCAGTCGGATCCCCGACAGTCGCAGTGCGACCTCAAGGCCCATGTTGGACATAGTCGTGGCCACGACAAGAGCGCCGGGAAGCTGGCCGCGCGCATCCAAATCCCGTGCCAGCAACAAGAGAATGGCATCGCCATTCACGATTCTGCCGCCCGCATCGCTAAGCAACACTCGATCCGCATCACCGTCAAAGGTGATCCCCAAATCGTATTTGCCCGCCGCTGCTGCAACCGCCTTTGCAACTACCTGGGGATGCAACGCGCCGCAGTTTTCGTTGATGTTTCTGCCATCGGGCGAAACACTCAGATAGTCCGCTTGCACGCCACAGGCACGAAACAACTCCGGCCCTTCCATTGCCGCCGCTCCATTCGCGCAATCCACCAGTGGCCGCAGGCTTAAATCCTGGCTCACACTTTTCGCCAGCCATACGATGTACTCGCGCCGCAGACTGGCTTCCTCCGGCACGCGCGAATTTTGTTGCGCCGGGACGGTTTCGCCACTTTCCAACAACGAAAATATCTCCTGCTCGATGGCAAGTTCATGTTCATCCGGAAGCTTGTAGCCATCCCCGGAGAACACCTTGATGCCATTGTCGGTCCATGGATTGTGAGAGGCAGAGATCACGATTCCAGCGTCGTACCCGCGCGACCGGGCAAGATACGCGACACCGGGCGTGGTGATAACTCCGGCATTATGCACGTCCACGCCGCAGGAAGCGAGGCCGCTGGCCACGCGCTCCGTGATCCACGCGCCGGACTCGCGCGTGTCCTGGCCGATGACCACTTTGGGATGAGGATTCGCCTTAAGCAGATCATGGCCCAGCGCGCGGCCAATCCAATAAGTGCTTTCGATCGTCAGGGGGAATTCCCCCGCGATCCCGCGAATTCCATCCGTACCAAATAGCTGACGTTTTTTTTGAGATGTCATTATGAGAGGTTATGGCCCGGTTTCCGCAGCAGTATTTTTCCGCATGATGACCGTTACGTGAACGGGGTCGGTATTCACCACTTGAATGAGCGGATCTGAAACGTACGCGTGCGTTGAGAACGTCATCCGATCGGTGGCCCCGGTGACGTCAATGGGATCGGTTACCGCGTAGTCTGTTTCGCCCACTCTTGTACGCGGTCCTTCGATGGTCAAAGCAGCGGGCACTACGATAATCCGCTCAATTTCATATCCGGAGGCGAAGGTGCCGACCACTCGAGGTTTGATTTCCACCTGCCGGCTCGCTTTGGAATCGAAATTCAGGCGCATGTCGCTGGGAATAATCTGCACAACTTGAAGGCCGTCGGGAAAATGCACATCATTCGGCGTAAGCGCGAAGCTGCGTTCGCCGGGCTGCACCTGCGCCAGGTTGATGTGTGCGTGTACATCCGAACGTTGCAGGCGATGAATCAGTCTTTCCGGCCCGCTTAACCGGACCTGCACCTGAGGAATGTGCTCGGAGCTGACCTGTAGCGCATCCGGAAGATTTTGCATTTCGATCGGGACATCCACCGCGACCTGGGCGATGGGATCGCGCGATATGGCAAGCCATAGCCCCACAGCCAGCAAAAGCGAAACCAGCTTAAGCCCGATGTTGTGGAATATGTAATTGCGAAAAAAATCTCTCATGATCGTTTAATGGCGATGACGCGTCTCCGCGCGATGGACGGCATCGGCAATATTTTGGTCCGCAAATTCATCGTTTCCGCTTGCAATCGGCGTCGGCAGAGTGGAAGGCGGAACATAACGCCGTAACAATTCCCCGAGTCGCTGCCGCAACCGTTCAACTGAAAGATCTCTTTCAATGCTACCCCCGACCGCGATGCTGATTGTGCCGGTTTCCTCGGAAACAATCACGGCGATAGCGTCGGATTCTTCCGTAATTCCGATTGCAGCGCGATGGCGCGTGCCAAGCTGCGTGGAAAGGATCGGATTCATGGATAAGGGAAGAAAGCAAGCGGCGGCGGCAATGCGGTCCTTCTGCAAGATGACAGCTCCATCGTGCAAAGGCGCGCTGGGGCGAAAGATGGTAGCCAACAAATCGTAAGAGATGCGGGCATCCAGCGGAACTCCGCTTTCGATGTAAGTACGCAAGCCGACTTCGCGCTCAATCACGATCAATGCGCCCGTCTGGTTTTGCGAAAACAAATTCGCGGCCAGCACAATGTCATCGTAAACGTCCGATTCGCCGGTGGACAAACGGCTGAATGTGACTTTGCGGCCAAGGCGCGCAAGCCCCTGGCGAAGTTCCACAGCGAAAACAACGATGAGTGCAAAAACCGCATACGGAAGCAAGCGGCTTACCAGCCAATTCACAGTGGTAAGGCCACCGATGCGGAACAGATAAAAGGCCAGCGTCAGCACTCCCAAACCCAACAGCATGAGCGCGGCGCGGGTGCCTTTGATCAGTTCGAGGAATTCATAGATGAGGATGGCGACGAGAAGGATATCGAGGACCGAAATCACCGAAATGTGCGGCCATGCTCCTGCAAGGTGCAGCATCACTCGCCTCGTTGACTACCATTTGGATCACTTCTCAAGTTTCATTGTAATCCACGTTTCAAGCTTGGCTCGACGGCGACTTGTCATTTCTGACACACCAGAATTAAGGAGCATTATGGCAGGGCCGGATCCTGAACAGAAATAAACTTGTCAGCATCGCGCAATTCAGGAAAGCGCCACGCCCAGAAAGCGATCACCAATAGCGTCCCGACACCGCCAATCACGACGGCTGGAACAGTTCCAAACCACGCAGCTGTGACGCCGGATTCAAACTGGCCAAGTTCGTTGGAAGCGCCGATAAACAGCATCTCCACGGAATTTACGCGGCCGCGCATAGCGTCGGGCGTACCCAACTGCACCAGGATGCCCCGGATGATTACGCTCACCATGTCCGTAGCGCCGAGCAGCAGCAGAGCAATTAACGAGATCACAAGGCTGCGGGAGAGGCCGAAGATGATGGTGCATACTCCAAACCCAGCCACGCACCACAGCATGGTCAAGCCCACCTTGCGTTTTACCGGGCGATGCGCCACGACCAACGCCATGATGGCCGCGCCGACTCCCGGCGCGCTCCGTAGCAATCCCAGGCCCCAGGGACCGGTATGCAGAATTTCACGTGCAAATACGGGCAGCAGAGCCACCGCGCCACCGAGCAAGACGGCAAACAGATCGAGGGAGATTGCGCCTAGAATCACTTTCTGTTCCCAGATGTAATGCAGGCCGGCCAGCACGGTTTTCATGCTGACTTGTTCGCGGGGACGCGGCTTGGCTTTGGATTTAATGCGCAGCATGGACACGGTTGCGACTACTCCGGTGACTGTGGCGGCCCCATACACGACAGAAGGTCCCTTCGCGAGGGCATATAGAAATCCGCCAACGGCCGGACCGATAATCGTGGCACCTTCGAAAATGGTGGCGTTCCAGGCGACTGCATTGGGAAAATGCTCCTCGGAAACCAACTCCGGCAAGAACGCGCGGCCTCCGGGTGCGCTGAATGAGCGCACGACGCCGACCAGCACCATCACGACATAAATTGCATAGATGGCACGATAGTGCGAAAAAGTGATTGCCAGCAGCATCCCCGAACAGATAGCCAGGCCTGCATAACAAAGCACCAGAATTTTTCTGCGTTCAAATCGGTCCACCGCATGCCCGGCCACGAGAAATAGCAAAAAACTTGGCAGGAACTGCGCCAGTCCAATCAGGCCCAGGTCGAGCGGTCTGCGTGTTATGTCGTAAACTTGCCAGCCCACCGCGACCGATTGCATTTCCAAAGCGGCGACAATGAAAAATCTGGCGATCTGGTAAAGCGTGAAGTCGCCGTAGGAGAAAGCAATGTATCCTCCAACGTGATTGTTATCGGCATCGGCCATGGAGAGTAATGACTACTGTGCCACAGGGAACGCCGATTCGTACAACAACAATGGTTCGCAGCACTGATTCCCGCAACCACAGTAGAATCGTTTTGCTGATGCGCGATTTATTGCAATCCGCGGGATGGTGGTTGTGCATCGTTTATGCGAGCATTCCTCTGTTCTGGCTGGCCATCCATCCATTTGCCGCGCGGTGGAGAGTTCGGCAGAGGTCTCCCTATCGCGTGCTGCTGCCAGGTTGGGCCGCGGCGTGGATTGTTCTGGCGATGGTCACATTCCGATGGCGTGATCGCTTGCTTTACGAAAGCTCGTGGAGTTGGGTGCTGGGAGTTATTTTATTTCTGTGCGGCTTCTGGCTGTACTACAAATCCACCAGAAGTTTCAGCCGCCGGCAGGTTAGCGGAATGGCGGAGCTTTTGCCGGGAAGCCAGGAGCAGCGGCTGGTGCTGACCGGAATCAGAACGCGCATTCGTCATCCTATGTACCTGGGCCATTTCTGCGAGATGCTGGGATGGAGCGTAGGCACGGGCCTGAGTGTCTGTTATGGATTGACCGCGTTCGCGCTTGTATTGGGCATGATTATGGTCCGAATGGAAGACAACGAATTGGAAGCGCGCTTCGGAGAAGAATATCGAGCATACCGGAAAACAGTGCCAGCGTTTGTGCCAAAAATTTAAAAAAATAATTTCCGGCTTCGAAGCATGGTTCTTTTTCAGTATCAGTCTCTATAATCCATCTTGGCTGAATGCTGGGTTGCATCTTTCAGCTCCAGGATTATCAGCGGCTTCGCCATTTCTATGCGCTTTGAGCTTTTTATCGCATCCCGTTATCTGCGCGCCAAACGTCGGCAAGTTGAGGCGCTTACGCGGCGTTTGAGCCGCGTGCCGAAATCCCGAGCAAAGCGAGGGACCTCAAGTGAAATTTGAGTTATTCATCGCCTCCCGATATTTAAGGGCCAAACGGCGGCAAGCGATGATCGGTGTCATCACGGCGATCTCGATCATTGGAGTCGCTGCCGGGGTGGCTTCGCTGATTATCGCGCTGGCTATCAATAACGGATTTCGTCAGGACCTGCAGGACCGGCTCCTGGGTTCTAGTTCGAATGTAAATCTGCTGCGGGTGGAGAGCGATGGGATTAAAGACTGGCCCGCTTTGATGAAGCGGATGTCAAAGGAGCCCCACGTACTGGCGACCGCGCCAGCCATCTACGAGCAGGTGCTGATCTCGCGAGGCCCTCGGGCAAGCGGGGCGGTGATCAAGGGAATCATGCCGGCGGACGAGCGCAAGGTGAGCGATCTGCTGGACGCGGTAAAGATCGGCTCAGCCTCGGCATTGGAGGAGAAAGCAGATCATGCAGCTCCTGATCATGCAACTTCTGACCGTGTAGCGCCGGGTCTTCGACCCGGCGACGCGGACGAGGGCGTCCGCGCCACACAGCCTTCTTCCACACAGACCTCCGCCACACAATCCCCAGACTCCTTAGAAGGACTGGAACAACGAGTGGCAGAGATGCCGCCGATTCTGATTGGCAAGGACATGGCCGACCAACTCGGCGCGAGCGTGGGATCGGTCGTGCTGGTCACCAGCCCTCAGGGAGAACTCACTCCGTTTGGCGTCGTGCCCAAGTACACGCGCTTTCGCGTTGCGGGCATTTTTGATTCTGGCTTTTACGATTACGACAACTCCTGGACCTTCGCGCGGCTTTCTGATGTGCAGCAACTTTCTTCCGTAGGAAATGTTGTTACCGTGCTCGAGTTCAAGATTGACGATATCTACAAAGCTCCGCAGGTCGCGGATAAACTGGAAAAGGCCGCCGGGCCCGGCTACATGACCAGCAACTGGATGGAGCAGAACAAGGCGCTGTTCCATGCTTTGAGCCTGGAACGTCTAGTGACGTTCATCACGATCGGATTGATCGTTTTCGTGGCGGCGCTCAACATTTTAATTTCGCTCATTATGATGGTGATGGAAAAGACCCGCGACATCGCCGTGCTCATGTCGATGGGAACGCGACAATCGCAGGTGCGACGGATATTCATTGGTCAGGGGCTTTTGATCGGGTTGGTCGGCACTGTGATTGGATTGGTGCTCGGCTATGCTCTCTCCTGGGCCGGCGGCCACTGGCACTTCTTTCCGTTGGCGCCCGAAGTCTATTCGATTGATTACATCCCTTTTTCTCCACGTTTGAGCGATGGCATTTGGGTCGCCGCGGTGGCGATTGGAGTTTCATTTATTGCGACGCTGTATCCCTCTTGGTCCGCCGCAAGAATTCTGCCCGCCGAAGCCCTTCGTTACGAATAGTACTCGGGCCGCCGCTATCGTGCCGGCATGGGCGGAATGGGGCGCACTTCGATGGAGCCCGACCGCGCACCCGGAATCCGCGCCGCCAACTCCACGGCCTCTTCCGAATCCTTCACTTCCACGAGGAAATATCCTCCCAGTTGTTCTTTCGTTTCGGCAAAAGGACCGTCCGTAACCATTCGTTTGCCATCACGCACACGCACAGTCTTGGCTTTCGAAGTAAAGTCCAAACGATTGCCGCCTTTATAGTGCCCGCTATCAACAATGCTCTTGTTGTATGCCATGTACTCGGTAAATATTTTGTTCAATTCGCCTTGACTCAGCTTGTTCCATTCGACTTCGTTATAGTAGATAAGCAGCAGATATTGCATGTTATTCAGGCCTCCTTGCCTTTTTTCTTCATTGTTGAATCGAATGGACTATTTCCTTTTCGACAATCTCGCATAATATTTTCACGAAGTGCACTGCCTTGCTCAGGTCGGCCATAAAATCTCCCATATCCTTCATTTTGCTTCGCAAAATGGCGAATGTTCCGGCCTATAAAAACCATTGGGGTTCGGCACGTCTTATTCTCCCGAATTTTGCATTGTGACGAGGGTTACATTGCAATTGTTTTCACCAGGACTAGAGTTTTGAAGACAGATGCCTAGGCTCAATGTCTTAGTGGTGTTGCCCCGGGTTTCGTTTAGACTGCTACCAAGGCTGAACGGTCCCATGGTTCGGGTTTGAGACGAGGAGCGCTCTGGGTGCATCTAATAGCTGAAGCCGCCTTAAAGGCCGAGGGGTTGAAGAAAATCTTCCGCTCCGGCAGTTCGGACTTGGTGCTCTTTGAAAATCTTTCGTTTCAGGCAAATAAAGGCGAGATGCTGGCGCTGGTAGGTGAATCGGGAGCGGGAAAGAGTACCCTTCTGCACATCCTCGGCGCTCTTGATCGTGCTTCCGCGGGTGACGTATACTTCGCCCACTTGCGAGTGAATTCGCTTTCCAAAGACGAAGCGGCTGACTTTCGCAATCGTGAAATTGGCTTCGTTTGGCAGTTCCACTATTTGCTGCCGGAATTTACGGCACAAGAGAATGTGGCCATGCCGCTCCTAGTACGGGGCCAGCCCCGGGGGGAGTCTGAAAACGAAGCATTGCGCTGGCTGGGAGAGGTGGGCTTGAAGGAACGTGCACATCATCGCTCCGGAGAGCTTTCCGGAGGCGAGCAACAGCGGGTGGCCCTGGCGCGCGCGCTCATTACTGAGCCTAAGTTCCTGCTGGCGGATGAGCCGACAGGCGATCTCGACAGCCGAACGGCTGATTCGATTTTTGAATTGATCTCCCGGTTGCATCGCGAGTGCCAGCTGACCTCTCTGATTGCAACGCACAACATTGCATTCGCCAAACGGTGCGATCGTGTACTACGGTTGCAGCAAGGGCGCGTGGAAGAGGTAAAACCGGAGTCGCTTTTAGCGTGACGAAAAGGTCATTTGAAGTATCGGGTTTTGACGAAGTACAGCAAGTGCCAGAATGGAACGAATTAGGTAACCGGTCATTGAGAATAGACTTGATGGAAACAATGGCCGGCAACAAAAACCCGGGTGTCTAAAGTAATAGTATCCAGGTTCCGTTTGGTCGGGGGTTAGGCTTGGATTTAATGGCACCGCAATTGCACAATGAAGTACGGACCAAGGGGTGGGTGGCTGGAACAGACCCGCAAGTCCCTGGAGCACTCAAGGGGAAGGGCAACTATGTTTGAACGCTATACGGAGAAGGCAAGGCGCGTCATCTTTTTCGCGCGCTATGAAGCCAGCCAGTTCGGGTCTCCT